>NZ_JBHSLC010000027.1:0-5490 GCF_042657465.1 Azospirillum himalayense | reverse complement strand
GCCTTCGATCTGCTGCGCATCGGCGACATGATCCTCGTGAACGCCGGACCGGCCAGCCAGATCGAAGGCGCGGTGGTGATCGTCTCCGGCAGCGACCTCAAGTCCCTGACGGTTTCCGTCACCAGCCTGACGCCGCTCGCCTCCTCCCCTCCGGTCATCACCGCCGCGAACGACGGCGGCGTGCTCCATATCCCCGCCACCGGAACGCGGTGACCACCATGGTGCCCGAACTCGCGCCGGTGCCGAACAGCACCATCCTGACGATCCGGCTTGGTGGCCGGGTCGTCGGCACCATCGAGGCGGCCCACGCCCACCTGATCCAGGGCGCGGTGCTGCACTCCCCCATGACCGTGGACGATCTGGAGCTGATGGACGACCACGCCCACACGTCGGGCCGGGCGAAGGCGTTGGAGCGGGCTGCCGCCTACCAGCCGCCGTTCAGCCCGGCGGAGATGGTGCAGAGGTGGCGCGAGCGGGCCGCACGGCACCGGACCACGGCGCAGAACCTGTGCGGCGTGCTGCGGTGGCTGCGCAACCACCCCGAGGCGCCCGCCGTCCGGTTCGAGGGCTGCGACTGGTCCGAGCATGCCGCCCGGAAGGAGCTGGCCCACCAGCGGCACAAGCACAGCCGGTGCTGCGGGCAGCTCGGGCTGTGGCTCCGGCAGCGGGCCGTCCCAGTGCTCGCCCTCCCGACCGCGGCCAACGACGCGGCCCAGGCCGCCGGGAAGGTTGCGTGATGGACCAGATGACCGACCTCCTCAAGCACCGCCCGGCAGGCCATCGCGCCTCCGCGTTGGAGCTGGCCGAAGCCGCCCGGCAGGCCATCGACGCGGGCGCCAAGGTGCTCGTCTGCGATCCGGCGACGGTGGCCGTCCACAACATCGAGGGCGCGGCCAAGCGCTTCGCCGAGGCGAGCGCCAAGCAGAAGCGCCGCATCAAGCCCGGCATGCGCGCCGCCGTCTCCGCCGCGTGCCGCCGGCCCAAGTCCTGATGCTACGCCCGGCGGCGCCCTCCCCCAGCCCTGTAAACCCGCGGCGGTCGGCGCCGGCGGTACCAGCTCCGCAGGGAGCAGTACGGGCCGGCGATGTCCAGGTCGAGGGGGAGCTGTTCGGCAGGGCCGTTCTGGTTGGCCGGCGCGGGAAGCTTCAGGCCGCGGAAGGCGGGTGCGATCGCGACACGGGTTCCGGCTGGGAACAGCGCCTGGGAGAACAAGTCAAGGATTTCCCACCCGGCTTGACGCCCGGAAGGCGTGTCGGCGTGCAAGGCTTTCGCGAAATAGCCGTCGTTCGTCCCGGCCCGGTCGTCCAGTTCCGCCATAGACCAGCCGAGCGCTCGCCGACGGGCATCAAGAGCCCGGACAACTTCCAGATATAGCGCGGTCACCGCCATCACCGCCCCCATTGGTTGAGCAAACCCTATATTCCAAAGAGGTAGGAAGCAATGCCCGATTTTTCGAAGCTGGAGCCAGGGGTTTACACAGGAATCCCGGCGGAGACCTACCACAGCCTCCCGGCGCTGAGCGCCAGCGGCATCAAGACGCTGGTCAACGAGTGCCCCGCCGTCTTCTGGCACGAGCACATGAACCCGGAGGCGGAGGAGACCGACGACACCAAGTTCGATGTCGGGACCGTCGCCCATCTGGTCTGGCTGGAACCGCACCTGCGGGAAGAGCGCCTGGTCATCATCGAGGCCGACGCCTACCGCACCAAGGCCGCCAAAGAGGCCCGCGCCGAAGCGAAGGCCGCCGGCAAGACGCCGCTGCTGGAGAAGCACCTGCCGAAGATCGAGGCGATGCGCACGGCGCTGGAGGCGGAGTTGCCGCCCGGCCTGATGCGCGGCGGAGCGGCGGAGCGGACCCACCTCTGGCGCGATCCCAAGACCGGGGTGCTGATCAAGAACCGCCTCGATTGGGTTCAGGACGGCGACCGCCTGATCGTGGACTACAAGACCAGCGAGAGCGCCAAGCCATCCGCCTTTGAGCGCCGCATCTGGGACGTTGGCCACCACCTGCAGGCCCGGCTTTACCTGACCGGTCATGAGCTGCTGACCGGGCAGCGCGCCCGCTGGCTGTGGGTGGTGCAGGCCACCAAGCCGCCGCACTGCGTCTCGATCTTGGAGCCGACGCCCGGCCTGCTGTCCATGGCGGACGAGGACGTGCGGGATGCCATCGACCTGTTCGCCGAGTGCAGCGCGGCCGACGAATGGCCCGCCTACACGGACACGGTGCAGCTCGTCGGACCGCCGGCCTGGGCCGCTGCCCAGCACGAGGAGCGCAAGTACGCCCGGCAGTTCGCCGCGCAGGAACGCCGCTCCCGCAAGCCCGCCAACTCCAACGAGATACAGCGCGCGATCGACGCGCAAGCCCCCTTCGGAGCCTGACCGATGACGATCAAGTTTCTCCCGGCCTCCAGCTTCAACGACCGCCACGGCCTGTTCGTCGCCCTGGTCGGCGGTACGAATTCCGGCAAGAGCTTCAGCGCGCTCCGCCTCGCCCGCGGCATCGCCGGCCCGAAGGGCCGCATCGCCGCCGCGGACACCGAAGGCGGGCGCCTGCTCCACCTGAAGCGGGACTTCGACTTCGACATCCTGCTGATGGACCCGCCGCACCACCCGGCGCAGTACGCCGAGGTGGCCGAGGCCGCGGAAGTGGCCGGCTACGACGCCCTGCTGATCGACAGCTTCAGCATGGAGTGGCGCGGCGTCGGCGGCGTCCTCGATCAGATGGACAGCGAGTTGGAGCGGGCCGTCCGCCGTGCCGAAGCCAAGGCCCGCGAGAAGGGCTGGAACTTCGATGAAGACCGCGCCCGCAACGCCAACAAGATGGCGGCCAGCATCAAGCCGAAGATGGCGCACAAGCTGATGGTCAACAGCCTGTTGGCTCGGCGCATCCCCATCATCTTCAGCATCCGTGGGGAGATGACGCTGGACCCCGACACGAAGAAGGAGAAGTTCAAGGCCGCCACTGCGCCGGGCTTCCTCTTCGAGGTGACCGTCTCGTTCCGGCTGGCGTCCGACCGCCGCGGCATCATCGATCTGAGCGACCCGACCTCCTACAAGATGGAGGGCATCCACCGCGGCATGTTCCGCGACGGCGACCAGCTGTCCGAGGAGCACGGCGCCAAGCTGGCGGCGTGGGCAAGGGGCGAGATCCACGGCCAGCCTTCCGCCGGGGCCGGTCCGGACCTCGCCGCCCAGGTCTTCGAAGAGGCAGCCGCCGCCGCGCGCCAGGGTCGGGACGCCTTCACCGCTTGGTGGAACGGGCCGGGCAAGGAAGCGGCTCCCGGCACCGAGACCAGCAAGCGCGTTCTGGCGACCCCGCGCCGGCCCGAGCTGCAGGCCATGGTCGAGGCCGCGGAGAACCCCGCCGGCACCGCCGCCAACGATGACGACTTCCCCGGCACCATGCCGGCCCGGGCGGAGGGCTGACCGATGGCCCAGGGATCGCGCGGGCTGACCGCCTACCAGAAGCGGGCCGGGGAAATTGAGGCGCTATTCACGGCGGGCGAAATCGGCCCGCAGACCCGCCGGGCGCTGCTGGAACGAGCCCGAGACGTGTCGGGCGTCTCGCAACTGGCCTCCCCGAGAGCCACGGCTGAGCGCACGCCCGCCGGGAAGCTGATCGCCATGAACGACAACCAGATCAACGCCGCCAAGCGCGCCGGTCGGACCAGACACGACCGGCCCCACCCCACCCCCGCGCCGCGCTGAGCGCAGAGCGCAAGGAGACCGACACCATGAGCATTGATCCCATCGACCGCGACAAGGCCCCTCCTGGCGAATGCCAGCACTGCGACGAGCTGCGCGCCGCCGGCATCACTTTCCACCCGCCACACAGGCCATCGAGCCTGTGCCGCAATGTCCATCGCGACGGGCAGCGGCCCGAGCCGCACTGCACATGCGACGCCTGCTTTTGAGGGGGGCACCCATGAGTGACAAGACCGAACTGCTGCCGTGCCCGTTCTGCGGCCCGAAGGCCGACGAAGGCAGCCGCGTCGTCCTGCTGGCTGAACGCGAGAGCGACGGCTACGTGCGTGGATACACCGTCCGATGCGACCACTGCGGCATTGAGTTGCACGACGAATACGAAAGCGACGTGGTGGCCGCCTGGAACCGCCGCTCCTCCGTGCAGGAGGCCGCCCCGCCCCCCTCCCCTGCCTACCTGTCAGATGCGCAGTTGGACGCCCTGGCAATTTGCGGTCACCGGACGCGTGAGGACGCGGTCGCCGCCCCGGCAACTGCGGCGGACGTGGCGACCGCCCTGGAGCATGTCCGCCAATTCTTGGTGGATGGTGACGATATCCCAGACGACAGGCTCATCTATGCCGACGTCGAGGTCGGCGAGGAAAACGACGACCCGTCTCCTCTGACCATTGGGGACCTGCGCGCTTTGCTTACCCTCTCCGCCGCCCCCACGGCACAGGGGCAGGACTCCGACGACACCATCAAGAAGCGCTGGATCATCATCCGGGAGCCGGGGAGTGTGCCGGTCACGAAGATCCCGAAACAGAGCCACGACGGTGCGCTGGAGTTCCTTCGCGAGTGCACGGCCATCTACCCCGCCGCCGAACTCACCTTGGCCGAACTCACCTGGAACAATGACCTGTGGGTGAGCGACGGACGAGAGGCCCTGACCATCGACGACGCCATGGCGGAATACGCCGACGACGCCGACGGCTGGACCGACCGCGTTCCGGAGCCGCAGACGTCGGGCTGCGAGTTCACCATGAGCTACGCCGACGAGCCGAACAGCATCGTCTGCCGCAACGGGCACATGATCGACATCGACGTTTTCACCGAAGGCTTCGACGAAGGCGACTTCTTCCACCCCTGCCCGAAGTGCAACGCCGACGCCTACGCCGCGTGGAAGGCCGAGATCGGCGACGATGACGATGAGGCCGATGACGCCCTCCCCTCCGCCCCCTCCGCAGGGGAGGCGAAGTGATGCAGATCGAAGACTGCGGCCTCTGGAGTTGGCACGAGCGCGTCGGCATTCAACTCGGCCAGCACCGGGAAGGGTATGACAGCCTGAAGCTGACGTCCGAACAAATCGACTACGCCCACAATTTCGCAACCAGAGAAATGCTGGACGAAATCCACACGATGCTCTGGCACCTGTGCAAGGCGAAGGGCCTTCCGGTCTACGAGCGCCCCTCCCCGAAGGACTGACCCCATGACCACCGACACCGCCCCGCTGAGCGCGCGCCTGCGCGATATGCGGACACTTCTGGACGCTGCGCCAGTCCGCTACTCCGGAACCGCAGCCGACGCCTGCGACCGCGCCGCCGACGCTCTCGACGCCCTGTCCGCGCGCGTCGCCTCGCAAGCCGAAGAACTGGAAGGCATGAGCCGGGGCGCCGCTGAGATGGACCAGGAGAACCACCGGCTGAAGACGCGCGTCGCGGAGATGGAGGCGGAGCGGGAAGCGTTCAGCCGCGCGCTCGCCTCGATGTCCTACCATCCCGATACCTGCCCGATCACCGGCGAGAAGTT
>NZ_JBHSLC010000026.1:0-1563 GCF_042657465.1 Azospirillum himalayense | reverse complement strand
TCAGGGTGGCGCGGTCGAGCGCCACGCCCTGACCGGCGAACATCTGCGCTTGCCGGTACAGCGGCAGATGCCAGGCGAACTTCGCCACCACGACATGGGCGACCAGGGCGGTGGAGGCCATGCCGCCGTCCACGACCCGCGGCCGGGCCGGAGCCTGGACCGGGTGGCCGGCGCAGGCCCGGCAGACGTACTTGGGCCGGATCGTGCGCAGCACGCGCACGATGGCGGGGATGACGTCCAGCGCCTCCGCGACATCCTCGCCGATCCGGTGCAGCCGCCCCGCGCAGCAGGGGCAGGTGGTGCTCTCCGGCTCGATCACCCTCTCCACCCGCGGCAGATGCCGGGGCAGCGCGCCGACGTTCCGGTTCGCCGGCCGCCGCGGGCGCTCAGGGGCGGCCCGGCCGGCGTTGTCGTTGGCCGGCGGCGCGGCCTCAAGGGCGAGATCGCCGAGATCGAGGAGGCCCTGTTGGGGATCGATCACCGTCGCCTTCTCCGACCTGGCCCCGAAGATCAGCGCCTTCAGGATTTTCACCTGCTCCTGCAACGCCGCCTTCTCGGCGGCGAGGCGACGGACCATGCGGGCCAGTTCGGCGGGGTCCTGAGGGAGCGGATCGGGGGGCGGCGGCATGCGCCGGAGTATACCGGGAAGACCCGCCAAAACCCAAGCGAATCAACGCATTCAACCCATCCAGCGCGGCTTCTTGACCGGTGGCGGCGAGGCCGTTTGCCACGCCAGTCCGTCGAGCAGAAGCGCGAACTGCACCGCGCTCAGACGGATCGCTCCATCCTGGACCGGCGGCCAGGAGAAACGGCCGGCTTCCAGCCATTTTGTTGCGAGAATCAGCCCGCTGCCGTCCCAGACCAGGATTTTGAGCCGGTCCTTGCGTTTGGAGCGGAAGACGAAGACGTCGCCGCAATAGGGATCGGCCTTCAGCGCCTCGGCGACCAAGGCGACTAGGCCGTGGACGCCTTTGCGGAAGTCGATGGGCTGCGTGGCGACCATGACCCTGAAGTCGGGATGTGGCGTGATCACCCTCGCCCCCGGGCGGCCGCGATGACCGCCGCCGCAAGGCCGGGATCGACGGCGCCATGGAACACCAACCGCCCGCTGCGCAGGTCCATTTCGATGCGGCTTGGCGGCACCTCCCGAGGTGCCGGGCGGCGATCCTCCGGGGGAGCGGGTGTCGTTTCCTCGACCATCGTGACCGGGACGAACAAGGGCGTCTGCACCGGGGGCGCCTCCGCGACGACGCCCGCCGCCCGGCGCCAGACCGTGAGCAGGCCGCGGTTCACCCCGTTGCGTCGCGCCACGTCGGAGATGTTGGCGCCCGGCGCCGCGCTCTCCGCCACGATGCGCGCCTTCTCCTGTGCCGTGTACGAGCGTCGCTGTCGGCGTCCCGTGATCACCTCGACCCGTCGATACGGCCTGCCTTCATCCATGGCTTCAAGCCTGGGATGAAGTCTGGCGCCATCCTCCATCGTACCCTCCGCGTCCCGTGAGCCCGCGCGCAATCTCGATCACGGAACCCGGTTCGGGAAGAAGGGGGCGTTCGTAACGCTTAC
>NZ_JBHSLC010000025.1:0-25867 GCF_042657465.1 Azospirillum himalayense | reverse complement strand
TCCGGTGTCTGGGGAGTTGGCTTCTGGGGGAGTTGGCTGCCGGTTCCGTCTGCGTCGGGGCCCGGCCTGTCCGATGACCAGACCCTACGCCCCGCCGCCCATCCCCGCTGTGGCCTGCGCCACACTCGGACGCGGTTTGCTTTCAGCGCCGCAGGATTGACGTTCATCAAGACTCCGTCGGGCAAAGCGGTGTCTTCTCTGTCCCCATGACCACCGACCTTCTCCTCGCCGCCCTGTTCCTGTTCGCCACCCACGCCGTGCCGTCCTGGCCGGGGGTGCGGCCGTGGCTGATCGCCCGGCTGGGGCGGGGCGGGTTCGTCGCCCTGCATTCGCTGGGCTCGCTGCTGGCGCTCGGCCTGTTCGTCTGGGCCTACCACGAGGCCGGGGGCGGGGAGCCGCTGTTCGTTCCCGCCGGATGGGCGGCGCCGCTCGTCGTCGCGCTGATGCCGCTGTCCTTCCTGCTGATCGCCGCCCGCGTCACCAGCAAGGCCGGCGAGCCCGACGCCCCCAACCCGCCGCGGGGCGTTTACCGGATCACCCGCTTCCCCGGCTCCATGGGGCTGCTGCTGTGGGCGCTGCTGCATCTGCAAGCCACCGGGGACGGGCGGCGGGTCGTTCTGTTCGTCACAATGGCGGCCATCGCCCTGTTCGCCATGGTCAAGAACGGCTGGCTGCTGCGCCGCAGCGCGGGCGGGCGGACCTACCGGGCGGAGACCTCCGCGCTTCCCTTCGCCGCCATCCTGGCCGGACGCCAAAGCTTCCGTCCCGGAGAGATCGGCTGGAGCCGTGCGCTGGGTGCGCTGGCCGCCTACGCCGCGATGATCGCGGTGCATCCCTGGCTGTTCGGGGTCAGCCCGCTCTATTGGCTGTAGCGCAAAGGTCTGCGGCACGCCGGTGCGGTCCGCCTGTTGACGGTCATGACAACAGACCGCATTGGGAGGACAGCGCCATGGAGCATCACACCGGCCCCGACGACCCCCGCGTCCGCGAGCGCGCCCACGCCATCTGGGAGCGCGAGGGCCGTCCCGAGGGGCGCCACATCGCGCATTGGCAGCAGGCCGCCCGCGAGATCGCCGAGGAGGACGCCGTCCCCGGTCCGGAGGCGGGGCTGCAAACCCCGGACAGCGCCAGCGAGCGCGCTTTGCACGAGGCCGCCGAGCATCTGCGCGGTGTGGACGCGCACAGCCACCACCGCCAGGCGTCGCCGGCGGAAGGCTGATCGGGCGGAAGGCTGATCGTCAGTCCTCGTCGTCCAGGGACAGCTGGCGAACCTCCAACCGGGGGTCGGGCCGTTGGGAATTGGGTTGCGGCAGCGGGCGCGGCTCCGCCGCCCGGCCCGCGGCGGCAGGCGGCGTGGCGCGGGGTGGGCGCAGCGGCTTGTTCACCGTGCCCCGCGGTCCGATGCTCGGCTCGTCGCCGAAGTCGGGCAGGGGCGGGCAGCGGTCCATCACCGCGCGCATCAGGACGGCGACGCGGTCCGTCTGCTTGCGCAGTCCCTGCCCGCGCTCCCCGTCGTAGAGCGGGTCGTCGAGGAACTTGCGGATCTCCATCAGCGCGCGGAACTCCACCCCCACCGTCTCGTGGGTGCCGATGGGCAGCGCCTTGACCCGCGCGAAGGTGTTGAAGAAGCCCAGGCTCTCCTCCACGAACAGGATCACCATGCGGGCGTGCAGGCGTTCCAGCGCGGTGGTCATCGGGCCGATCAGCTCCTCCATCTCCGACGGGGCGGCGTCCAGCCGTTCCTGGGTCACCGCCGCCAGCGAGAAGAAGTCGCGCACCTTGCGGGAGAATTTGCGGTAGCGGCCCATCCCGCCGACCGACACGCGCTCCCGCGCCGCCGCCGCCAGATCCGCGCACTTCTTCAGCATGTCGTCGAGCCGCATCAGCATGCGGGCGACCTCGCGCTGGCGCTGGGCCGCGCTGACCATGGGGGCGGGCGGGGCCTGCCGGCGGGGAGGGGAGGGGCGGCCGATCATCAGAGATTGGTTATCATGATCCGGTTCGCCGGGTCTAATTCCCCGTGCGGACGTTCAGTACCCGTTCGCTGCCGCCGCGCAGAACGGTCACCTGAAGCGGCGTGCCGACCCGCACCAGACCCATGCGGTTGCGGAAGTCGGTGGCGCTGCGCACCGGGCGCCCGTTCACCGCGGTCACCACGTCGCCGCTGCGGAAGCCGGCGCGGTCGGCGGCGGACCCGCGCTCGACTTGGGCGATGACCGCCCCGGCGTCGCCGGCCAGATTCATGCTGTCCGCCAGATCGGGGGTCAGGTCCTGGATGGAGACCCCCAGCCGGCCGCGCCGCACTTCGCCATACTCGACCAGCTGCTCCATCACCGAGCGGACGATGCTGACCGGGACGGCGAAGCCGATGCCGACCGACCCGCCCGCCGGGCCGATGATGGCGGTGTTGATGCCGACCAGTTCCCCGTTGAAATTCACCAGCGCGCCGCCGGAGTTGCCGGGGTTGATGGACGCGTCGGTCTGGATGAAGTCCTCGTACCCCTCGATCTTCAGACCGCTGCGGCCGAGCGCCGAGACGATGCCGGAGGTCAC
Source organism: Azospirillum himalayense (assembly GCF_042657465.1). Taxonomy (NCBI): domain Bacteria; kingdom Pseudomonadati; phylum Pseudomonadota; class Alphaproteobacteria; order Rhodospirillales; family Azospirillaceae; genus Azospirillum; species Azospirillum himalayense. The sequence goes on along the minus strand of NZ_JBHSLC010000025.1, from coordinate 23,314 downwards.
CGTCTGGCCCAGCCCGAAGGGGTTGCCGATGGCGACCAGGAAATCGCCGACCTTCAGCTGGTCCGAATCGCCCCAGGGCAGGGCGGTCAGCTTCTCCGCCTCGATCTTCAGCAGCGCGATGTCGGTCGCCGCGTCCCGCCCCACCAGCTTGGCGCGCAGGCGGCGGCGGTCCTTCAGGGTGACGGCGATCTCCTGCGCGTTTTCCACCACATGGGCGTTGGTGATGACGTAGCCGCGCCGTGCGTCCACGATCACGCCCGACCCGGCGCTGACCTGCGGGCGGGCCTGCTGCTCGGGGACGTTGAAGAAACGGCGGAAGAAGGGGTCGCGGAGCAGGGGGTTCTCGGCCTGCGGCGCCCGCGACAGGACGGCGATGTTGACGACGGCGGGGGTCACCTGCTCCAGCATCGGCGCGATGGTCGTCACCCCGGTGACCCCGGCGGGCAGGGCCGCGGCGGCGGGGGCCGGGCCCGCGCCCGGAACGCCGATCCCCAAAAGCCCGGCCACGCACGCCGCCCCAGCAAACCGAAGCGCCGCGAACCGAAGCGTCGTCGTCATCGGCATCTTGTCCCCGTTCCTGTTGTTCCGTACCGCGTTGGCGCGGCTGATGTGGGCGAACGGCGCCCTTGGGTCAAGCCTGTGCGCCCTTTGCGCCACTGCCCTCCGCGCAGGGGCAGAGGAGTATAGGGCAGCGGCGGCGACGGGAGAATCCTCAATGCCGCGGCACCGCCCTCTTTGCCGATTCCGCCCCGGTGATCGGCTTCCAGATTGGTTGCATGACGACGGGGTGCGTCATCGCGCACCGGCCATGAGTTCATTAAGACTTTGTTCAGCGGGATCTGCGAGGCAGAGATGTGAGGGATTTGCCTGAAATCCAGACCATGTCTGGTGTAACCTCAGTTTTCCTAAGACGTGCTTTCCTCCATGGCGGATTCTCAACAGCGGCCCGCCGACGGTGACGACGATGAGCGACGTTCCTCTGATGGAACTGACCGAGCATGACTACCTCCAGATGGAGGAGGCGCTGTCGCAGACCGCGCGCGGCCGCGCGTTCCTGCGCATGCGCGACCGACGATCCCGCGTGGTCGCGGTGGACGAGTTCCACCGGCTGACCGGCGCGCTGGAGCAGCAGGTCAACCGGCTGCGCGGGGTGGACACCGGCGCTTTGCCCCGTCCGGTGCCGGGAGGCGGGATGGGGGATGGCCTGCAGCTTCAGCAGGAGCTGATGTCGATCACCCAGGTGGTGCGCGAGACGCGCAGCGACATCGCCGCGCTGCGCCCCGCCGACACCGGATCGAACCGCATCGAGGCGGCGACCGGCGAGCTGGACGAGATCGTCGCGGCAACGGAGCGGGCGACCACCGACATCCTGAACGCCACAGAGAAGATCCAGGAGATCACCCAGGGCATCCCGCGCACCGATCCCGACATCGCGGAGATGGTCGACGCCATTGATGCCTGGAGCATTGAGATCATGACCGCCTGCGCCTTCCAGGACATCACCGGTCAGCGCACCACCAAGGTGGTCAACACGCTGCGCTACATCGAGCAGCGCGTGAACACGATGATCGAGATCTGGGGCGTCGACCGCATCGCCTCCGCCACGGAAACCGCGTCCATGGGCGAGGGGGCATCCCACCGCAAGCTGGGCGACACCCGGCCCGACGCGCATCTGCTGAACGGCCCGCAACTCGGCGGGCCGGAGGTCAGCCAGGACGACATCGACGCCCTGTTCGACACGCTGGCCACCCAGATCCCCCAGGTGCTGGAGCGGGCCGAGCCGGCCGAGGCGCCGGCACCGCCCCCACCGCCTCCGTCTCCGCCTCCCGCCGCTGCGAAGCCGGCTCCGCGACCCGCCGCCCCGGCGCCCGAACCGTCGGGCGGCGGCAGCGAGATTTCGCAGGCCGACATCGACGCGCTGTTCGCCTGAGGCGCCGATGGCGAACGACGGCTCCCACAAGTCCCGGATACGCTTGAGCCAGGAGCAGCTGGACCGGGTGTGCGAGCGCCATGTCCGCTTCACCGAGGGGCGGCCCAACGGCGCCCGCGCCAACCTTCCCTTCTTCGACCTGACCGGGCTCGACCTGTCGGGCCGCAACCTGACCGGCGCGCATCTGTCCGGCGCCATCCTGCGCGACGCCCGGATGCAGGGAACCATCCTCGACCACGCCGACCTCTACGGCGCGGACCTGCGCGGCGCCGACCTGTCGGAAGCGCGGCTCTACCGCACCGACATGCGCGGCGCCAACGTGCGCGGCGCCATTCTGGACGGCGCGGTGATGGTGGAGGTCGACCTGCGCGACGGCAGCGTCGCCAACCGCAGCGCGTCCGGCGAGCTGAAGGTGGTCGGGTTCGAGCCGGGACCGGCGGACATGGCCTCGGCCAAGCTGACCAACGCCGACATGGCGCGGGCCAAGCTGTCGGGCAGCTTCGCGCGGGCGGCGGATTTCACCAACTCCCGCCTGTCGGGGGCGCGGCTCCAGCGCACCGACCTGCGTGACTGCAACTTTTCCGGCGCCGACCTCCAGGGGGCGGACCTGAACGGCGCCGACCTGCGCGGCGCCAAGCTGGACGGCGCCAAGGTGTCGGAGCTGGACCTCGTCACCTCCATCCGCACCGACGAGGAGGCCGTGGCCGCGGCCCAGGCGCCGCAACCGCTTCTGGAGCCGGACGAGGACCCGTCGGCGGAGCCCGCCCGCCCGGCGATCGCGGCGGCGGACATAGAGGTTCTGCTGCACCAGCACCTGCTGTGGCTCGGCACCAGCGGCCAGAAGGGGCGCCAGCTCGACCTGACCGGCTTGAATCTCGACGGGGCGGACCTGTCGGGCAAGGTGCTGACGCTCGCCAAGGGCTCCGGCGTGCGGCTGCGCCACGCCCGGCTGAACGGCGCGCAGCTCCAGGCGGCCCAGTTCGACGGCGCCGATCTGCGCTCCGCCGACCTGCGCGGCGCCGACCTGCGCGGCGCGAAGCTGGACCGCGCGATCCTGATCGACGGCTGCCTGGACGGAGCCAATCTGGGGACGCTGCTGATCAGCGCCGGAGCCAAGATGATGCGCGCCTCGCTGGTGCGCGCCCGCATGGCCGGCGCCTCGCTCAGCGCCACGAACATGAAGGGTTGCGACCTGACGCTGGCCGACCTGACCGGCTGCGACCGCAGCAGCGCGATCTTCGACGAGGCCATCCTGGACGGTGCCCGGCTGGGCAACGCCTGAGGCTTTCACCGTTCCCGCAAAGAGAAAGCCCCTCCCCGGCGGACCGGGAAGGGGCTTTTTCCGTGCTGTGACCGGCGTGGGACTAGGTCGCTCCCTGGGGGGCGATCTGGCCTCCGGGGGCGACGCCCGGCTGGCCGGTGACTGGCTCCGTCACCTGATGGGTGATGGCCGCGGGAGCGGCCTCCGGGCTCATCAGCGACATGCTGACGGTCGGGGTCTTCCATTCCAGGCTGTCGAAGGCGCCGCAATGGCCGCACAGGCCGCCCCAGCTCGGGCTGACCGCGTTGCAGGCGCTGCAGGTCCAGGCCGCGTCCGCCGGGGCGTTCGCCGCCTGGGCCAACCAGGCGCGCGCCGCCTCCTCGTCCTGCCGCTCCGCCCGCTCCAGCTCGGCCAGGAGCTGGAAGACACGGCGGGAGGGCCGCATCTCCAGCGCCTTGGTCAGATGGGCGCGGGCCTCGCCCCACAGCTGGGCGTCGAGGGCGGCGCGGGCCACGGCGAGCAGCGACTCGACGTCGTTGGGGGCGTGGTTGCGCAGCTTCTCGAACAGCTTGACGCGGGTCATCGGGTCGTAGCTGGAGACCACCTCGCGGTAGGCCGAGGTCAGGTCCGGGTGCGGGTTGACCCGCCAGCAGCGCTCGATGGTCTTGGCGGCGTTCTTGTGCTTGCCGATGGCCATCTGCAGCCGGGCCGCGCGGGCCGCCGCCGGGACGAAGCCGGACAGCAGGTCGTGCGCCGCCTGGGCGTGCGACAGGGCCGAGTCGGACCGGCCGCGGCGCTCCGCCTCGAAGCTGCGCTCCAGAAGCAGGGTGGCGCGGTGGCGGCGACCGTCGTCGGGGTTGATGGCGCCGGCCTGGACGGCCTGCTGCAGCGTGCCTTCCGCCGCCGCCCATTCGCCCGAACGGGCTTCCAGGTCGTACAGCGTGCCGAGCAGCCAGGGCGTGTTGGGCTGGAGCGACTGGGCGCGGCGGGCGAGCTGCAGCGCCTCCACCCGGTCACCGGCCTTCAGCGACTGCGTCAGCAGGCCGCGCAGGCCGAGGAAGGCGGTCTCCGGCCGGTCGAGCATGGCGGTGAAGTACTCTTTCGCCGCGCGGTCGTCGCCCTGGAGCTGGGCGGCCTGGGCCGACAGCAGCATGGTCAGCGGCGGCTCGTTGAGCAGCCCGTCGGCCTTGCGCGCCATCTTGCGGGCGGTCGTGGCGTCGCCGGCAGCCACGGCGACCATGCCGCGGGTCAGCGCCTGATAGCCGCGCTCGCGCCGGCGCGACCGGCGGTAGCGGCCGAAGTTGCGCGGCGCGCCCAGGACGGCGCGGGCCAGCCGGTAGATGACGATGCCCGCCGCCAGAGCCGCCACGCCGATCAGGATGGCGATGCCGATGCCGGTCTCGACGACGTAGCCCTGCCAGTTGATGGCGAGGGTTCCGGGATGGTTGGCCAGCCAGACCGCGATCGCGACGACGATGGCGACCTTGATGATGAACCAGATGGCGCGTGTCATTGGGCCGCTCCCTTGACACCGGCGGACTGCGAGAGCAGGCCGATGGCGCGGTTGGTGAGCTGCTGGCCGGCCTCGTTGGCGGCCAGACGGGCCTTGGCGTCGGCGATCCATGGGGCGGCGACCTGCGCCGCTGGGCCCTTCAAGGCGGCCAGCTCGTTGACCGCGCCGCCGAGGTTGCCGGCCTGCAGGGCGGCTTCGGCACGCGCGACCACCGCCGAGGCGCCGTCGCCGACCGCGTCGCCGCCCGAGCGGCGCACGGTGACCAGCGTGGCGATCTTGCCGGTGACCTGCTCCACCCAGTCGTTGCCCTCGCCCTGGTTGTCGGCGCGCACGATGTCGGAGGCCATGGCGGAGAAGCGGTCGGTGAGTTGCGGCTGCGTCGGCACGCCCTTGGCGGCGTAGCCGGCCACGGCCTCCAGCGGCTGCGTCACCTGGGCGTCGCCCGACGCCACGGCGCGGACGGCCTGGAGTTCCTGCTGGAACGGCTGCCCGGCGGCCAGGGCGGAGCGGAGCTGCCCGGCGGCGAGCACCAGCGCCTGGGCGGCGGTGGCGGCGTCGCGGCGGGTCTCCACCGCCTGATTGACCGCGGCCAGCTCCTGCTTCAGCGCGTCCACCTCCTGGCGGATCTGCCCGGCGGCCTGGGCCTCGTTGCCCACGGCGTCGACGCGCTGCTGGACTTGGCCGAGCTGCTCGGTCAGCTGGGCGACGCGCGGGTCGGGCTCGGCCGGGGCCGCCGCGGCGGCGGCCTGCGGACGCTCCTCGAGCTGCTGGATGCGGGCGGTGAGCTGGCCGACGGCGTTGTCCAGCGTCTGCTGGTCGATGCCGGCGGCGGCAGCGTTGCCCTCGGCCGGGGTGGCGGGGCGCTGCTCCAGCTTGGCGAGGCGCTCGGACAGCTGCTGGATCTGGTTGCGCAGGGCCGGGTCGGGCTGCGGCGCGGGCGCCGTGGCGGCCGGACCGGCGGCGGGGCCGCCGGCGGTGGGCCAGCCGGGGACGCGCGGCCCCCACCAGGGCTGCGACAGGGCGGCGGCGCCGACCAGCAGGGCGATCAGCGACACGGCGGTGGCGAAGCCGGCGCCGGACTTGCGCTCCTCGCGCGGCGCCTCGTAACGCGGCGGCTCGTAGGAGGAGCCGGTGTAGGCGGGGGCGGGGGGCTCCACCGGCGGCGGCGTCTCGCTCTTGACCTCTTCCGACTTGAAGGGATCGGCCTTGGCCTCCTCGATCCGGGTCTCCTCGACCTTGATCTCCTCCGAGCGGATCTCCTCGCCCTTGATCGTCTCGGCCTTCACGTCGCCGCCAGGCAGGGTGTCCGCGGCGGGCGGCAGGGTGGAGGGCGGCAGGTCCGTCGCCGGCACCGGGCCACCGCCCGGCAGGGTGTCATCGGCCTTGACGGGCTCGGCGCTCCCGGGGACGGGGGCGGCCGACGCGATGATGGCGGCGTCCGGCGGCAGCGGGATCACCGAGCCGGCGGCGTCGGGGGCGTTGCGGTCCTCGCTCGGCGTGGCGGCTTCCAGGTCGGCTTCGCTCAGCTTGATCCGGTGCTTGGCGGCGGAGGCGCGGAGATCGGCGTGGCGGGCCAGCGGAATGGCGCCGCGCTTCTTCCAGCCCTGCACCGTGGTGACCGGGATGTCCAGCTTGTGGGCCATGGGGCGGATGCCGCCGAAGCGTTCGATGATGCGTTCGACGGCCGGGCCGCCGGCCACTTGATTTTGGTCGGGCGTCTGGTTCTGGTCGGACGGCGTGTGGCCGTTCGGGTCAGCCTCGTGTTCGGAGCCTGGGCGAGAGGTCATTGGGTGCCTTCTGGTCGCAGTTGTTCTCAACGAACGCCACACAAGCCCCCAAGCGGATGCGCTCAAGCCCGGCCCGTGCCGCCGGATGCTTCCGGCAGCAGGCCGAGCAGAGAGTCCTGCTCCGGCCGTGGCGCCACCCGTACGTTCTGCCACGGTGTCACTCCCAGCTCACCGTACGCGCGGGCGGCCTCCGCGACCGCGGGGCTGAGGCAGAGCGCGTCCACTGTACGACAGCGGTCGATGAGCCCGGCCTCGGCGACAAGCCTAACAAACGAACGGGCGGTACGGGGAGAGAAAAACAACACGGCGTCCAGTGTTCCCGTACGCAACAGCGCCGCCGTGCCGTCCGACAGCCGCGCGCTCGGAACGGCGTCGTACAGCGTTTCCCGCAGGATGGAAAATCCGGACTCCCCCAGCAGGGCCGACAGGTCGCCGGCGAGCTTGGTTCCTGCGACATGAAGTAGCGGACCCGCCGCTGCGGTGCAGCGTCGGCGCACCAGATCGGCCAGCGCGTACACGTCGCCGGACGCACTTTCCACCCGCGTGAAACCGGCTTCGCGGGCGGCGGTCGCGGTGGCGTCGCCGACCGCATAGACCAGACGGTCACGCCGGCCTGTACGTCTGGTGTAGCCCCGTACGCCGTTTGCGCTGGTGAAGAGGAGGGCCTGTACGTTCCCGACGTCCGGCTCCGGCCCGTCGAGCCAGCGGATCTCCAGCATCGGCTCCGCCGACACGGCGAAGCCCAGCGTGCGCAGGCGGGCCGCCAGCGGCTCGGAATCCTCCGCCGGACGGGTGACCAGGATGTGAGGGGCCGCCATCGCCGGCCGCCGTCAGCTCTTGAAGAAGTCGGGCGGCAGGACCGCCTTGATCTCCGCCCCGGCGTCGGCGCCGATCGCAGCGGCATCGCTTGCGCTGCCGCTGCGCTCCGCCCGGAAGACCTGCCGTCCGTCGTTGGACAGCACCTTGGCCTTCAGGTGCAGCCGGTCGCCGTCCAGCGTGGCCAGCCCGGCGATGGGGGTGCGGCAGGAGCCGTCGAGCATGGCGAGGAGCGCGCGCTCCGCCGTCACGCGGGCCGTGGTGGCGGCGCAGTTCAGCGGGGCGAGCAGGGCGCGGGTGGCGTCGTCGGCGCTGCGGATCTCGATGCCGATGGCGCCCTGCGCGACGGCGGGCAGCATTTCCTCGTGCTCCAGCACGGCGGTGATGCGGTCGGTCAGGCCGAGACGGCGCAGCCCGGCGAGCGCCAGCAGGGTGGCGTCGACTTCTCCGGCCTCCAGCTTGGCGAGGCGGCTCTGCACGTTGCCGCGGAAGGGCACGACGGTCAGGTCGGGCCGCCGCTCCAGGATCTGGGCCTGACGGCGCAACCCCGCGGTGCCGACGACGGAGCCGGCGGGCAGCGTGTCCACCGTGTGGCCGCCGCGCGAGAAGAAGGCGTCGCGCGTGTCCTCGCGCGGCAGCAGCGTGGAAATCTCCAGCCCGTCCGGCATCCAGGTCGGCACGTCCTTCATCGAATGGACGGCGAGGTCGGCGCGGCCGTCGAGCAGCGCGTCCTCCAGTTCCTTGGTAAACAGGCCCTTGCCGCCGGCCTCGGCCAGCGTGCGGTCCAGGATGCGGTCGCCGGTCGTCTTGAAGACGACGATCTCGATGGCGCCGGGGGCGGCCAGATGCGGGTGCGCCGCGATCAGCCGGTCGCGGGTCTCGTGGGCCTGCGCCAGCGCCAGCGGGCTGCCGCGCGTGCCGATGCGGAGCGGTTGGGTCATGAGGCCAGTGTTCTAGGCGATCCACGGCGCTTTGCAAGCCCTGGTGACGCGCGCGCTACTCTTTGGTGAAGGGAGAGGCGCGCCGCGCCGTGACCACCATGCGGCGGCTGTCCACCATCCAGGAGGCGTCCTCGAAATCGCCGGCCAGCCGTTCGATGGCGAATCCGGCGGCCTCCAGCATCAGTTCCAGCTCGTAGCGGAAGATCATCCGCCAGGTGAAGCCGTACTCGGTCACCGCGATCTTGCCGTCCGGCAACAGCTCGTCGTACCAGCCGTGGATGCGCTGGCACTGCCGCTCGTCCAGGCGGGTGGCCAGGCTGTTGCGGATGTAGCGGTTGCCGCTGTGCGGGTTGCGCCGGGGCTCCGACGGGCTGGGCTTCGTCTCGGCGTCCATCGGCATGGTCAGCGGGTTCATCACGTCCAGCGCCAGCGCGCCGCCCGGCGCCAGATGGGCGGCGGCGGCGGCCAGCGCGCGGCGCTCCGCCGTCAGGTCGGGGATCAGCATCAGCACGTTGAAGGGAAGGACGGCCAGCCGGAAATCCCGCGCCGGCAGGTCCAGAGCCGCGGCGTCCTGCCGCACCAGGTGGACGCGCTCCCTCACCTCCGGCGCCTCGCGTTCCAGCTTGGCGCGGAGCTGGTCGAGCATGGCGGCGGAGACGTCCACCGCCCACACCGTGTGCCCGGCGCGGGCCAGCGGGATGGTCAGGCGGCCGGTGCCGCAGCCGATTTCCAGAACCGGGCCGCCGGCCTCCGCCGCGCGCTCCTTGTAGAACGGCACGTCGCCGAGGATGCCGAGGCGGGCCAGAGTCGCCGCGTGCTCCGCCCGCGCCTCGCCGATCTCCAGCGACGGGTAATCGCCGTCGTAATAGACGATGCTGGCGTCGTGGTCGGGGACGTCCTTGTTCATGGGTGCCTGAACAGTCTGAGAATTCCGGGTCGAAAATCCGGGCCAAGACCCTATACCAGAGCGGTGGAGACGGCTAGTTTGACGGCCATCATGATCGTTCTTGGAATCGAAACGAGCTGCGACGAGACGGCGGCGGCCATCGTGACCGACGCGCGGGAGATCCGCGCCGACGTGGTGCTCTCGCAACTGGACGACCACACGCCCTATGGCGGGGTGGTGCCGGAGATCGCCGCGCGCGCCCATCTGGAGCATCTGGACGGGCTGATCCGCCGCGCCATGGCGGAGTCCGGGCTGGGCTTCGCCGACATTGACGCCGTGGCGGCGACCGGCGGGCCGGGGCTGATCGGCGGGGTGATCGTCGGCGTGATGACCGCCAAGGCCATTGCCGCGGCGCGCGGGCTGCCCTTCGTCGCGGTGAACCATCTGGAAGGCCACGCGCTGACCGCCCGGCTGACCGACGACGTTCCCTTCCCCTATCTGCTGCTGCTGGTGTCCGGCGGGCATTGCCAGCTTCTGGTCGTGGAGGGGGTGGGGCAATACCGGCGGCTCGGCACCACCATCGACGACGCGGTGGGAGAGGCCTTCGACAAGACGGCCAAGCTGCTCGGCCTCGGCTATCCCGGCGGGCCGCTGCTGGAGAAGGCGGCGGCGCTGGCGACGAATCCGGGCCGCTTCGATCTGCCGCGCCCGATGGTCGGTCGCCCCGGCTGCGATTTCTCCTTCTCCGGCCTGAAGACCGCGGTGCGGCGCCATGTCGAGGAGCTGGGATTGCCCCTCTCGGCGGAGGATCAGGCCGACCTCGCCGCCGCCTTCCAGAACACGGTGGCCGAGGTGATGGCCGACCGCTGCGCCCGCGCCATGCGCCAATTCAAGGAGATGCACCCGCAGGGCGGCGCCCTGGTGGTGGCCGGCGGCGTGGCGGCCAACAAGACGCTGCGCGCCCGCCTGCAAAAGCTCGCCGACCGCGAGGCCATGCCCTTCGTGGCGCCGCCGCTGCGGCTGTGCACCGACAACGCGGCGATGATCGCCTGGGCGGGGATCGAGCGCTTGCGGCTGGGCCAGACCGACCCGCTGGACTTCGCCCCGCGCCCGCGCTGGCCGCTCGACCCCAGCGCGAAGCCGGCCATCGGCAAGGCCGGGGTCGGCTCCGGCGTGAAGGCGTGAGGGTGAGTCCGGCATGGCTCTGAGCTTCCGCACCGCCCGGCGCGACGACGTGCCGGAGATCGTTCGGCTGACCGCCGACGACGCCCTGTCCACCGGCGGCGATGTCTATGCTGAGCCGCTGGACCCGCTCTACTGGGACGCCTTCGACCGCATGGCGGCCCAGCCGGGCAACTCCATCGTGCTGGCGGAGCAGGACGGGCGGATCGTCGGCTGCTTCCAGTTCACCGTCACCCACGGGCTGGCCCGCCGGGGTGCGGCGCGGGCGACGGTGGAGGCGGTGAAGGTGGACGGCGCGCTGCGCGGCCAGGGCATCGGCAGCGCCATGATGCGGCACGCCATCGCGCTGGCCCGCGCCGAGGGCTGCGTGATGGTGCAGCTGACCAGCCAGACCCGGCGCACCGACGCCCACCGCTTCTACGAGCGGCTGGGCTTCCGGGCGAGCCATGTCGGGATGAAGCTTCTGCTGACGCCGGAGGCTTGACCGTCCGGCTTGCGGGCCGGGAACGCTCCGCCTAAACAGACGGGCAATTCCTTCAAGACAAATCTCGAAATCGGGGGGCATCCATGGCGGCAACGGACTTCCGGCGCATCGGCGTGATCGGCGGCGGAGCCTGGGGCACGGCGCTGGCCCTGGCCGCCCTGCGCGCCGGGCGGGAGGCCCTGCTGTGGGCGCGCGAGCCGGCGGTGGTCGAATCGGTCAACGCCGCGCGCGAGAACCGCGACTTCCTGCCGGGCGTGACCCTGCCCGTCGAGTTGCGCGCGACCGGCGATCTGGCGGAGGCCGCCGCCTGCGACGCCATCCTCCTCGTCACCCCGGCCCAGCATCTGCGCAGCGCCTGCGCCGGCCTTGCCGCCCATTTGCGGGCGGGCACCCCGCTGGTCATCTGCGCCAAGGGGATCGAACTGGACAGCCACGCCCTGATGAGCGAGGCCGCCGCCGCGGCGTTGCCGGCGGGGACTCCGCTGGCCGTGCTGTCCGGTCCGACCTTCGCGGCGGAGGTGGCGCGCGGCCTGCCGACCGCGGTGACGCTCGCCTGCGCCGACGCCGCGCTGGGCGCCCGGCTGGTCGAGGCGCTGGGCAGCCGCACCTTCCGCCCCTACCTGTCCGACGACGTGGTGGGCTCGCAGATCGGCGGGGCGGTGAAGAACGTGCTGGCCATCGCCTGCGGCGTGGTGGAGGGCCGCAAGCTGGGCGACAACGCGCGGGCGGCGCTGATCACCCGCGGGCTGGCGGAGATCACGCGGCTGGCCCTGGCGCTCGGCGGGCGGCCGGAGACGCTGATGGGGCTGTCAGGGCTGGGCGACCTGACGCTGACCTGCTCCAGCCTGCAATCGCGCAACATGTCGCTGGGCGCCGCGCTGGGCGCCGGCCGGACGCTGGCCGAGGTGCTGGCGGAGCGCCGCTCCGTGGCCGAGGGCGTCTACACCGCCGCCGCGGTGGTCGGGCTGGCCGGGAAGAAGGGCGTGGACATGCCGTTGTGTGCCGCCGTGGAGGCCATCCTGAACCGCGGCGCCGGGCTGGACGCGACGATCGACGGGTTGCTGTCGCGGCCGTTCCGCGAGGAAGGGCGCTGAGGGGCCGGCGGCCCGGCCATCTTCGGAATGGTTGCAGGTTCGGATGGGTTGTGCGAGGCTTCGCGCCGTCACAATCGGAGTCCGTTCCATGTTCGCCCCGCCGCACCCGTTCGCCCTGCTGGCGCTTCGCGCCGCCGCATTGCTGGATGCCGGGCGGATGATCGCCGCCCGACGGAGCGGGGACGGGCGAAAACAGCGCGGTGCCTGAGCGAAACCGCCACAAAACCGGCCCTGCGCGTCCCGGGCGACCGCCCCCGCTGCGCGCGCCCTTCCTCTGGCTGCACCGCTGAGTCCTCCCCGCCTGCGGAAGACCGTGCGTCGCGGCACCTTCCGCGGCGGTCGCGGCTGCGCTAGGCTCCCGCCCGACCGAACGGAAGGGGTTCCCCATGCTGTACATGTTCCATTGCACCGACAAGGCCGGCGCCGCCCAGGTGCGGGCCGACAACCGCCCGGCCCATCTGGCCTATCTGGAGGCGCACGCCGACCGCCTGTTCGCCGCCGGCCCGCTGCTGTCCGACGACGGCCAGGGCATGGCCGGCAGCCTGCTGATCGTGGAGTGCGCCGACGAGGCCGACGCCAAGGCGTTCGCCGCCAACGACCCCTACGCCCAGGCCGGGCTGTTCGAGAACGTGGAGATCCGGGCGTGGCGCCGGGTCTACCCGAAGTCCTGACCGGGGGCGGACGGCGATGGCCCGCTGGCTTCTGAAGTCGGAGCCCTTCAAATATTCGTGGGAGCGCATGGTCGCCGACGGCACCACCCATTGGGACGGTGTGCGCAACCATCAGGCGTCGAACAACCTGAAGGCCATGAAGATCGGCGACCGCGCCTTCTTCTACCACTCGAACGAGGGGCTGGAGGTGGTCGGCGTCGTCGAGATCGCGCGGGAATACTACCCGGACCCGAGCGACGAGGCGGGGCGCTTCGGCATGGTCGACGTGCGGGCGCTGCTGCCCGTGAAGACGCCGGTCACGCTGAAGACGATGAAGGCCGACCCGCTGCTTCAGGGCATGGCCCTGGTCAAGCAGTCCCGCCTGTCGGTCTGCCCGGTGACCGACGCCGAATGGGCGCATGTCTGCGCGCTGGCCGGGATCGAGGCGTGACGGTTCTTAAGGACGGTTGAGAGCGCGGCCGTCTGCGCGGCGGATCAGTCCGCCGGTTCGCAGATGGCCGCCTGGAAATCCTGCGTGGCCTGAAGCATCCGGCGGGCCAGCGCCTGCATCTCCGCGGCGGCTCCGGCGAAGCTGGCTTCCGTTCCGAACGGCGCCAGGGCGGCCGAGCCGGACGCCTCCAACTCGGCCAGCGAGGCCGTGCGCAGGGCGGCGTCGATCACCATCAGGCTGGTGCGGCTGCCCATCTCCGACAGGCGCCCGGCCAACTCGATGCCCTGCCCGACGCTGCCGCCGGCCGCGCCGTTTCCGGTGGTGCCGTCTCCGGTGGTGCCGTCCGCGTTGGTCGTGCTGGCCATGCCGGTGCCCTGTTGTTGGGGGAACGCCATGCACGCTAACGATGCGGCGGTTAAGACCGGGTTAAGCGGCTCCCCGAAGGGCGTCATCATGCTTTCGTATTATGCGCGACAAATAGTCGCGCGGTCGTGTTGCCGCGGATGCCGGTGAATTCAAAAGAACGGGCGGTGCGCTGCAACAAAGTGGAGCGGAAAGCCCCGATGGAGGGGACGGACAATCAGCCGTTCTGCTTGTGGTGACGGGAACTTGTGTGGATAATGTCCCGCAACAGGAGCGGCCGGAAGCCGCTCCCCAACAGCCCTTCAGGGCGTAACCAGAAGCACTACGGGGGAATCGCGAGCCAATGTCCGACAATTCGTTTTTTCCTGTTAAGCAGGAAATCGCCAAGACCGCTTACGTGGACGAAGCCGCCTACGCCCGCCTGTACGAGCAATCCATCAACGATCCGGAAGCCTTCTGGGGCGAGCAGGGCAAGCGCATCGACTGGATCAAGCCCTACAGCAAGGTGAAGGACGTCAGCTACACCGGCGACGTCCACATCAAGTGGTTCTACGACGGCACGCTGAACGTCTCCGCCAACTGCGTCGACCGCCACCTCGCGACGCGCGGCGACCAGACCGCCATCATCTTCGAAGGCGACGATCCGGGCGTTTCCAAGCACATCAACTACAAGGAACTGCACGAGCAGGTCTGCCGCCTCGCCAACGTCCTGAAGAAGAACGGCGTCAAGAAGGGCGACCGCGTCACCATCTACCTGCCGATGATCCCCGAGGCCGCCTACGCCATGCTGGCCTGCGCGCGGGTCGGCGCCATCCACTCCATCGTGTTCGGCGGCTTCTCGCCGGACAGCCTGAAGGACCGCATCGTCGACTGCGACAGCCACTTCGTCATCACCTCCGACGAGGGCCTGCGCGGCGGCCGCAAGGTTCCGCTGAAGGCGAACGCCGACAAGGCCGTCGCCGCGGCGCCGGGCGTCAAGCACGTGCTGGTCGTCAAGCACACCGGCGGCAACGTCGCCTGGACCGAGGGCCGCGACCTCTGGTACCACGAGGAGATCGCGTCGGTCTCCGCCGACTGCCCGCCGGAGGAGATGAGCGCGGAAGACCCGCTGTTCATCCTCTACACCTCGGGTTCGACCGGCAAGCCGAAGGGCGTGCTGCACACCACCGGCGGCTATCTCGTCTACGCCTCGATGACCCACCAGTACGTCTTCGACTACAAGGACGGCGAGGTCTACTGGTGCACGGCCGACGTGGGCTGGGTCACCGGCCACAGCTACATCGTCTACGGCCCGCTGGCCAACGGCGCCACCACGCTGATGTTCGAAGGCGTGCCGACCTATCCGGACATCTCCCGCTTCTGGCAGGTGGTGGACAAGCACAAGGTCAACATCTTCTACACCGCCCCGACCGCCATCCGCTCGCTGATGCGCGAGGGTGAGGGTCCGGTGAAGAAGACCTCCCGGTCCTCGCTGCGCATCCTGGGGTCGGTGGGCGAGCCGATCAACCCGGAAGCCTGGCTGTGGTACTACAACGTGGTCGGCGACGGCCGTTGCCCGATCGTCGACACCTGGTGGCAGACCGAGACCGGCGGCATCCTGATCACCCCGCTGCCGGGCGCCATCGGCCAGAAGCCGGGTTCGGCGACCAAGCCCTTTTTCGGCGTCAAGCCGGTCGTCGTGGACAACGACGGCAAGGAGCTGGAAGGCGAGACCGAAGGCAACCTCTGCATCGCCGACAGCTGGCCGGGCCAGATGCGAACGGTGTTCGGCGACCACGAGCGCTTCGTCCAGACCTACTTCTCGACCTTCGCGGGCTATTACTTCACCGGTGACGGCTGCCGCCGCGACGCGGACGGCTATTACTGGATCACCGGCCGCGTGGACGACGTGATCAACGTGTCCGGCCACCGCATGGGCACGGCGGAAGTGGAAAGCGCGCTGGTCGCCCACCCGAAGGTCGCCGAGGCCGCCGTCGTCGGCTATCCGCACGACCTCAAGGGCCAGGGCATCTACGCCTACGTCACGCTCAACGCCGGGGAAAGCCCGACCGAGGAGCTGCGCAAGGAGCTGGTGGCCTGGGTGCGCAAGGAGATCGGCCCGATCGCCTCGCCGGACCTGATCCAGTGGTCGCCGGGCCTGCCGAAGACCCGTTCGGGCAAGATCATGCGCCGCATCCTGCGCAAGATCGCCGCGAACGAGCACGACAGCCTGGGCGACACCTCGACGCTGGCCGATCCGACCGTCGTGACCGACCTGATCGAGAACCGCATGAACAACGCCTGACCGCGGCGTTCATCGGGGTTTGTCTGCGGACCGGGGGCCTTCGTGGCCCCCGGTTTCGTTTTTTGGCTGTTACTTGGGCGTGGAGTCCGGCCCGCCGGAGGCGCCGCTGCCGGACTGATTTTTCACGGACTCGGCGGTGCCGGGCTTCAGGCCGGACTCGCCGCTTGCCGCGTCGGGGACGGAGCCGATGCGGCCCTGCGCGCGGGTCTCCGCCGCGTTCTTCTGCTTCTCGGTGCGGCGCTCGCCCAGAGTCGGGTCCTGGGCGCCGGTCGATTCCATCCAGGCTTCGCCCTGGGACGGCGGTGCGGCGCCGAGACCGCCCTCCATCGTCTTGGCGTCCTGCGCCACGGCGGCACCGGTCAGGGCAAGGCTGGCGGCCAGCAAGGCGATGGCGCCGGGGACGTAAGACGAGGCCTGGGTCGTCATGGTTCGCTCTCCTCCTTGGTGGGAGGGGCAACAGCGGAGCGAGACGGCGGGTTCCCGAATCATCCTTTGGTAGAGCCGGGTTAGCCCATGCCCGTCCCGTCGCACCAGGGCTGGCGCCGTTCGCCGTGGTAGGGGCGGGCGAGCCCCGCCTCGATCAGTGCAGCCGACAGGTCGGCGCCTCCGCCGGTCAGGACGCGGGCGCGCACCCGCCCACCATATTTGTCGGGCTGGACGTCGAGCAGCCGCACCGGGGCGGCCCCGATCAGACGGCGCGCGTGGTCGCGGGCGGTCTCCGCCAGTTCCCGCTCACGAGGGCAGCGGGCGCGCATCTCGGGGGCAATACGAAATGATCTTGTGGATAAAAACGGCCAAGCCATTGAAATAATTGGTAAACACTGGATTTATGTCACATGCATGTTCATGAACACCATGTAACAGCTCCATGAGCTGATCCCTGTGTCGCCTTCTTACGCACTCTGCGTGGAATGACTGATAGCCGAGCGTCATTCTCAGTTACGCCGTTGCGGCGTCGCTACCTTGTGTGTCCGATTCCCACGACATCGCTGACCGAATCAACATATAGCCGCGCCGGTCGCAACATACGTGCTGTTGCAGCGCCATGTTCCGCCGTAGTGATTGTCCAGCCCCCCTGTTCCGCGGTAGCACGAGACGGGAAGCAGCGACAAGCTGCTGTAACGGGTTTGCTTCTCCGGAGCAAAACAGGCCGCCACTCATACCGCTGTGCAGAATATCTGGCACATGCATGCTGGTCACAGAATGCTGGTCAGGCATGCGGTTCGGGAAAAGCCTATGCGTCAGCGATTCTGCACGATGGCATCACTGCTTTATCGCTGAGCATGCCAAATTGATCGGGTGCTTCATCCAGGTCGTGGCACCGCTAACTTATGAGAAGCAAAGCGAGGTCAAGGTGCGTTTCGATAGCTTAAGCTCAGTCTTGCGTTAAAAGGAAGTTCCCTTCACAATCCGTCCGCGTATACGAAAGGGGGAAGCGGCCTTGTCCAGAAAACTTCGGCTCACGAAGTTCCGCGATGTATCGCTGGATGATCCATTTTTCGACAGCCTTAAAACAGGATATGAGGAGTTTCCGAGATGGTTTACGTCGAAAGCTGACGAAGATCTTTATGTCGTAGACGATGGAACGCGTCTGAGTGGAATGCTTTACCTGAAAAGGGAGGACGGGCCGGTCACTGACATCGAGCCCAATCTTCCTGATCGCGCTTGGCTCAAAGTCGGGACGCTTAAAATAGTTGGCAAAGGGACCAAATTAGGGGAACGCGTCCTAAAGAAGGTGTTCGACACTGCCATTTCACTGAGCGTAGATGGAATCTATGTCACCGTTTTCGAAGTCCATAGTAAGCTAATAAAGTTGTTTAAGCGTTATGGGTTTGTGAAATATGCAGAAAAGACGACAACAAATGGTACAGAACAGGTTCTTGTGCGGTCACTCACCGATTTCACTGGCCACATTGTTCGAGATTACCCATTCATTCATACTACCGGAAAATGTGCATGGCTTCTCGCGGTATATCCCGAGTACCACTCACGTCTTCTTCCTGATTCCATCTTAAATAATGAACCAATAGAAATTATACAGGATGTTTCTCACACAAATACAATCCATAAAATTTACATTGGTAAGCTATCCCTTAGCAGAATGGCGCCAGGGGATGCGGTAATCATTTACCGGACGTCCGATGGCTTAGCCCCAGCAAGGTACAGATCAGTAGCAACATCGGTCTGCGTTGTGGAAGAGGTTCGAAAAAAGAAAGATTTCGCCACTGCCGACGACTACGTAGCATATTGCAAGCCGCATAGCGTATTTTCTGAAAAAGAGTTGCGTCAACAATTTGCTACCTCGCCAAGGCTGTATGTGGCTAAAATGACCTATAATGCGGCCTTTAACCGCCGCACGACTCGTGGGAGCCTTATGGATGACGCCGGAGTTTCCGAGCAGCCTCGTTGGGATTTTCGCAAGCTCACGCCTCAGCAGTTCCGTACAATCTTGGCTTTAGGACGAGTAAATGCGCGTCTTGTTGTCGATTAAACCCGAGCACGTTGAAAATATCTTCAATGGAGATAAAATTTATGAATTTAGGAGAAGAGTATTTGTGCGAAGAGACGTGAGGTCGGCTGTTGTATATTCAACTAGTCCTGTAGGAAAGATTGTTGGAGAATTTGATATCAGCGAAATTCTCTGCGCCTCTCCAGATGAGCTATGGAAGAAAACGGCTAGCGGCTCTGGAATTACGCGCCAGTATTATGACGCTTATTTTGCTGGGCGCGCTCGAGCTTTTGCACTCGCGATCGGCGCCGTTCGTAGGTACGAAGTCGCGGTTGCGCCGAGGGATCTCTTGGCTAGCTTCAGGCCGCCCCAGTCGTATATGTATGTTGACGACGGCGTTGGAGTAGATTGGCTTTATAAGAATCAAGGGGAGCTATTTTAAATTCATGGATGGAAAAATTTTTATCGTATTCGGTATTTCAGGCGTGGGAAAGACAACCGCCTGCCAATCATTTGTGACGCGCCATCCGAATTATCTTTATGTGCGTGCGAGCGATCTCCTTGGGAATGTCACTTCTCTGACAAGTGAGGAGCTTAGGACAGCAAGTAGATCGCATATTATTCGAACTCAAGCTCTTTTAGCAGACGCGCTTCGTATTCATCGAACCGGGCAAGAAAGTCGGCGCGTCTTAATTGATGCTCATAGCGTAATCGATAACGATCGGAGTTTGATCCGCATACCTGTTGACGTGATACGTTCACTTTCTCCAAATGGGCTGATCTTTCTTGAGGCCGATGCGGACCGTCTTGTAGAACACCGAAAAGCATCCAAAAAAATGCGACCTGTACGGTCAGCACCTGAACTCGCTCGGCAACAAGAGATCGCGAGAGACACCGTCTGTCAATATGCTTGCGAGCTTAGGATTCCGTTGGCCGTCGGCACGGTTACCAACGGCTTTGATATCGCTCCTTTGATTCTATCTATTGATGAGGCAGCAACTTCTCAGTTATGAGGGGATTAATCTTATGTAGATTTTGTTTAAGATTATTCTCATTAAAAGCGAACTCTGATAGATTTGGGACGTAAAGGCCAGACCTAACGGACGTTAGGTTGAAACCATACCAATCGAAGATGCGCTCAAAAGCATGAATTTTCCTTTCGTTAACAGTTAAATGCGGCCGGTCAGTGTCAAGCCACTTCAATAAGCTATCAAAGATCCGAATACCTATGCCACGACCTACATAGGACGGAGCAATTCGGACAGTGCAGATTTTTCGCTCAAAAGGCTCAAGCTTTGCGATGCCTAGCCCAACGAGCTGTCCGTCCCGCTCTATACGATGGAGATAACGGGTTCCGTCTATCAGGCCTGGTACAACCTTAGAGTTGAACCAAGTTTTGATACCTGGGTAGTCCGTTGAGAGGGGGACGATGAAGGCCAATGCCTCTGCTGCATCGCGCTGGATCTCTGAGGTCAAGTCGAGGCGCCTTCTGGCATGCACCATTCGGTCATTTGAGCCATTCATGGAAACTCTCATCGACGACGATCCTGTTGAATAAGCATCATAGGGCCTAGCAGGCCAACACGAAACATCATATAGCTCATTAGATCTTATTTCTTTTCGGCGTAGTAACTCTGGTATAGAGCCACGATACCAGACGCGGTAAGGTTTCCGACGATTCCAAATAGGAATGCAATCACAAGGTAGATCAGCAAGATTGTATTGCTGGTGCGCCGCGTCTGAAGCTTCACGAAAGCTGTGAAATCGTCAACAAACTGGCCTGGCTCTCCTTTGCGCCAGTGGTAAACCATCATCCCTTGTGGGATGCCCCCTGGAACATATTTGTCCCATGGATCGTGCTCCAGCAGACGATTTTTGTAGAATGCTGTGTTGCTGACCGACAACTCCGACAACACTGGCACGGCCGTTAGGAATGCAACTCGATTAATCGATGCCCGACCATTAGCAGCGTCCCTCTTCATCTGCCTCTCGATAGGAGCAGGTAACGTGCGGGCTTCATTCAACCGGAAATCGACATACTCGACCTCCTCAAAGCCGCTTTGGAAATGACGATCAGTTGGCGTGATGACATTGACAAATGGGCTCTGCTGTTCTGGTTGAGCGTATATGCGAAGCCTGAAATATAAGCGCCCACCCACCGGAAGTCGAGCTGAACTACTCTCAACTGCATGAGGCAGAATGGTAATGATAGTCCCTCCGCCTTCATACTTTATGCATATCTCGCTTGAATCAATAGAATTATTCTGCTTCAAGAATACGTGAACACGGCAAAATAAAGAGTCATCCATGCATAGAAGGTTAATCCACTGCTCTCCTGAGAGGCTATGCTTGTCGCTAGAAAGCACTTCATTAAAAATACCTTGTGCTATATCAGGATCTCCGAAATATGTCCCGAGATCTTCAACTGTTTCGGCAGCAACGACAAAAGGCACAAATATCGATATATGGTTAATTTCGCTTGGATCAAAAAGAAGAACTCCAACCTCTAAGAAGTCGCGTCTCAATAATCCGCCGGGCGCTCTTTGCCCAGTTCCAGCAACGCGCCAGTAATTAAAATGCGTTTCAATCTCGGTTTTCCGCCCGCCCTGTTTCAGTGAGCACCAAACTGCCATACTGCCGTTCGAAACCGCCACCGGCTTTCTCCCTAATTTTTGGAGATTTTATCCGAATGGAAGCTACGCGCAAGACGTATAATCAGGTGCTTCTAAACCTAAGGTCATCGCGGCAACGCCATTCGCCACAGCCTAAGCTGTTCGGCCATGACCTAATTCCGCAGGGTGGCGGGCTGGAGGCACGGCATGCATGCCACTCGAAGTACGAGCCACGGATTAAGGCGAGGACGTATGAGCTTTGGCATTAAAATGCGATGGTAGGATGACATAGAATTGGACTGCTGTTGGCAAATAATGATATGCGCCAGACGAATGGTGCCGTGTGTAGTTCATGAAAGCGTGGCGTCTTCCTGCTTAAACTCCGACAGGTGCCACGGTGACGTTTAGAGTGCAGATCAAAACCTTCTCTGGGTCGAGCAGAATCAATGGATTGATCCCAGGGAGGCGAAATTTTGATCCGTGCCCATAGTTTGTGGGCGACAATTTCCAGCAGATCGCCGTGCAGTAGGCGTGCGACTGTTACCACCTTGTGTGCCACGGAGAGGCGTTGGGGCATGTTGGCGTCGGCGCCCGAGGGGGCGCCTGCACCAGCGTTGGGGGCGGCCCCTCGGGCGCCCCCTTGGACTTAGAGCACGGATCAAAACCATGCCTTCATGGCCCTAAGCCATTGATTTAGCAGGATTGTACGAGGTTTTGATCGGCACTCTTACGTCTCTGTTCCTTGTCCACCTCAAAGGCCTCCGGTTGCGGTTCAATCTACTGCAGCCGGGTGTCTCATCGAACCTTGCCGGGTCCCAACCACAAACCCAGCTATTTGATCGAACGGATTGCCGCCGACAAACTGTTTGGGCAATCCAAGGCCACCACTTTGTCCAACAACGCTTGCTTCGCTTCCTGCCAGTCTTGTTCACCGATGTCGAGCGTCCGATTGACCAAGCGCCAGTTGAATTTGATGCCGGCCCTCTGCAAAAGCAGCCCGACTTCATAACCGTCCCAAGCGGACCGGTCGCAATCCTTGAGCCACTGAAGCGTCTGCCTCCAGGCCGCCTGAAACTGTTCCGTCGCCGTCATGGTGCTGATCCTGCGCTTCTGTGTGGGTGAACCGGACCGTCTGTCGCGGGCGATGCCACGCCAGCCGGTCAGCCCGATGTCTTTTTTCGGGTGGCGGACATAAGCCGAAATCCGAACCTATGGTCAAGTGTCATGCCCGAAAGGACAGTTCGGGTTATGTCCCAAGACCTGAAGCGCATCATTGGCATGCGGGTGCGCGCCCGCCGCGTCTCTCTGAATCTTACGCAGGAACAGGTGGCCGAGGCGGTGGCCCGCACCGTCGAAACGGTCTCGAACCTGGAACGGGGGAAAGCGTTTCCCAGCCTGGGCATGTTGGAGCAGATTGGCCGTGTGCTCGACCTGCCGTTGGCCAGTCTGTTTGAAAACACCGAGACGGCGGCGGCCATCTCGCCCTGGAGGGCCGAGATGCGCGCACGCTTGCTTGTGCTGGCAGATGGCCTTGCCGATGCCGATTTGGAGATCGCGGTTCGGCAGGTTGAGGTGTTGGCGCGCAAGCGTGAGCGGCGGAGCTGATGATGCAACACGTTGGCCGGAACCGCTGCCCACGTTCGTCTCCGTTGGAAAGCAGTGTGCTGCCGGCGGGCAGTTTCCAACCATGGAGGCCGCCCTCATACCACTGGGGTATTTCGGCACCAACCTTGACTTGTTCGAAGAACAGGCAAATGATTTGGTTTACGGTACAGGCTGGGGAGCCGATGACCGTCACCAACCTTGACGACCCCCAGCTGCAGAGCTGGGGGCGTCTTGATACTGTAGAATGCTAGAATCAATAGATGCAATGACCATTAATTCCAGATGTAGACACAGTGCTTGTTCGTGTTTTTGAAAAGTATGCGATAAATTTATTAATGTGGAAGGAGCGGCTAGCGCTTAAAATCCGTTATGGTAGCGTCATTGCTTGAGGTTGATTTCGTCAATCGGTCATAAGCGTGCCTCCATCGCTCAGCATCACGCTCGGCTTTATGGCGGGCATGAAAATGCGCTGCAGCTTCGGCTAAAGCGTTGTGAAGTTGCAGTTTAAGGTCGGCGACATCTTCCCGCAGGCGTGCGATGACGGCGGCACCGCTGCGTGGACTTGCTATTGGCTTCATTTGCTCCAGAACCTGCAAACGAACACCCATATACTTGCAACCCTCATAACCAATCAGACTGCGCGCCCGTCCGGCTTCTTTGGCCACAGTCGACACGTTGATGCGCAAGCGGCCCTGAGCGGCCAGCTTTTTGAGAGCGGTGTTCGTCGGCTTACAAGCTACCAGGCGCTCCAAAGCAGTAAGGAAATCCTTCTCAATCACCGAAGGGTGAGAGGATTTACTGCGGGAGAGCATTGTCCAATTCCTCCGTGATGCGCTTGTCCATCGGCGTGATGTCAACGCCGATGCGTCGGAGCAGCGCTTTCGCCTGCGCAGCTCGCTCTCGTATAACGTAAGCGGTGCGAGCGCACCCTTCACTGATCCGGCGCGATCACCGCATCGCTCTGTGGCGGCGGCCCTTGAAGTGTTCGCGGAGGTCGAGGATGGCC
>NZ_JBHSLC010000024.1:0-34354 GCF_042657465.1 Azospirillum himalayense | reverse complement strand
CGTCGCCGGGGCGCAGCCGGCCAGCGCGGTCCAGCGCCCGCCCGGCCGCCTCCAGGGCGTGCAACGCGTCGAGTGCCGCGCCGAGGGCGAGCTGCAGTTCCGCCGAGGCGGGGTCGAGCGACAGGCCGCGCCGCGCCGCCGCCAGCGCCGCACGTGTCTTCTCGGCGATCTGCTGGGCGGCGGCGAGCCGGACCAGCAGCCCGGTGTCGGCGGGTGCGGCCAGCGCGGCGCGCCGGCCCGCCGTGACCGCCGCGCCGCGCTGCCCCAGTTCGTTGCGCAGCAGACACAGGCTCGCCCAACAACCGCCCTGCGCGGGGTCCAGGGCCACCGCCGGACGCAGCGCCGCGACGGCCCGTTCCGTCTGGCCGAGCGCCTGCCGTGCCTCCGCCTCGGCCATGCGGGCGCGCAACAGCGTCGGGTCGAGCCGGGCCGCGATCCCGGCCAGCCGGGCGGCCTCCTGCAACCGTCCAAGCCCCTTCGCGGTCATCGCCGCGTCGAAGGTGGCGGACAGATTTTGCGGATCGAGGGCCAGCACCCGTTCGTAAAGCGCCGCGGCGGAGGCCAGGGCGCCGGAATCGAACGCGGTCTCGGCCAACACACGGAGCGCCGAGGCCAGCCGCTCCGCCGCTTCCGCATGATCCGGCTGCCGGCGCAGCGTGGCGAGCCAGCTCGTCGCCGCGTCCGCGGTTTGTCCGAGCGCGTCCTGAACCTTGCCACGGTTGAGGTGATAGGTCGGCGATGCCGGATCGCCGGCCACGGCGGCGTCGAGATGGGCGAGCGCCGCCGCGGCCCGCCCGGTCTGGGCGAGCAGCAGCCCCATCAGATGGCTGGCGTCGGGATGGCCGGGAACCGCCTCCAGGATCCGGCCGTAGAGGGTCTCCGCCTCCGCCACGCGCCCGGCAATGTGATGGTCGAGCGCGATGGACAGGGCTTCGGAGACGGTGGCCATGAGCCGGGGCAATCCGCGTGGGGCCGCTTCGGGATGGCGCCACAGTGGCTGGGCCACCCCGGACTGTCAACCGCCGGACGGCATCTCCCCACGGTGATCGCATGCGGCATCCCCTCTCCCGCCCCGGGAGAGGGAAGGGGCCCGCGCAGAGCGCGGGAAGGGTGAGGGTACCGCCGAGGATCAGCGCTTTGATCCTCGGACGACCCTCACCCGGCCCTTTGGGCCACCCTCTCCCGGGGCGGGAGAGGGATTTATCGCCCACCGTCAGCCCGTGCGGTCCAGACGGCGCAGATGCAGCATGTAGAGTCGGGAGAAGCGCGTCACCAGATCGTGGAACGGCAGCGGCTTCACCGGGGTGAAGGGCAAGGCCAGCTCCGGTGCGCCCGTCCCCGTGGCGTGGCGCGCCAGTTCACGGCCGACGGCGGTGCCCAGCGCCATGCCGCGGCCGTTGTAGCCGACCGCCCCGGCCACGCCGGGCGCCAGCTCGTGGAAATGGGGCCGGAAATCGGCGGTCATCGCCAGATGCCCGCTCCAACTCCGCGCGATGGCCGGATTGCCGATCTGGGGGAAGACACGGCGGATGCGCTCCCGCGTGCGCTCCCGCGCCCGCCGCTCGGCGTCGGCCGACCGCACCAGCGTGCAGCCGGAGACCAGCCGGTTGTCGGCGGTCCAGCGGAAGAAATGCAGGTCGCCGCGGGTGTCGCTGCACGCCATGTCGGAGGGCAGCACGCTGGCGCGCAGGGCGGCGGGCAGCGGCTCCGTCACCATCTGGAAGTTCAGCACCGGCACGATGGAGCGGCGCAGCCCCGGCCACAGATCGTCGGTGTAGGCGTTGGTCGCCAGCACGACGCGGTCGGCGGTCACGCAGCCCTGCGGCGTGGTCAGCCGCCAAGCGGTTCCGACGCGGTCTATGGCGGCGACCGGCGTGTCACTGTGGATCGCGACGCCCAGCCCAAGGGCGGCCCGCGCCATCTCGCGAGCCAGCGACAGCGGGTTCACATGCCCGCCGGTCGGCGCGACCATGGCGCCGTGCCAGAAGCGCGTGCCGAGCGCCCGTTCCGTCTGCGCCGCGTCGAGCAGCGCGACCTCGGCCCCCAGCGCCCGCCATTGCGCGACGCGCTGCTCGGCGGCCTTCATGCGGCCCGGCCGGTGGGCCGGCTGGATCCAGCCCTTCTGCACGCCGTCGCAGCGCATCTGGTAGCGCTCGATCAGGTCGAAGACCAGCGCCGCCGAGCCGCCGACCATGCGGGCCAGCGCCGATCCCTTCGCCTCGCCGTAGGCCGCCGTCAGGTTGGCGGGGTCGAGGCGCGACAGCGTCGGGATGATCTGGCCGTTGTTGCGGCCCGACCCGCCGAAGCCCGGCTCGCGCGCCTCCAGCACCGCCACGCGCACGCCCTGCTCGGCCAGATGGATCGCCGTGGACAGGCCGGTGACGCCCGCCCCGACCACCGCCACGTCCACCCGGACCGCCCCGTCCAGCGGACCGGTCTCCGGACCGGCGACGGCGCTCGCCGCCCAGTGGGAGTCTGGAAGCGGCGCGTCCAGCAACGGTTTGAGAAGCGCGCTCATCGCGTCCCCTCCTCCACCAGCAGCGTCTTGGCCAGCGCCACCCAATAGCTGGCGCCGATGGCCAGGTTGGCGTCGTTGAAGTCGTAGCCGGGGTTGTGCAGCAGGCAGCCGCCGTCCGTCGGCCCGTTGCCCAGCCAGACGTAGCAGCCCGGCCGTTCCTTCAGCATGAAGGCGAAATCCTCCGCCCCCATGGAGGGCATCGGGTCGTGGTCGATGTTCTCCTCCCCGACCAGCATCGCGGCGACGCGGGCGCACAGCGCGGTCTCGGCGGCGCTGTTGACCGTCGCCGGGTAGCGCCGCTCGTAACGCACGCTGGCGGTGCAGCCGAAGGCGGCGGCGGTGTGCTCGGCCAGCGCGCGCAGCCGCGCCTCGACCACGTCCTGCACCCCCTCCTTGAAGGCGCGGACGGTGCCGCGCAGCGTCACCTCCGCCGGGATGACGTTCCAGGTGTCGCCGCCAGTGATCCAGGTGGTGGAGACCACGGCGCTGTCCAGCGGGTGCAGGCTGCGCCCCGGAATGGTTTGCAGGGTGGTCAGCAGATGGCCGGCGGCGGTCATCGGATCGTGGCCGAGATGCGGCATGGCGGCGTGGCTGCCCTTGCCGTGGACCGTCACCTCGAAGATATCGTAGCTGCCCATCATCGGCCCCGGCCGCAGCGCGATCTGCCCGAGCGGCAGGCCCGGCCAGTTGTGCATGCCGTAGACGCCCTCCACCGGAAACCGCTCGAACAGCCCCTCGGCGACCATCTCGCGGGCACCGCCCTCGTTCTCCTCGGCCGGCTGGAAGATGACGTGCAGCGTCCCGGCGAAGTCGGGATCGTCGGCCAGGACCTTGGCGGCTCCCAGCAGCATCGTGGTGTGGCCGTCGTGGCCGCAGGCGTGCATCCGGCCCGGATTGACCGAGCGATGGGCGAAGTCGTTGGTCTCGTGGATGTGCAGCGCGTCCATGTCGGCGCGCAGCGCGATGGCCCGGCCGCCGGGGCGGCGGCCCTTCAGCGTGCCGACCACGCCGGTGCGCCCCAGCCCCGTCGCCACCTCCAGCCCGAAGGCGCGCAGCTTGTCCGCGACGAAGGCGGCGGTCTCGTGCTCCTCGAAGGCGGTTTCGGGATGGGCGTGCAGATGGTGCCGCCACTGCCGCATCTCGGGGGCCAGGGCCTCGGCGGCGGGGTGCAGGCGGACGTTCGCGGGGATGGTCATTCCGGGGACTCCTGGGGTCCGCCCGCCGGCAGGCTGTAGCGGAAGTCGCAGTGGCTGGCGCCCTGCATGATGGTCTGGGTGCGGGTGAATCGGACGTCGGGCCGGTAGCCGCACATGAACTCGCCGTCCCGGTTGCAGGACAGGATGTCGCCGATCTCCTCCACGCCCATGGCGCGGTAGCTTTCGGCGTAGCGGCAGCGGGTGACGTTGAAGCCCAGCCGGTCGGGCGCGCTCTCGATCACCTCCAGCCGCAGGGCGTCCCCGGCGGTCCACAGGGCCAGCCGCTCGTGGAAGGTGGCGAGATCGGCGGTGCCGCGGGTGGCGCGGTCCTCCGCGGCCATGGCGGCGCCGGCCTCGCGGGCCATCACCTCGATGGCGCGGGCGAGCACGGCGCGCGCCCGCTCCCGCCCGATCTCGGGCAGGAGCTGGTCGTAGAGCGCCTTGGCGAAGGCCGCCTCGATGCGCCGCCGCTCCAGGATGGGCAGGGGAGCAGAAGCGGGGGCGGTGGCAGAGGTGTCGTTTCCGGTGGTCATCGCTGCGATCCTTTCTCGGTCAGCCGCCCAGATAGGCCGCCCGCACGCGCGGGTCGGCGGCCAGATCGGCGGCGCTGCCCGAGAGTGTCACCCTTCCCGCCTCCATGACATAGGCGTGATCGGCGACGCGCAGCGCGGCGCGGGCGTTCTGCTCCACCAGCAGGATCGAGGTGCCCTCGCCGCGGATCTGGACCAGCAGGTCGAAGATCTGCTTCACCACCATCGGCGCGAGGCCGAGCGACGGCTCGTCGAGCAGCAGCAGGCGCGGCTTCGACATCAGGGCGCGGGCGATGCACAGCATCTGCTGCTCGCCGCCCGACAGCGACCCCGCCTTCTGGGTCAGCCGCTCGCGCAGGCGGGGGAACAGCTCCAGCATCCGCTCCATGCGGGCGGCGCGGTCGTGGCGCAGCGTCCGCCCGCCGAGCAGCAGATTCTCCCGCACCGTCATGGTGCCGAAGATCTGCCGCCCCTCCGGCGCCTGGGCGAGGCCGCGGCGCACCACCTCGTGGCTGGGGCTGTCGGTCATGTCCTCGCCGTTGAAGACGGTGGCGCCGCCCGTGGTGCGGTAGATGCCCGACAGGGCGCGCATCAGCGTGGTCTTGCCGACGCCGTTGGCGCCCAGCACGGCGACGATGGCCCCCTCCGCCACGTCGAGCGAGACGCCGCGCAGGATCTCCTGCGGCCCCATGCGCACCGTCAGGTCGCGGACCTCCAGGATGCGGCGGGTGGCGACGGCGTGTGCGGCGTCAAGCGGCATCGTCTTCCACTCCCAGATAGGCTTCGAGAACGGCGGGGTCGCGCTGCACCGCCTCCGGCGTGCCGTCGGCGATCTTGCGGCCGGACGCCAGGACGATGACGCGGCTGCAGCTTCCCATCACCAGCCCCATGTCGTGCTCGACCAGCAGAACGGTGACGCCGCCGGCGTGCAGGCGGCGGATGAAGTCGGCCAGCTCCGCCGTCTCGGTGTCGTTGAGGCCGGCCGCCG
Organism: Azospirillum himalayense; assembly: GCF_042657465.1. Classification (NCBI taxonomy): domain Bacteria; kingdom Pseudomonadati; phylum Pseudomonadota; class Alphaproteobacteria; order Rhodospirillales; family Azospirillaceae; genus Azospirillum; species Azospirillum himalayense. Next base: position 29,122 of record NZ_JBHSLC010000024.1, on the reverse strand, counting down.
GCTCGTCGAGGATCAGCAGGCGGGGCGCGGTCGCCAGGGCGCGGGCGATCTCCAGATACTTGCGCTTGCCGTAGGACAGGTTGGCGGCGATGTCCCCGGCCTGGGCGGTCAGGCCGACGCGCTCCAGAGCCTCCCAGCTCCGCTCGCTGACCGCGCGGCTGTGGGCGCCGCCGTTGACCAGCGCCCGCCAGGGCGACTGGCCGAAGGCGCCGACCGCCCCGACCGACACGTTGTCGAACACCGTCATGTTGGGGAAGACGCGCAGGTTCTGGAAGGTGCGGCCCATGCCCATGCGGGCGATCTGCCAGGGCTTGCGCCCCGTGACGTCCTGCCCGTCGAAGGTCACCGTGCCGTCCGACGGCGGGGTGAAGCCGGTGATCAGGTTGAACAGGGTTGTCTTGCCGGCGCCGTTGGGGCCGATCAGCCCGACCAGCTCGCCCTTGGCGATGGTGGCGCTGACGTCGCTGACCGCCAGCAGGCCGCCGAAGCGCCGGGTCAGCCCCTGGATGGAGAGAAGCGTGTTGCTCATGATCCGCCTCACTTCCAGCCGACGGGCGTGCCGCCGGCGATGGTGGCCCAGCCGCGGGAGAAGGAGCGGCGGACGAAGCCCAGCGCGGTGCCTTCGGCCAGCATGCCCTTGGGCAGCAGCAGGATGGACAGGAACATGGTCGCCCCGACGGCGATCATGCGGTAATCGCCGATGTCGCGCAGCGCCTCCGGCAGGACGATCATGAACAGGGCGCCGACGACCGCGCCGGGAAGGCTGCCCAGCCCGCCGACCACCACCATCGCCAGGATCAGGATCGATTCCATGAAACGGAAGTTGTCCGGCGCGATGTAGGCGGAGGTGTGGGCGAGCAGCGCCCCGGCGATGCCGGCGAAGAAGGTGGCGACGACGAAGGACTCGATCTTCAGCCGCTCCACGTTGATGCCCATGCTGTCGGCGCACTGGTCGTCCTCGCGCAGAGCCCGCAGCGCGTTGCCGTAGTAGGAGTGGGTCAGCCGGTGCAGCACCCAGACGCAGGCGACGGCGATGACCGCGACCGCCAGATAGCGGCTGAGCAGCGTGTCGGCCTGCCAGCCGAACAGCGAGATCGGCGGGATGCCGCGGATGCCCATCGGGCCGCGGGTCACGTCCACCCAGTTCAGCAGGACCACGTAGATCATCTCGCCGATGCCCAGCGTGGCGACGGCGAAGTAGATGCTGACCAGCCGCATGGTCGGCAGCGCCACCAGGAAGCCGAACAGCGCGGCGATCAGCCCCGCCGCCGGCAGCGTGACGATGAAGGGCAGGCCGGCCTTCGTGGACAGAAGCGCCGCCGCGTAGGCGCCGATGCCGTAGAAGGCGGCGTGGCCGATCGACAGCAGCCCGGCGGTGCCCGTCACGTGGTTCAGGCTGGCCGACAGGATCACGAAGATCATCGTCGTGATGGCGATCTGGGCGAGGTAGCTGGACCCGGTGCCGACGATCGCGGCGGGCACGGCGCCGAAGGCGACCGCCAGCAGGAGGAGGGTCCAGGCGAACCGCCGGCCTCGCCCGGAAAACGCGGCGGGCGGCGCGAGGGTGGCCGGCATCAGCCGGGCGTCAGGCACGTTCACGTCCATGTCCGAACAATCCTTGCGGGAAGAAGACCAGCGTGATGACCAGAAGGCTGTAGGTGATCAGGTCCTTCCAGCCGCTCGACAGGAACTCGGTCGCGATGCTCTCCGACACGCCGAGCAGCAGGGCGCAGGCGACCGCCCCCGGAATGCTCGACAGGCCGCCCATCACCATGGCGACGAAGGCCTTGACGCCCGGCGCGAAGCCCATGTGCGGCGAGATGGCGCCGTCGTAGAGGCCGACCAGGATTCCCGCCGTGGCGCCCAGCATCGAACCGACCGCGAAAGTGGTGACGATGGTGCGGTCGGTGTTGATGCCGACGTAGCGGGCGCCGAGCTGGTTGTTGGACACCGCACGGATGCCGAGGCCGGTCTGGGTGCGGTAGAGCAGGAACTGCAGCGCGCCCAGCATGACGGCGGAGGTGGCGAAGATGACCAGGCTGCCGCTGGCCACCATGACCGGCCCGATGGCGACCGGCTGCTGCAGCAGGTAGCCGGACGGGATGCCCTGCATGTCGCCGCCGAAGATGTGCATCATGATCTCGCGCGTCACGATCGACACGGCGAGCGAGGAGAGCAGCGTCGCCTCGCGCATGGCGCGGGACTTCTGGCTGGCCTCGTCGGTGAAGCGGCGGAAGGGGCGGAAGGCGATGCGCTCCAGCCCGACGCCGGACACCGCACCCACCGCCAGAACCAGCGGCACCACCGCCAGCAGCGGCGGGGCCATCGCGGTGATGACCATCAGCCCGACGAAGGCGCCGATGGTGTAGACCTCGCCGTGGGCGAAGTTGACGACGTTCAGGACGCCGAAGATCAGCGTGAAGCCGATCGCCATCAGGGCGTAGACGCACCCGATGGACAGGCCGTTGATGACCTGCTGAAGGAAGAAGACATCGAAGACCATGGCGTGCTCCAGGCTTCGGGGAGCGCGCCCGCCGGTCCCGGCGGAGCGCGCACCACGGCGTGTGTCCCGAAAGGAGGATCGTGTGGAAAGCCCTGGGGCGTCCCTGGGGCGACCTTAGACGGTACCGGTCAGGGGCCGGTCACGACCTGGAAGCGGCCGTCCTTCACCATCATCTTGGCCAGCGCCTTCGCCGGTTCGCGGGTGACGGGGTCGAAGCTGGTGGCGCCGGTCACGCCGGGATAGCCGGTGGTGGCGGCCAGCGCGTCGCGCAGGCTCTCGCGGGTCACCGACGGGCCGGCCTTGGCGACGGCGTCCAGCATGATGCCGACCGCGTCGTAGGCCTGGGCGGCGAACATGCCGGGCTCCGACTTGAAGCGCGCGGCGTATTCCTTCACGAAGGTCTGCACCGCCGGATCGGGGTTGTCGGGCGTGAAGGTGGTGGCGAGGTGCAGCCCCTCCACCGAGTCACGCCCCAGCTCGATCAGCTTGGGCGAGTAGAGGGAGCTGGTGCCGTAGAGCGGGATCTTGATGCCGAGCTGCTCGCGCTGCTGGGCGAAGGCGGCCCCCTCCTCGTAGAACATCGCGAGGTAGATCACGTCGGGCTTCTGTCGGGCGACCTTGGTCAGGATGGAGCGGAAATCACGGTTGCCGGGGTTGAACGCCTCGGTGGCGGTGATCTTGCCGCCCTTGGCCTTGAAGCCGCTGACGAAGCCGTCGAGCGCCGAGATGCCCCAGTCGTTCTGGATGTAGATCACCGCCGCCGTCTTCTTGCCCGCCGCGATGATCCAATCGGCGTTGTACGGGCCTTCGAAGGCCTGGGTGGTGATGTTGCGGAACTGCCAGGGGCTGAGTTTGGTGAAATCGGGGTGCGAGGCGGTCTGCGAGAGCTGCGGCATCTTCTCCGCCGCGTAGATCTCGCCCGCCGCCATCGACACGGTGGAGGAGAAGTCGCCGATCACCCCGACGATCTTGGAATTGTCGAGGAACTTGTGCGCGATGTTGCGCGCCTCCTTGGGATCGTCCTTGCTGTCCTCGAAGGTGATGGCGACCTTGGCGCCGGCCAGCTTGCCCGAGGCGTTGAACTCCTCCAGCTTGATCTGGGCGGCGTTGCGGAACATCTCGCCATACTGGCTGCGGTCGCCGCTGAGCGGCGCCTGATAGCCGATGACGATCTCGCGGTCGGCGGCCTGGACCGCGGTGCCGGTGACCAGCATGGCGCCCAGAACGGCGCCGAAAACAGCATGCTTTTTCATGGTTCGGTTCCCCTGTCGGCGAGGCTGGACGGTCAGTTCGCGGCGGCGGGCGCGGCGGCGCCCGGCGTGATCGTCAGGTGGCAGCAGGTGCTGCGGCCCGGCTTCCAGGTGTCGACCTCGATCTCGAAGCCGGCGGTCTCGAAGGTGCCCTTGTCGACCGCGCCGGCGAGTTCGCAGAGCGTCTCCACCGTCTCAGCCGGCAGGTTGGCCTCCAGCCAAGCTTCCTTCAGCGGACAGGTGTGGAAGCGGATCTCCAGCACCTCGTCGGTACAGCGCACGACTTCGGGACCGAACTGGGCCTCGGCGTCGGGGATGAACTTCAGGAAGGAGTCGCGCAGGCCGGCCAGATCGGCCGGGGCGTGGGGCGCGAAATTGTGGGCGATGGCCGCACCCCGGCGATAGATGGTGCGCGCCATGATCTCCCGGGCCTTCTCCTCGCCGATCTCCTTGCGCATCTCGTCGAAGGCCGCTTCATAGACCATCGCGCGGCTCTTCATCGCGTTGCGCAGAAGTGTGCGAAACTCGTCCATCGGTGAATGCTCCTGTTCTCTGCCAATTGTCTTGCGGTGGCGATTTTTGTTTTTTGAAAGCGCTTGTTCTTTGCGTCAGAGGGACGGGCCGCCCTGAAGGAAGGCCTCGATCCGCGCCTCGTCGGCGGCGGTGTCGAAACCGGCCCGCCCCATCCAGGCGTCGTCGTGGTAGGTGTTGCGGTAGCGCTCGCCGGAATCGCAGATCAGCGTCACCAGCGAGCCGGCCCGCCCGGCGTCGCGCATCCGTCCGGCGATCCAGCACAGCCCGAAGAAGTTGGTCCCGGTGGACCCGCCGACCATCCGGCCCAGCCGCCGCGACAGCACCCGCATCGCCGCCAGCGACGCCACGTCGGGCACCTTGATCATCTGGTCTACGACCTCGGGGATGAAGGACGGCTCGACGCGCGGCCGCCCGATGCCCTCGATGCGCGACCCGCGCTCGCAGGTCAGCGCGGCGTCGCGGTTGACGAAGCTCTCGTAGAAGACCGAATGCTCGGCGTCGGGAACGCACAGCCGGGTCGGCAGATGGCGGTAGCGGATGTGGCGCCCGATGGTGGCAGCGGTGCCGCCGGTGCCGGCGCTCATCACGATCCAGTCCGGCACCGGATGGCGCTCGCTGCGCATCTGCCCGAAGATCGACTGGGCGATGTTGTCGGTGCGCCAGTCGGTGGCGCGCTCGGCGTAGGTGAACTGGTCGAGATAGACGCCGCCCAGCCGCACCGCCAGCGCCGCCGCCTCGGCGTAGATCGCCTTGGAGGAGTCGACGAAGTGGCAGCGCCCGCCGTGCAGCTCGATGGCGGCGACCTTCTCGTCCGAGGTGCCGCGCGGCATCACCGCGTGGAAGGGCAGGCCGAGCAGCCGGGCGAAATAGGCTTCCGACACCGCGGTGGACCCCGACGACGCCTCGATCACCGGCGTGCCCTCGCCGATCCGCCCGTTGCAGATGGCGAACAGCAGCAGCGACCGCGCGACGCGATGCTTCAGGCTGCCGGTGGGATGGGTCGATTCGTCCTTCAGATAGACGTCGATCCCGGCCAACTCCGGAACGTCGAGCTTCAGCAACGGCGTGTCGGGCGACCGCGCCGCCTCGGTCTCCAGCAGCTCGATCGCGCGCCGGGTCCAGTCGCGGCAGGCAACCTCGGGCAGCGGGGTGTAATCGAGGCGGAACGGCTGACGGATCGAACCGGCGCCGGGAGGAAACGGCACGGTCTGCGCGGAAGCGGTCATGTCACCCTCAAAGCGCGATGACGGCGTCGATCTCGACCGACGCGCCGAGCGGCAGCGCGGACACCTCGACGGTCGAGCGGGCGGGGAACGGCGCCTGGAAGAAGCCCGCATAGACCTCGTTCACCGCCTTGAACTGGGTGAGGTCGGTCACGTAGACGGTCATCTTCACCGCCTTCGCCAGGCTGGTTCCGGCGGCCTCGGCGATCGCCGCGATGTTGGTCAGGCTGCGCGCCGCCTGGGTCGGCGCGTCCGGGCCGGCGAAGGCCCCGGTGGCCGGGTCGATCGGCAGCTGGCCGGAGACGAACAGCAGCCCCCCGGCGACGCGGGCCTGGGCGTAGGGGCCGATGGCGGCCGGGGCTTTGTCCGTGGCGATGGTGTCGCTCATCTTCCTGATCTTTCCTGGTTTAGCCCTGTGGTGGCGGCCGTCGCCTGCTCAAAGGCCGGGCGGTGTGCCCGTGATGGCGGCATGCGGGTGCATGCAAAATCCTCAAAACGAAAAAGCTTTTCTCCTGGCGGGCCAAACGAGCAAAATCATCCGTCCCAACCGCGAAGGCCCTGAGCAACCCCGATGACCATCGACGCCACCGACCGGAAGATCCTGGCCGCCCTCCAGGCCGACGCGACCCTGTCGCTCGCCGACCTCGGCAAGCAGGTCGGCCTGTCCGCCACCCCCTGCTGGCGCCGTGTGCAACGCCTTGAACAGGAAGGTTATGTCCGCCGCCGCGTGGCGTTGCTGGACCGGGCCAAGCTGAACGTCGACGTGACCGTCTTCGTGGCCGTCCGAACCAGCAAACATTCGGCGGAATGGCTGGAGGAGTTCCGCCGCGTGGTGGCCGACATACCGGAGGTTGTCGATCTCTACCGCCTGAGCGGCGAAATCGACTATCTGCTGCGGGTGGTCATTCCGGACATCAAGGCCTATGATGCCTTCTACCGAAAGCTCATCGAGCGCATCGAACTTCAGGATGTCTCGTCAATGTTCGCCATGGAGGAAATGAAGTCGACAACGGAAGTCCCTCTTTCTTACGTAAAAACCCAGACCAGCTAGGATTTTACTTGTTGGTTTTCTTTTTAGACTCTCGCTTCGGCAATTTTCGCGAAGCACCTGTAGTGATTGTCAATATCGCATGGTTCGTATGAGAATTTTTTACTTTTTTGGCTGTGGCTACGCCATAGCGTAGAAAATTTTTCTATGTATTATACGTTTCACACAAATTTCTTTCTGAGATTAGCAGTGATCCGGTTGGGTCGGGTGTTTGTAAGCTCCGTCACGGCCTGCCCTTCCACACAGTGATCGCGTTTGGCATCAAATCCCTCTCCCGTCCCGGGAGAGGGTGCCCGCGCAGCGGGCGGGTGAGGGTGGAACCGAGGATCGAGGCGCCGATTCTCGGCAGTACCCTCACCCTTCCCACGCTACGCGCGGGCCCCTTCCCTCTCCCGGGACGGGAGAGGGGACATCACGTGCGATTGTCTCGCCCCCTCCGAGACCGCGCTCAGCACCCGTTGCCTATTGCCTGCGCAAAGCGGCCGGTCTATATGCGTCACGTCTCACTCAATGAGACGCTGAAACCGCCAGGGCAGGCGAACCTTGAAAACACGCAGCACGCAGATTCCTGACGACCCGGCCAAGCCGAAGGCCGCCGCCACCGACCGGACCTTCGCGATCCTGGAGCTGGTCGCGTCGGCTTCCGGTCCGCTGGCGGTGAAGACCATCGGGGCGACGCTCGGCCTGCCCAAGCCGACCGCCCACCGCCTCGTCAACGGCCTGATCGACAAGGGGCTTCTGGCGCGGGACCTGGAAACGCGCGACGTCATCATCGGTGTCGAGGCGGCGCGGCTGGCGGTCGGCATCCTGCGGGCCTCGCTGTCCCGCGCGCCGGTCCGCTCCGTGCTGCGCGCGGTCAGCGCCGAGTTGGGGGAAACCTGCAACGTCGGCGTGCTCGACGGCGGCGACGTCGTCTATCTCGACCGCGTGGAGGTCGAGCACTGGCCCCTGCGCCTCCAGTTCGGCGTGGGATCGCGCGTGCCGATGCACTGCACGGCCATGGGCAAGCTGTTCCTCGCCACCCTGCCGGACGGCATGCGGAGCCGCTTGCTCGCCTCCGGCCCCTTCTCCGCGCAGACCGCCCACACCTTCACCGATCCGGACGCGCTGGCCGCCGAGCTGGAGCGCATCGCCGCGCGCGGCTACTCGCTCGACGACGAGGAGTATGTGGTGGGCGTGTTCTGCGTGGCCGTGCCGATCCTGTCCTCCATGGGCCGGACGGTGGCGGCCATCGCCGTGCAGGCGCCGAAGGTCCGGCTGTCGCACGACCGCGTCGAACAGGTCCTGCCCATCCTCCGCCGCGGCGCCGAGGCCCTGTCCGCGCAGTTCGGATAGTCTTCCTACCCCCATCGCTCTTCAAAACCGGACGTTTCATTGCCCAAGCCGCGGGATGCCGGCGGGGCATGCCCCCGCATGCACGGATAATTGGGTACACGAACTTTTTGGGCTTGCGTGACCCAGGGTCCTGTGAGTTAATGATACAAATTGTATCGCTGAATGAGACCAAGAGGCCGAGCGATACGCTTCCAGTCACGGGAGGAACGATGACGCGGAAGATCGCCGTGGGCTCCGGTCCGTTGCGGGAGCCCCCCGAGCCAACCATTGACGATGCCGCCGACACCGGATCGGCCGACCGCCGGCCGGCCGCTGACCGCGTCCTGGCGTTGCTGGACGCGGTGGCCGGGGCGGGGCAGCCGATGGCCGTCAAGGACATCGCCGAGAAGCTGGCCCTGCCGAAGCCGACCGCTCACCGGCTGATCGCCATGCTGGAGGAGCGCGGCTTCCTTGCCCGCCCGATCGACGGCCGGCTGGTGACCGTCGGCCCGAAGCTGCGCACTCTGGCGCTCAACACGCTGCGCAGCTCCCTGGCCCAAGCGCCGTCGCACGCCCGGCTCCGGGCGCTCAGCCTTGAGCTGGGGGAGACCTGCAACATCGGCGTGCTGGAGGGCGGCGACGTCGTCTATCTCGACCGCGTCGAGGTGGAAGGCTGGCCCCTGCGCCTGGAATTCGGCGTCGGCTCGCGGGTGCCGCTGCACTGCACGGCAATGGGCAAGCTGTTCCTCGCCTTCCTGCCGGAGCTGCCGCGGCGGCGCCTGCTGGATTGCCTGCCGCTGCCACGGATGGCGGCGGCGACGCTGTGCGACCCGGCGCTGTTCCGCGCGGAACTGGACAGCATCGCCACCTGCGGCCACTCCTTCGACGACGAGGAATACATGCCGGGCGTCTTCTGCGCGGCGGTGCCGATCCGCGACGGCGCGGGACGGATGGTCGCCGCCCTGGCGGTGCAGGCGCCGAAAGTCCGGCTGTCGCGGGAATCGGTGACCGACCGGCTGCCGGTCCTGCACCGCGCCGCGAGCGACATGGCCCACGCGCTGGGCATCGACGCCCCGGCCGAGCCGGCCCTCTCACCTTAAGGATGACGGACGCCATGGCAAGGACGCTTGAGACGACCGCCGCCGGATGCCCGGCCCGGCTGATGGCGCGCAGCGCCTCCCTGGAGCCGGTTCCCACGGCGGTGGTCGCCGCGGGATCGCCGGTCGCGCTGGAAAGCGCGCGGCGCGCCGCCGCCCTCGGCCTCATCGAGCCGGTGCTGGTCGGCGATCCCGCGGCCATCGCCGACAGCGCCCGCCGGATCGGCTGGACACTCCACGGCGCCTGCGTGGTTCCGGCCAGGGACGACGCGGCGGCGGCGCGGATCGCGGTGGCGCTCGCCCGCTCCGGCGATGTCGGCGCGTTGATGAAGGGGCACATCCACACCGACACGCTGATGCTCGCGGCCCTCGACCCGAAGAACGGGCTGCGCACCGGGCGCCGCTTCACCCACGCCTTCCACATGACGCTGCCGGGGTCGGGGCGCGAACTGGTCATCACCGACGCGGCGATCAACGTGGCGCCGTCGCTGAACACCCGGCTGGACATCATCCGCAACGCCGTGGAGCTGTGGCGGCTGGTCGGCGGCAGCGATCCGCGCGTGGCGCTGCTGTCCTGCACCGAGGAGGTGACCGAACGGGTGCCCTCCAGCATGGACGCCGACCGGCTGACCCGCCTGTGCCAGCAGGAGGTGCCGGGCGCGACGGTGTTCGGGCCGCTGGCCCTCGACCTCGCGGTGTCCGCCGAGGCGGCGCGGATCAAAAACCTGTCCCACCCCTGCGCCGGGGCCGCCGACATCCTGGTGGTGCCGAACATCGAGACCGGCAACGCCCTGTTCAAGGCGCTGGTGCACTTCCTGGACGCGGTCGCCGCGGGCATCGTGCTGGGTGCTGCGGTGCCGATCGTCCTCACCTCGCGCGCCGACCCGCCGGCGGCCCGCATCGCCGCCGCCGCCATCGCCCAGATCGTCGCCGGGCGCCGCCGCTCCGCCACGCCGGGCGCGCCTTATGCCACCACCGCAGCCAAGGGAGGCGCCGCACCCGGCCTGCACGCCTGACGGTCAAAAAAACAAACCCTGGGAGGGAATGCAAATGCTCCGCAACGCCTTGACGCTCACCGCGGCGGTGGCCGCGCTGCTGACACCCGTCCTGTCATCCGACCCCGCGCGCGCCGACGACTACCCGTCGCGCCCCATCGAGGTCATCGCGACCTTCGGGGCCGGCGGTGGCGCCGACCTGATGGCGCGCCAGTTCGCCCGCCTCGCCGAACCCCATCTCCGCGTCGCCATGCCCGTCGTCAACGTGTCCGGGGCGTCGGGCAACGCCGGCCTGACGCGGGTCCTGACCAACCCGGCCGACGGCTACACGGTCGGCACGCTGATCGCCCTGTCCGTCTCCTCCTGGGCGTCGGGCCTGGGCACGGCGAAACCGGACAACTTCGTCTATGTGGCGATGATGCAGAACTCGCCGTCGATGCTCTACGTCTCGAAGAACAGCCCCTTCAAGACCTACGAGGACTTCGCCGCCCACGCCAAGGCCAACCCCGGCAAGCTGCGCGTCGCCACCTCCGGCTACGGCACGCAGGACGACATCACACTGAAGTATCTGGGAAGCCAGGGCGTGCCGGTGACCAACGTCCCCTTCGCCCGCCCGTCGGAACGCTACGCCTCCCCCATCGGCGGCCACACCGACGCGATCTACGAGGAGCCGGGCGACGTCGCGCAGTTCCTGAAGTCCGGCGACCTGCGCCCGATCGTCGTGTTCGACAAGCAGCGCCACCCCTCCTTCCCCGACGTTCCCGCCTCGGCGGAGCTGGGTCTGGACATCGGCGACCTGCCGAACTTCCGCACGCTGGCCGTGCCCGCCAGCACGCCGCCGGAGCGCGTGCAGAAACTGCACGAGGCCGCCGCCAAGGTGCTGGCGAGCCCGGAATGGAAGACCTTCTGCGCCGACACCTTCACCTGCGTCGACACGCTGGTGACGCCGGACCAGGCCAAGGAGGAGGTCAAGGCCTTTTATGAAACCGTGAAGGGCTATCTGGACCGCTTCGCGACCAAGACCGTCGGCCAGACACCGGGCTGAGTCCGGTTCCAAATCCACCCCACCCGTTTCATCGCTCCTCAGGGAGGGAACCGTGACTCCCCTGTCCCACGGTCTTCGCCGGCTGGCGACACCCGCGGCCCTGCTCTTCGGGTCGCTTCTTCTCTCGCAACACATCGTGCGCGACAGCACCATGATCGCCGGCCTGCCCGACCCGGTGGGACCGACGGGATGGCCCCGGCTGATGCTGGGCGCGGTCGGGCTGTGCGCCGTGATCTGGATCGCCAAGGAACTCCTGGCGCTGCGCCGCGCGGTCCACCAGCAGAAACCGATCGACGAGGAATACGAAGGCTACGCCAATGGCCGGGCCATGATCGGGCTGGGGCTGGTGATCCTGTACGGCATCGCCCTGCCGCAGCTCGGCTTTCCAGTCGCCACCCTCGCCTTCGTCGCCCTGTGGTGCGTCATCGGCGGCATCCGGCGCCCGCTCACGCTGGCGCTGGTCACCGGGATCGGCTGCGTCGTGCTGCTCTACATCTTCGTCCTGCTCGCCCAGATGCCGCTGAACCGCGGCCATGGCGTCTTCGACGACTTCACCGTCGCGCTCTACCGCCTGCTCGGCATCTACTGAGCCGGCCACCGGAAGGATCGTCCCATGGATATCCTCGCCAATCTGGCCGGTGGCTTCGCCGGCGCCCTCGACCCTTACAATTTCGTCCTTCTCGTCTCGGGCCTGATGCTTGGGGTCGTGGCCGGCGCGCTGCCGGGCATCTCCTTCGTCAACGCCATGGCCATCGCCCTGCCCTTCACCTATTTGCTGCCGCCGGTCACGGCGATGTCCTTCCTCGGCGGCATCTATGTGGGTGGCGTGTTCGGCGGCTCGATCTCCTCGATCCTCATCAACATCCCCGGCACGCCGGCCTCGCTGCCGAGCTGCTGGGACGGCTACCCGATGACGCGCAAGGGCCTATCCTCGCGGGCCTTGAGCATCGCCATCACCGCGTCGGCCTTCGGCGGGTTGGCCAGCGCGTTGCTGCTGACTTTCGGCGCCCCGCCCTTCGCCAGTTTCGCGTTGAAGTTCGACCAGCCGGAATTCTTCGCCGCCACCATCCTCGGCCTCGTCAGCGTCATCGCCATCGCCAAGGACGCGCCGCTGATGAGCGCCGTCTCGATGTTCCTCGGCCTGCTGATCGGCACGGTCGGCGTCGACCCGATGTACGGCATGCCCCGCCTGACGCTGGGCGTTCCCGACCTGGAGAGCGGCATCAACTTCACGGTCGTGATGATCGGCCTGTTCGCCATCGGCGAGGTGGTGGACCTGATCTGCAAGCGGACCGGCGGCGCCCGCTCCGTCACCGCCAAGCCCGGCAAGCAGGTCGGCCTGTCGGACCTATGGCGGATCAAGTCCTCGATCCTGCGCGGCACCGGCCTCGGCTGCACCATCGGCGTCATCCCCGGCGCCGGGGCCACGGTGGGGGCGGTCATCGCCTACAGCGTGGAGAAGCAGGCCTGCGGCAAGGGCGACCGCTTCGGCACCGGCATGGAGGAAGGGCTGGCGGCCCCGGAGGCGGCCAAGAACGCCACCACCGGCACCGCCATGATCCCGCTGCTGACGCTGGGCATCCCCGGCAGCGCCGCCACGGCGATCATGCTGGCCGCCATGCTGATCCACGGGCTGAACCCCGGCCCGCTCCTCTTCACCTCGAACACCACGCTGGTCTACACGATCTTCGCCAGCATGCTGATCGCCAACCTGCTGATGATCGTCGCGGCGATGGGCGTGGCGCGGGTCTTCTCGACGCTGATGCGCGTGCCGCCGGCCATCCTCGGCGCCTTCATCATCGTGCTGAGCGTCGTCGGCGCCTACGGCGTGCGCAACAACCTCTTCGACGTCTATGTCTGCCTCGCCTTCGGCGTCGTCGGATACTTCATGAAGCGCACCAACTTCCCGCCGGCCCCGCTGGTGGTGGGCGTGATCCTGGGGCCGCTGTGCGAGCGCTACTTCCTCACCTCGCTCGCCAACTACGAAGGCAACATGGCGGTCTTCTTCACCCGCCCGATCAGCGGAACGATCCTGGCGCTGTCCGCGATCTTCCTCGCCTGGTCGATGTGGCCGGTGGTGAAGCCCCTGCTCCGTCGCCCGCCCAAGGAGCCGCCCCACCGGGTGCTCAAAGCCTGACCGTCCGAACCAACAAACGAACCTTCAGGGAGAGAGATAAGCACAATGGACAACATCATGCTCGACCGAACGCCGGCCAGCGCCGACCAGGAGGCCGTCGCCACCCTCGTCGCCCGCGCCCGCGCCGCCCAGCGCGCCTTCGCCGACGCGACGCAGGAGCAGGTGGACGACGCCGTCGCCGCGCTCGCCTGGGCCATCTACGAGCCGGGCCGCGCCCGCGCCCTGGCGGAGCTGGCGGTGGCCGACACCGGCCTCGGCAACGTCGCGGACAAGATCACCAAGAACCAGCGCAAGACCTTCGGCACGCTGCGCGACCTGATGCGGGTGCGCACCGTCGGCGTGATCGAGGAGGACACCGCCAAGGGCATCGTCAAGATCGCCAAGCCTCTGGGCGTCGTCGGCGCCGTCACCCCCTCCACCAACCCGGCGGCCACGCCGGTCAACAAGGCGATGATGGCCGTCAAGGGCCGCAACGCCATCATCATCGCCCCCTCCCCCATGGGCTCCGCCGCCACCGGCCGCACGGTCGAGCTGATGCGGGCCGAGCTGGCGCGCATCGGCGCGCCGGAGGATCTGGTGCAGATGATCCCCACCCCGATCACCAAGGGCCTGACCCAGGCGCTGATGGAGGCGGTCGACCTCGTCGTCGTCACCGGCTCGCAGGACAACGTGCGCCGCGCCTATTCCAGCGGCACCCCGGCCATCGGCGTCGGGGCCGGGAACGTCCCGGTCATCGTGGACGAGAGCGCCGATCTGGCCGAGGCGGCGCGCAAGATCTGCGCCTCCAAGACCTTCGACAATTCCACCTCCTGCTCGTCGGAGAACGCGCTCGTCGTTCTCGACTCCGTCTACGATGCGACCATCGCGGCGCTGGAGGAGGCCGGCGCCTATCTCTGCACCGCGGAGGAGCGGGAGCGCGTGCAGTCCCGCCTGTGGGAGAACGGCAAGCTGAACCGCAAGCTGATCGCCAAGGACGCCGCCATCCTGGCCGAGGCGTTCGCGCTGGCGCCCAAGGCGCGCGAGGCCCGCTTCTTCCTGGTGGAGGAAACCGGCGTCGGCAAGGCGCATCCCTTCTCCGGCGAGAAGCTGTCGCTGGTGCTCGCCGTCTACCGGGTGCCGGACTTCGACGCGGCGGTCGATCAGGTGCGCAAGATCCTCGACCACCAGGGGCGCGGCCATTCCTGCGGCATCCACACGCGGGACGAGGCGCACGCCCGGCGGCTGGCCGACGAGCTGGACGTGGTGCGCGTGCTGGTCAACTTCGCCCACACCTTCGGCAACGGCGGAGGCTTCGACAGCGGGCTGAACTTCACCCTCTCCATGGGCTGCGGGAGCTGGCAGAAGAACTCCATCTCCGAAAACCTGAACTGGAAGCACTTCGTCAACATCACCCACCTCGTCCGCCCGATCCCGGAGGACAAGCCGAGCGAAGAGGCCCTGTTCGGCCCCTTCTGGTCCCGCCACGGACGCTGACGGAGGCGACGATGAAATTCGAGGAACATGCCGGAAAATCCGTGCTCGCCCGCGCCGGGCTGAGCGTCCCGCAGGGGCGCCTCTGCGCCAGCGTGCAGGAGGCCGAAGCCGCCGCCCGCGCCATCGGGCCGGTGGTCGTCAAGGCGCAGGTGCCGACGGGCAAGCGCGGCAAGTCGGGCGGCGTCAAGCTGGCCGCCACGCCGCAGGAGGCCGCAGCATCCGCGCAGGCCATCCTGGGCATGGAGATCGGCGGCTTCCCGGTTGCCCGCGTGCTGGTCGAGGAGCAGGCCGCCATCGCCCGCGAATTCTACGCCGCGGTGCTGAACGACCCGGCCAGCCGCAGCCCGCTCGTCCTGTTCTCCACCGAGGGCGGCATGGACATCGAGGAGGTCGCGGCGACTCGCCCCGAGTCCCTGCGCCGCATGGCGGTGGACATCCGCAAGGGCTTCGGCCCGGCGGACGCGCGCCGCCTGCTGCTGGGGCTGGACCTCGGCGAGGCCGCCGTGCCGGTGGCGGCGATGCTGGTCGATCTCTACCGCGTCTACCGCCAGCACGACGCCGAGCTGCTGGAAATCAACCCGCTCGCCCTGCTCGCCGACGGCCGCATCGTGCCGCTGGACTGCAAGCTGACGGTGGACGATGCCGCCCTCTACCGGCAGGCCGACATCGCCGAACTGGGCGCCAGGGAACCGCTGTCGGCGCTGGAGGAGCGCGGGCGGGCGCTCGACCTTAAATACATCGAGCTGGAGGGCAACGTCGGCGTCCTGGCCAACGGCGCCGGGCTGACCATGACGACCATGGACGTGGTCAGCCACGCCGGCGGGCGTCCGTCCAACTTCCTGGAGATCGGCGGCGAAGCCTACACCAAGGGGACGGAGGCGCTGGACCTCGTGCTGTCCAACCCCGGCGTCAAAAGCCTCGTCGTCAATTTCTGCGGCGCCTTCGCCCGCACCGACGTGATGGCCGGCGGGGTGATCCAGGCCTGGAAGACGCTGAACCCCACCATCCCCGTCTTCTTCTCCATCCACGGCACCGGCGAGGACGAGGCCGTGCGCATGGTGCGGGAGGAGCTGGGGATCGAACCCTACGACCGGATGGAAGACGCCATCTCGGCAGCCGTGGAGGCCGCGCGATGATCGTACGCAAGAGCGACCGGGTCCTGGTGCAGGGCATCACCGGCAAGCAGGGCACCTTCTGGACCGAGCAGATGCAGGCCTACGGCACCACCGTGGTCGGCGGCGTGAACCCGAAGAAGGCCGGGCAGAACCATTGCGGCGTGCCCATCTTCGCCACCGCGAAGGAGGCCATGGCGAACGGCGGCTTCGACGTGTCGGTGATGTTCATCCCGCCCGCCGCCGCCAGGGCCGCCGCCATCGACGCCATCGAGGCGGGGGCGAAGACCGTCGTCTGCCTGACCGAGCACATCCCGTCGCACGACGTGATGGAGATGCACGCCGCGGCGGCGGAGCACGGCACCCGCATCATCGGGCCGAACACCGCCGGCATCGTGACTCCGGGCGAGGGCTTCGTCGGCATCATGCCCGCCTTCAACCCGCGCGTCTTCCAGCCGGGCCGGGTCGGTGTCATTTCGCGCAGCGGCAGCCTGGGCACGCTGGTCTGCCTGAACCTCGTGCGCGGCGGCCATGGGCAGTCGGCCTTCCTCGGCATCGGCGGCGACCCGATGATCGGCACGACGACCAAGGACGCGCTGGCAGCCCTGATCGACGATCCAGGCACCGACGCCATCGCGCTGGTCGGCGAGATCGGCGGCAGCATGGAGGAGGAGGCGGCGGAACTGGTGGCGAAGACGGACAAGCCCGTCGTTTCCTTCATCGCCGGCCGCGCTTCCCCGCCGGGCAAGAAGATGGGCCACGCCGGGGCGATTGTGACCGGCGACCGCGGCAGCTACGCCTCCAAGCGCGGCGCGCTGGAACACGCCGGGGCCATCGTGGTCGACGTGCCCGGCGACCTGCCGGCGGCCCTCGACGCGCTGATGGCCGAGGCCGCGAAACGGTCGGGCGCGCAGCGGCTCGCGGACTGACCGCGCATCCGCCTTTTTGAAGAACGACACGGCTGCACCGCCCCCTCTCCCGGCCCCCGCCGGGAGGGAACGGGGGAGGCATTCCGGAAGGGAACGGATCAGGATGGCGAAGATCGACGACGTCGGCGGCCAGCGTGCGCGCGGGTTCGCCTTCACCCAGGGCTTCCAGCGAAGGAGCGGGCCGGCGGCGCCCGAGGACGCGCGCGGCTGGCTCGACCGCTACCAATCGCCGCGCGAGGACATCGCCCCCTCGCCGACCGTCTCCGACACGGTCAAATACACCACCTGCTACATGTGCGCCTGTCGCTGCGGCATCAAAGTGCACATCAAGGACGGCCAGCTCCGCTTCATCGAGGGGAACAAGGACCATCCGGTGAACCACGGCGTGATCTGCGCCAAGGGGTCCGCCGGCATCATGACCCAGAACTCCCCGGCCAAACTGCGCAAGCCCCTGCTGCGCACCGGGGAGCGCGGCACCGGCGAGTTCCGCGAGATCGAGTGGGACGAGGCGCTGACCATCCTGACCGAACGCCTGTCCAAAATCCGCGACAGCGACCCCAGCAAGCTCGCCTTCTTCACCGGACGCGACCAGAGCCAGTCGCTGACCGGCTTCTGGGCGGCGCAGTTCGGCACGCCCAACTTCGCGGCGCACGGCGGCTTCTGCTCCGTCAACATGGCGGCGGCGGGCATGTACACGCTGGGCGGCAGCTTCTGGGAATTCGGGGAGCCGGACTGGGACCACACCCGCTACCTGCTGCTGTTCGGCGTGGCCGAGGACCATGACAGCAACCCGATCAAGATCGGCCTGTCGAAGATGAAGGCGAGCGGCGCCAAGATCGTCTCCGTCAACCCGATCAAGACCGGCTATTCCGCCATCGCCGACGAGTGGGTCGGCATCCGTCCGGGCAGCGACGGGCTGTTCGTCTTCGCCCTGATCCACGAGCTTCTGCGCGCCGACCGCATCGACGCCGAGTATCTGGTCCGCTACACCAACGCCCCCTGGCTGGTCATCCAGGACCCCGGCGCCCCCGACGACGGCCTGTTCGCCCGCGACGCCGACGGCGCCCCGCTGGCCTGGGACGCGGTGGAGCAGCGCGCCGTTCCCGCCACGCAAGCCGGCATCCGCCCGGCGCTGGTCGGCGCCGTCACCCTGCCGGACGGGCGGCGGGCCGTGCCCTCCTTCCATCTGCTGGCCGAACGCTACCTCGACCCGCAGCACGCCCCGGAGGCGGTGGCCGAGCGCTGCGGCGTTCCCGCCGACACCATCCGCCGCATTGCCGCGGAAATGGCCCATCTCGCCTTCCAGGAGACGCTGACCATCGAGCAGCCCTGGACCGACTGGGCGGGGCGGCGCCACGAGCGGATGGTCGGGCGGCCCATCGCCATGCACGCCATGCGCGGCATCTCCGCCCATTCCAACGGCTTCCACACCTGCCGCGCCATCCACATCCTGCAAATCCTGCTGGGCACCATCGACGTGCCGGGCGGCTGGCGCTACAAGTCGCCCTACCCCCGCCCCGCCCCGCCGGGCCCCAAGCCCGCCGGCAAGCGCGGCGAGACCGGCCCCGGCAAGGCCATCGCCGGGATGCCGCTCGGCTACCCCATGGGGCCGGAAGACCTGCTGGTCGGCGAGGACGGGGAGCCGCTGCGCATCGACAAGGCCTTCAGCTGGGACGCGCCGCTGTCGGTGCACGGGCTGATGCACATGGTGGTCGCCAACGCCTGGGAAGGCGACCCGTACCGCGTCGACACGCTGTTCATGTACATGGCCAACATGGCCTGGAACTCGTCGATGAACACGTCCGAGACGATGCGGATGCTGTCCGACAAGGACCCCGACAGCGGCGAATACCGCATCCCCTTCATCGTCTATTGCGACGCCTACGCGTCGGAGATGGTGGCCTACGCCGACCTCGTGCTGGCCGACACCACCTATCTGGAGCGGTGGGACTGCATCTCGTTGCTCGACCGTCCGATCGGCAGCGCGCACGGCCCCGGCGATTCCATCCGCCAGCCGGTGCTGACCCCCGACCGCGACGTGCGGCCCTTCCAGGACGTGCTGATCGAGCTGGGCGCGCGGCTCGGCCTGCCGGCCTTCGTCCGGGAGGACGGCAGCCCGCGCTACCCCGGCGGCTATCCCGACTACATGACCAACCACGAGCGCAAGCCCGGCATCGGCCCGCTGGCCGGCTGGCGCGGCGCCGACGGGAAGGACGCCGGCAAGGGCGCGCCCAACCCGGACCAGCTCGACCGCTACGTCCGCAACGGCTGCTTCTGGCATTTCGAGCTGCCGCCGGAGCAGCACTATTTCAAGCACGCCAACCAGGCCTATCTGGAGACCGCCACCCGCATGGGCTTCCTCGACAAGCCGGAGCCGGTGATCCTCCAGCTCTACGTCGAGCCGCTCCAGAAATTCCGCCTCGCCGCGCGCGGGCACGGCGCGGTGGTGCCGCCCGCCGACAAGAGGCAGCGGGTGGAGGCCTACTTCGACCCCCTGCCCTTCTGGTATCCGCCGCTGGAGGAGGACGGGCTGGACGAGAGCGCCTTCCCGCTGCACGCGGTCACCCAGCGCCCGATGCCCATGTACCATTCCTGGGGCTCGCAGAACGCCTGGCTGCGGCAGATCCTGGCGCGCAACAGCCTCTACATCGCGCGCTCCACCGCCGAGGCGCTCGGCCTCGCCGACGGAGACTGGGCCTGGGTGACCAGCCCGACCGGGCGCATCCGGGTGCCGGTCCAGCTGATGGACGGGGTGGAGGCCGGGACGGTGTGGACCTGGAACGCCATCGGCAAGCGCTCCGGCGCCTGGAACCTGTCCACCGACGCGCCGGAGGGGACGAAGGGCTTCCTCCTCAACCACCTGATCTCGGAGCTACTGCCGGAGCGCAACGGCTACCGCCACGCCAACGCCGACCCGGTGACCGGACAGGCCGCCTGGTACGACCTGCGCGTCCGCGTCGAGAAGGCCCCGCCGAAGGAGCGGGCCGAGACGATGCCGCGCTTCCCCGCCCAGGCCATGCCGCCGGGCGTCGAGCCACCGCCCGCCATCCTGCGCACCGGCGCCGTCTTCCGGCCCACGTCTCGGGGAGTACGGTCATGACGAGCCTTCCCAACCGCGAACCCGGCGCCCCCCGGCTGGGGCTGGTCATCGACCTCGACACCTGCGTTGGCTGCCACGCCTGCGCGGTGGCCTGCAAGCAGTGGAACGCCGGCGGCCACATGGCGCCGCTGACCGACACCGACGCCTATGGCGCCGGCCCGGACGGGGTGTGGTTCAACCGCATCCACAGTTTCGAGGCCGGAACCGAAAAGGGCGGCTGCGGGTCGCGCACCACCAACTTCCCGCGCTCCTGCCTGCATTGCGAACAGCCGGCCTGCGTGACCGTCTGCCCGACCGGCGCCTCCTACAAGCGCGCAGAGGACGGCATCGTGCTGGTCAACGAGGATCTGTGCATCGGCTGCAAGCTGTGCTCCTGGGCCTGCCCGTACGGCGCGCGGGAGTTCGACCAGGACGTCGGCGTGATGAAGAAATGCACCCTGTGCATCGACCGCATCCACAACGAGACGCTGGCGGAATCGGAGCGGGTGCCGGCCTGCGTCATGGTCTGCCCGACCTCCGCCCGTCATTTCGGCGACCTCGCCGACCCGTCCTCCGCCGTCTCGAAGCTGGTGGCGGAGCGCGGCGGCTACGACCTGATGCCGGAGCTGGGCTACGAGCCGACCAACAAGTACCTGCCGCCCCGGCCCCGCCCCGCCCTGGCGCTCGACGAGCGCATCACCAGGGACAGCGCCAACGACGATCTGCCGCTCCACGGCCTGCTGAAATGGGCCGACCGCATCCTGGCGCGCTGAGGGAGGGAGTTCCATGCATCCGGCCTTCTCGATCATCTTCTTCACCAGCGCCGCGGGCGCCGGCTACGGTCTGCTTGCCCTGCTCGGCCTGCTCGCGCCCTTCGGCCTGCTGCCGGCGAGCCCGCTGTTCGGCTTCGCCGCCCTCGCCCTCGCCCTGGGGCTGGTGGTGGCCGGGCTGCTGTCCTCGCTGGCCCATCTCGGCCGGCCGGAACGGGCGTGGCGGGCGCTGTCGCAATGGCGCAGCTCCTGGCTGTCGCGCGAAGGCGTGGCGGCGGTCGCTACCTTCCTGCCGGCGGGCGTCTTCGCCATCGCTTGGCTCTTCCTGGGGAGCGGCGTGGCGGGCGTCGCCGGTTGGATCACCGCGGCGATGGCGGCGGTCACCGTCTATTGCACGGCGATGATCTACGCCTCGCTGAAGCCCATCCGCCAGTGGGCCAACCCCTGGGTGCCGCGCAGCTATCTGGCGCTGTCGCTGATGACCGGGGCGCTTCTGTTGAACGCGCTGCTGGGCATGGCGGGACAGGCGGCGGGCTGGTCCTCCCTGCTGGCGCTGGCGTCGGTGGCGCTGGCCTGGGCGGCCAAGGAAGGGCATTGGCGGCACTGCGCCACCGCCCGCCCCGTCAGCACGGCGGAGACGGCGACCGGGCTGGGGCACATCGGGCGGGTCCGCCTGCTCGACGCCCCGCACAGCGAGGACAACTACCTGCTCAAGGAAATGGGTTTCCGCGTCGGGCGCCGCCACGCCGTCCGCCTGCGCTTCATCACCCGCCTCGCCGCCTTCGCCCTGCCGGCGGCGCTGAGCCTCGGCGCGCTGGTCGCCGGCCCCGGCGCCCTGTCCGGCACCCTGGCGCTGCTGGCCGCCGCCGCCGCCGCGCTGGGGGTGATCGCCGAGCGCTGGCTCTTCTTCGCCGAGGCAAAGCACACCGTGACCCTCTTCTACGGCGCAGGGGAAGCCTGAGCCCTCCACTCTGGCCCCGCCTCTTCACCCCTCAATCGGGAAAGGAGCAGACATGCCGCAAGACCACACCGATCACGGCTCCGCCCTGGCCTTCCTCATGACCCGCGCCAAGGCGATGGGTGCCCGGAGCCTCTACATCTGCGGCTCGCCCTCCTGCCCCCGCGTGGGCTTCCGCTCCGGTTCGGGCATCGTCTACGAGCCGCTGTCCGCCGGCCTCGCCGGACGCCTGATCGACCGCTTCGCGGTGGACGGCCATGGCCTGAGCCAAGGGCTGCTCGTCTGGAGCGGGCGCCATTACCGCTGGTTCAGCATGCCGATGCCGGAGGGGGCCGACGGCTACGCCCCCCTGATCGCCGTGCACCGGCCCGCCATTTGTCCCGGCCCCGGCGAGCGGGCCATGCCGCGCGTGATCGCCGGCTGACCGCCGGCCGGTCACCCTTGGCCACCCTCCCCTTTCATCCCACGCCACCCATCCATGAAACGAGGATGCGCACCATGAAAATGACCACCGAGGAAGCGTTCGTGAAGGTCCTTCAGATGCACGGCATCCGGCACGCCTTCGGGATCATCGGTTCGGCCATGATGCCGGTCTCCGACCTCTTTCCCAAGGCCGGCATCCGGTTCTGGGACTGCGCGCACGAGACCAACGCCGCCCTGATCTGCGACGGCTACAGCCGTGTCACCGGGGAAATGGCCATGGCCATCGCCCAGAACGGACCCGGCGTGACCGGCTTCGTCACCTCGATCAAGACCGCCTACTGGAACCACACGCCGATGCTGCTGGTGACGCCGCAGGCCGCCAACAAGACCATCGGCCAGGGCGGTTTCCAGGAGGTCGAGCAGATGGCCATGTTCAAGGAGATGGTCTGCTACCAGGAGGAGGTGCGCGATCCCAGCCGCATGGCCGAGGTGCTGAACCGCGTCATCGAGAAGGCGTGGCGCGGCTGCGCCCCGGCGCAGATCAACGTGCCGCGCGATTTCTGGACCCAGGTGATCGACGTCGAGCTGCCGCAGATCGTCCGGCTGGAGCGCCCGGCCGGCGGACGGCAGGCCATCGCCGAGGCGGCCCGCCTGCTGTCGGAAGCGAAATTCCCGGTCATCCTGAACGGCGCTGGGGTGGTGATCGGCGGGGCCATTCCGGACAGCATCGCGCTGGCGGAGCGGCTGGACGCGCCGGTCTGCTGCGGCTACCAGCACAACGACGCCTTCCCCGGCAGCCACCCGCTGTCGGTCGGGCCGCTCGGCTACAACGGGTCCAAGGCGGCGATGGAGCTGATCGCCAAGGCCGACGTCGTGCTGGCGCTCGGCACCCGGCTCAACCCCTTCTCCACCCTGCCCGGCTACGGCATCGATTATTGGCCGAAGGGCGCGCAGATCATCCAGGTGGACATCAACCCGGATCGCATCGGCCTGACCAAGAAGGTCTCGGTCGGCATCTGCGGCGACGCCAAGCAGGTGGCCCAACAGATCCTGGCGCAGCTCGCCCCCGGCGCCGGAGACACGGGCCGGCTGGAGCGCCGCGCACTGATCCACCAGACCAAGTCGGCGTGGCTTCAGCTCTTGTCCTCGCTCGACCATGAGGAGGATGATCCCGGAACGAGCTGGAACGCCGAGGCGCGCGAGCGCGAGTCCGACCGCATGTCGCCGCGGCAAGCGTGGCGGGCCATCCAGGCGGCCCTGCCGGCGGACGCCATCCTCTCCACCGACATCGGCAACAACTGCGCCATCGGCAACGCCTACCCCACCTTCGAGGAAGGGCGGAAGTATCTGGCGCCGGGCATGTTCGGCCCCTGCGGCTACGGCTTCCCGTCGATCGTCGGGGCGAAGATCGGCTGCCCGAACACGCCGGTGGTCGGCTTCGCCGGTGACGGCGCCTTCGGCATCTCGATGAACGAGATGTCCTCCATCGGGCGCGAGGGATGGCCGGCGGTCACCATGGTGATCTTCCGGAACTTCCAGTGGGGGGCGGAGAAGCGCAACACGACGCTGTGGTTCGACAACAACTTCGTCGGCACGGAGCTGAACCCCAAGCTCAGCTACGCCAAGGTGGCGGAGGGTTGCGGCCTGAAGGGCGTCACCGCGCGCACTCAGGACGAGGTGACCGCCGCCCTGCGCCAGGCCATCGAGGACCAGGGCCGCGGCATCACCACCTTCGTCGAGGTGATCCTGAACCAGGAGCTGGGCGAGCCGTTCCGCCGCGATGCCATGAAGAAGCCGGTGGCGGTCGCCGGCATCGACCCGGCGGACATGCGTCCGCAGCAGGCCGTCTAAGGCGAGGCACAGCGCCGTTTGCGCGGTGCTTCTTGCATGAGTCGTCGGGGCTTTGCCCCCACCCTGACCCTCCCCCGCTGACGCAGGGGAGGGAACTTTTTTTGCCCCCTCCCCTGCGCAGCGGGGGAGGGTCGGGGTGGGGGCAATACTGTCCAAAATTGACGCCCTGGGGCATTTCACGTTTCGACTTCGAAAGCCCTTATAGGTTGCTCAATCTTTAAAATACCACAACCTAAAGACGCTTTCGATTTCGAAACCCTTCACTCCCCCAGCAGATCGTCGATGCGCATCCGCAGGTCCCGCAACAGCTCCCGATGCTCCTTCTGCATCGCGGTGCTGACCGCATCGATGGCCTTCAGCTCCTTCTCGATGCGGTTGATCGAGCGGCCGAGCACGCGCATCGGCTCCGCCGAGCCCGGCGCCTTGGACGCCCGCGCCGCGCGCACCGACTGCACCGTCAGCCCGCCGGTGCGCGCCGACTGCCACAGCCGCCGCACCTCCTCTTCGTCGCCGACGAAGGCCAGCTCGACCAGGGCCGAACGGGACACCGCGTCGGGGTTCTCCCGGTACTCGCGGAGGATGTCGGTCGGCAGGTCCAGCACCTTCAGCCGCTTCGACACCTCGGCCTCGGAACAGCCGAGCACCGCGGCGACCTCCGCCTGGGCGTAGCCGTGGCTGTCGATCAGCTGGGTCAGGCCGCGGGCCAGATCGATGGCGTCCAGGTCCACGCGCTGGACGTTCTCGATCAGCGCGATCTCCTCCGCCTTGCCCTTGGTGATAATGGCGGCGATGGTCGGGCGGCCGAGCATCTGGTGGGCGCGCAGGCGGCGCTCGCCGGCCACGAGACGGTAGACGCCCTTCTCCGCCGTCTCCTGCACCAGCACCGGCTGCTGAAGCCCGTGCCGCTCGATGGACGCGGCCAGCGAGGCGAGGGCGGTCTCGTCAAAGACGGTGCGCGGCTGGTTGGGGTCGGTGCGGATGGCGGCGACGTCGGCCTCGATCAGCCGGGGCAGGGCGCCGGTCAACCCGAACAGCCGGTCGGTCTCCAGGGCCGGGGCGGTGTTCTTGGCTTGCAGAACCGTGGCGGCGGTCTGGCGGGTCAGCTTCTTAGGCGGCATCGGACGACTCCCGGATGCGTCCGGTGGCCTTCAGCAGGGCACCGGCGATGGCGGCGTAGCTTTCCACGCCCGGCGCGCCGATGTCGGCGTCGAGCGTGATGACGTTGGCCCCGGCGGCCTGCGCGTAGATCGTCGCGCGCGGCACCGGCGGGAAGACCCGGTAATTCTCGCCCCACAGCCGGCCGATGTCGTCCAGCGAGGAGCGGTCCTGGGTCTGGCGGGGATTCAGCATGGTCGGCAGCACGCCCAGCACCCGCAGGTTCGGGTTCAGCCGCCGCTGGATCTTCGTCACCGTGTCGAGGAAGGCGTTCACGCCCAGGATGGCGTGCGGCTCCGCCTGGCAGGGGATCAGCACAAAGTCCGCCGCGGTCAGCGCGTTGATGGTGACCGCCCCCAGGTTCGGCGCGCAGTCGATCAGGATGAAGTCATACGCGCCGCGCACCGTGTCCAGCATCTCCGCCATGGCGGTCTGGGCGTTGGTCAGGTTGCCGGGCAGCTCGGTGTCGGCGCTGGCGAGCGCGATGCTCGACGGCACGACGTCCAACCCTTCCACGCTGGTCGGGCGGATGACCTCGGCCAGCTTCGCCTTGCCCATCAGCGCGTGGTAAAGCACCCTGCCCTGCTCGGTCAGCGCCACCACGTCGGTCTGCGGCACGCCGACATGGACCGTGGCGTTGCCCTGCGGATCGGCGTCCACCAGCAGCACGCGGTTGCCCGACCGGGCCAGCATGAAGGCGACGTTGATCGAGGTCGCCGTCTTGGCGGTGCCGCCCTTTTGCAAGCCGATGGCGATGGTCGTGCCGGCCCGCGGCGTCGCGGTCGCCGGCTGCTCCAGGGACAGCAGCAACAGACGGCCCAGCACGTCGCGGGGCAGGGGCTCGCGTCCCGTCTCCCACTTGCTGAGCCGCTGCTTGTCGTAGCGGCGGCCGGTCAGTTCGTTCACGAACGCGGCCATCTGCGTCTGGGTGAGGCCGCGCCTCTCGCGCAGCAGCTTCAAATCGTCGCCGGTCATTGCCCCCTCGTCGCCCCATTGTGCCGGAGTCGTCTGGGAAGCTATCAAGTCGTCCCAACCCCCGCAATGGGTGTCTACCCGCGGTGCGGAGCAGCCGGCACTGGCGGAACATGGCCTCTCCGGTGCATAACTAAGGCATACGGGGCCGGAGGAGGCGCCGGGGCTGTGGGGTTGCGCGAATGGCGGCGAACTGGTCGGTGCGGCAGCTGGTGTGTCAGGCGCATGGCTGCGAATTGGCCGTGTCGTGGCGGACCGATGGACGCTGGACTTGGACCGTCTCGGTGGCCGGGGAGCGCATTGCCGTCGGGATCGCCCAATCGCAGGAAGGCGCCCAGGACGCCGCCGCCAACGCGGCGGAGCGCCATGCCCGCGCGGACGGCATCATCCAACTGACCATGTTCTGAACGAGCGGAGACCTCAAACCCCGCCCTGGGTCGTCAAATTGGTCGTATTGCACCGCAGCATGCCGCTCGATACGGGCGTATCCATGCAATCCCCAGAAAAAGCGCTTAGCCACAGAGAATAATCCAGTGGGATTTTGCGCGAACCCATCAGGGTTTGTGTGATTTTCCCGTGCGCCTCCTATTGTTTATGGACGATCGCAAAGACCGTAGGCCGCGCGTGATCTGCCTAAGACCTTCCGCGGAGCTTCGACCTTTGACGATAAGACGGCTCTGGCCTCCAGCCAGGGAAGCGGGACGGGCGAGGTTCCACGTCCGCCCCGATTGCGCCCATTCGACCAACCACGCGAGAGGTTCGACGTGACTTCGCTGGGGAAACGCCAGATTCACACCGACGCACTTGGGGGCGATTGCCTGGACGCTTCACCGGCTGTCGAGATCGACCGTATGGACCGCGGCGGCTGGTACGCCGTCATGAACGGATTCGACGACGCCAACATCTTTCAGACCTGGGATTTCGGGCGCATCGCCCATCCCGGCCGCGACCTCAGCCACATCGTGCTGCGCCGGGATGGCCAGCCGGTCGCCGCGGCGCAGCTGCTGGTCCGCCGGGTTCCGGGCATCGGCGGCATCGCGCTGGTCATGTGGGGACCGTTGTGGCGCCCCAAGGGCCGGCAAGCCGATCCGGCCGACTTCCTGGCGATCATGGACGCGATGAAGGCCGAGTACAGCGTCCGGCGCGGGCTGTTCCTGCGCGTCCTGCCGCGCATCGAGGACGGGGCAGGGGAGGGCGCCGGCGCGCTGTCCGCCCTGGAGGCGCTGGGGATGCGGCACAGCGACGCCAAGGCCCCTTACCGCACCTTCATCATGGACCTGACCCGCGACGAGGCGACGATCCACAAGGACCTGTCCCGCCACTGGCGCCGTGGCCTTACCAAAGCCGAGGGGGCAGGGCTGGAGATCGTCGAGGGCTCATCTCCGGAGATCCTGGATGCCATCGACGACCTGTTCATCCAGACGCAGCGCCGCAAGGGCTTCCGCGCCTTCGACAGCCGCACCCTGACGAAGGTCCACCGCGCCCTGCCCGACGGCATGAAGATGCACGCCGTGATGGCCTCCCACAACGGCGAACCGGTGGCCGGCGTGGTGGTGTCGCTGCTCGGCGACACCGCGCTGATGCAGAACTCGGCGACCGCGGAGGCCGGGCTGCCGCTGAACGCGGCCTTCCTCGTGCACTGGAAGGCGATGCAGTGGGTGAAGGCCAACGGCGGGAAGCGCTACGACCTGCATGGGGTCAACGCCCAGGCCAACCCCGGCGTCCACCTGTTCAAGCGCGGCTTCGCCGGCAAAGGGGAGGAGGAGCGGATCTTCATCGGCACCTTCGAAGCGCCCGGCCCGATGCTCAGCCGGCTTCTCGTCGAAGGCGGCCAGACGGTGCGCACGCTGGCCGCGACCTGCACCGCGCAGGCGAGCCAGATGATGGCGATGGCGATGAACAAGGCACCGGCCGAGCGCGCCGACGCCACCACCCCATCCAACCCGGCGTAAGTCCCGAATATACGAAACGCCCGGTCCATGGTCTGGACCGGGCGTCGCGTTTGCGCGTCAATGGTTGAACGTCACTGGGGCTGAGCGTCACTGGGTGCGTGCGATCACCGGCACGCCGTCCAGATCCTTGGGAAGATCGTCGGGGATGCCCGACGCGAAATTGACCGCGATGGCGTAGTCGTCGGACAGCTTCGTGACTTCGGCGCGGGTCATACCGGGGTACCCGCTAAGGATCGCCAGATAACGGTCACGGGCGGCTTCGGCAGCCTCTTTCGGCACGGGCATACGGACCTCCCTTTCGTCATAGGATGCCATAATCATTTATGGATTGTTGGCCCCATAAACAATACCCCAATGCGACCGTTTACCGCAAATCCGCCGCTCAGAGTCGTTGGGCGAGCCCGTGCAGGTCGCCGACCACCGTCACGTCGGGCGGGAAGGGGTTCGGCAGCCCTTCCGACACCACGCCGACGAAGCCCGTGCCGGCCTTGCGGGCGGCCTCCAGCTCGGTCAGGGAATCGCCGATGGCGAGCGCCCGCGCCGGGTCGTGCCCGCCTTCCGCGACGATGCGCGCGAAGATTTCCGCCTTCACGTTGGGGGAGCCGGTGATGCTGCGGAAGTGCCGCTCCAGCCCCTTGGCGCGCACGGTGCCCATCAGCACCTCGTGCGGCGTGCCCGAGACGAGGTGGCAGGGCGTGCCGTCCAGCCGGTCCAGCACCGTCTCCGCGCCGGCGATCAGCGAACAGTCGGGGACGCGCGGATCGACGATCTCGGCGTAGCGGCGAGCCAGATCGTCGATCTCCGCCGGGCCGGGGTCGCGCCCGAACATCTCCCGCTCCAGGATCGCCAGCATCTTGAAGCGGCTGAGGCCGCCGTTGCGCCAGATCGTCTGGCGCATCCGCTCCTCCGTCTCCGCATCGTCGATGCCGTAGAGGATGGCGAAGCCGCCGTTCTTGGTGGGCACGGAGTCGATGATGACGCCGTCGAAATCGAAGATCACGACCTCCGGGTCCAGCCGGTCGGGTGTCTGAAGCATTGCGCCGTCTCGCATCGTTGTGGTGGCCCCGCACGGAACAGGGGCGGGTGCCGGAAAAGGCGTCGGGGGATCGTACAGGAATTCCCCCGCGCCTCAACGGTTCGGGCGGAAGAAAAGGCCTCTTGGAAAAGCTGTCCCACAGTGTGGCGCAGGCCACAGCGGGGGAGGGCGGCGGGGCGTAGGGTCTGGTCATCGGACAGGCCGGGCCCCGACGCAGACGGAACCGGCAGCCAACTCCCCCAGAAGCCAACTCCCCAGACACCGGA
>NZ_JBHSLC010000023.1:177412-230500 GCF_042657465.1 Azospirillum himalayense | reverse complement strand
GCATCAGGTCGTCGTTCTCGTACTGCACCGAGCAGGTCTTGATCGACGTTTCGGCGCAGAATTTCTTGAAGCCCTCCGGCAGGCTTTCCGACCACAGCACCGTCAGGTTCGGTTCCGGCGCCGGGCCGAGGTTGTTCAGGGTCTGGAGCATGCGGAAGCTGTTCTTCGTCACCAGCGTGCGCCCGTCGAGCGCCATGCCGCCGATGCACTCGGTCACCCAGGTCGGGTCGCCCGAGAAGAGCTGGTCGTATTCCGGCGTGCGCAGGAAGCGGACGATGCGCAGCTTGGTCACGAACTGGTCGATCAGCTCCTGCGCCTCCTCCTCGCTCAGCAAACCGTCGCGCAGATCGCGCTCGACGTAGACGTCGAGGAAGCTCGACACACGGCCGAGCGACATGGCCGCCCCATTGGCCTCCTTCACCGCGGCCAGATAGGCCAGATACGTCCACTGCACCGCCTCGCGGGCGTTGGCCGCCGGGCGCGACACGTCGAAACCGTATGACTTGGCCATGGCGGCCAGTTCCTTCAGCGCCTTGATCTGCTCGGTGATCTCCTCGCGCAGGCGCAGGGCGTTCTCGTCGATGCGGTCGACCTCAAGGCTCTTGTACTGGGCCTTCTTGTCCTCGATCAGGAAGGTCGCGCCGTAGAGCGCCAGCCGACGGTAATCGCCGATGATGCGCCCGCGGCCGTAGGCGTCGGGCAGGCCGGTGATGACGCCGGACTTGCGGCAGCGCAGCATCTCGTCGGTGTAGACGTCGAAGACGCCGTCGTTGTGCGACTTGCGCAGGCCGGGGAACACCTCCTCCAGCTTGGGCGAGGGTTTGAAGCCGTAGGCCTCCAGCCCGTTCTTGACCATCCGCCAGCCGCCGAAGGGCATGATCGCGCGCTTCAGCGGCTTGTCCGTCTGCAGGCCGACGACGAGTTCAAGCTCCCGGTCGATGTAGCCCGGCGCGTGGGCGGTGATCGAGCCGAAGACTTCCGTGTCGGCGTCGAGCACGCCGCCCTTGGCCGCGCGCTCCTCCTTCAGCAGGGCGGTGACCTTGTCCCACAGCGCCTTGGTCCGCCCGGTCGGGCCGGTCAGGAAGCGTGAATCCCCGGCGTAGGGGTGAACGTTGCGGACGATGAAGTCGCGGACGTTGACCTCTTGCTGCCAGACGCCCGGAACGAAGCGGCGCCAGGGGCGCTCGGCTTGCTGTTCCGGGGTCTCGACGAGTCCGTCTCTCAGCAGGGTGTCCATGATGTCTCCTCACGAAAAGGCGTCTGGGCGGCACGCGCCGCGTCGCTGATCGACCCTGGAGGCCCCCCAGTGGAGGGGTCGGAAGACCGCCGGAGCCCGGTCGGAGCGGGGGTGGCGGTATGGCAACGGGCTGTGAAGCCGGCAGGGCCAAAAATCATTCTGTAGTTTTGCTACATAAACCGGAACCACGAGGCGCGCAAGGCAAAAGCGGTTGATTTTCCACGTTCTTCGATGAACTTACTGTGACGGAACGCCGCATCGTCGGCGATCCCGGTATGTGGGACGGCGCCGCCGATAGCACCCTTCTATCGGGTCATGTAGTTTTACTATCTGTGCTACAATGGCGGACGGACGGAACGGGGGAACAGGCCGATGCTGGCGAGGATCATGGCGGTGCGTGACGGGCTCCGTCCTTCGGAACGGAAGCTGGCGGACTGCGTGCTGGCCCAGCCGGGCGAGGTCATCACCCTGTCGATGGCCGACATGGCCGAGCGCGCCGGGGTCAGCGAGCCGACCATCGCCCGCTTCTGCGGGGCGCTGGGCTGCAGCGGCTTCCGCGAGTTCAAGATCAAGCTGGCCCAGGACATCGCCGCCGGCATGCCCTTCATCGACCAGGAGGTCAGCCCGGACGACCGAGCGGCGGGCATCGCGGGGAAGGTGTTCGACCGCACCCTGGCGACGCTCATGCAGGTGCGCAACAACCTGTCGGCGGAGGCGGTGGACCGCGCCGCCGACCTGCTGGCCGGGGCGCGGCGGATCGAGTTCTACGGCTCCGGCAACTCCGGCACGGTGGCGCAGGACATCCAGCGCCGCTTCTTCCGGCTGGGCATCCCCACGGTCGCCTACAGCGACGCCCACGTCTATTTCGTGTCGGCCCTGTCGCTCGCCCCCGGCGACGCGGTGGTCGCCGTGTCCAGCTCGGGCGGCACCCGCGACATGCTGGAGGCCGTGCAGAACGCGCTGTCCGCCGGGGCTGCGGTCATTGCCATCACCCGATCCGGCTCGCCGCTGGCGCAGCTCGCCACGGTCAGCCTGCTCGCCGACGTCACGGAAGACTTCGACATCCACTCGCCCATGACGTCGCGCATCAGCCATCTGGTCCTCGGCGACATACTGTCGATTGCCGTGGCGCTGCGCAAAGGCGACGCCCTGCGGGAGCGGCTGGAGCGCCACAAGCAGGCGCTCAGCCGCCACCCCCGAGAACAATAAATACTAGTATATTAGTTTGGAGACAAGCCGCTCCGCCCGTCCTGTGCCGTTCTGCCGCAGATCCCAAAGCAAAAAGCCCGGCCCCGTTTCCGGGACCGGGCTTTTGCAGCCGCGGCCGAACCGTCAGTCGCCGGCGTGCACCGGCTCGGTGCCCGGCGGGAGGTGGGCACCGGCACGCTTGCTGCCGAACAGGCGGTAGACCGCGACGAAGAAAACCGGGACGAAGAGGACCGCCAGCACGGTGGCGGAGATCATGCCGCCCATCACGCCGACGCCGATGGCGTTCTGGCTTTCCGAACCGGCGCCGCTGCTGGTCGCCAGCGGCAGCACGCCCAGCACGAAGGCCAGCGAGGTCATGATGATCGGACGCAGGCGCTGACGGCACGCCTCGATGGCGGCGTCCTTCAGCTCCATGCCCTCGTCGTACAGCGCCTTGGCGAACTCCACGATCAGGATGGCGTTCTTCGCCGACAGGCCGATGGTCGTCAGCAGGCCCACCTGGAAGTAAACGTCGCTCGGCAGACCGCGCAGCGTGGCGGCGAGCACGGCGCCGATGACGCCCAGCGGCACCACCAGGATGACCGACACCGGCACCGACCAGCTCTCGTAGAGCGCGGCCAGGCAGAGGAAGACGATCAGCATGGACAGGGCGTAGAGCGCCGGGGCCTGCGACCCGCTCAGCCGCTCCTCGTAGGACAGGCCGGTCCATTCATAGCCGACGCCCGGCGGCAGCTTGGCCATCATCGCCTCCATCTCCTGCATCGCCTCGCCGGAGCTGATGCCCGGCGCCGCCGAGCCCTGGATGTTGAGCGACGACATGCCGTTGTACCGCTCCAGCTTCGGCGACCCATAGGTCCATTGCGCCGTGGTGAAGGCGGAGAAGGGAACCATCTGGCCGGTGGCGTTGCGCACGTACCAGCGGTCGACGTCGCTCGGCTGCATGCGGTAGGGGGCGTCCGCCTGGAGGTAGACGCGCTTCACGCGCCCCCGGTCGATGAAGTCGTTGACGTAGGAGGAGCCCCAGGCCGCCGTCAGGGTCGTGTTGACGTCGGTCAGCGACAGGCCGAGCGCGCTGGCCTTCTCACGGTCCACCGTCAGCTTGAACTGCGGCGTGTCCTCCAGGCCGTTCGGGCGGACGCCGACCAGTTTGGGGTTCTGCCCCGCCAAGCCCAGCAGTTGGTTGCGCGCCTGCATCAGCCGGTCGTGCCCGACGCCGCCGCGGTCCACCAGCTGGAGGTCGAAGCCGGTGGCGTTGCCGAGCCCCGGAACCGAGGGCGGCATGAAGGCGAAGACCACCGCGTCCTTGGCCTTCGACAGGGCGCCCATGGCGCGGCCGGCGATGGCCGTCGGCTTGCGGTCGGCGGCCTCGCGCTCGCTCCAGTCGCGCAGCCGGACGAAGGCCATGCCGGCGTTCTGGCCGCGGCCCGCGAAGTTGAAGCCGGCGATGGTGAACAGGCCCTCGACGCTGTCCTTCTCCTTCTCCAGGAAATAGGTCTCGACCTGCTTGGTGGTCTCCATCGTGCGCTCAATGCTGGCGTTCGGCGGGGCCGACCACAGCACGAACATCGTTCCGCGGTCCTCCTGCGGCAGGAAGGAGGAGGGCATCTGGAGGAACAGGTAGGCCAGTCCGCCGACGATCAGCGCGTAGGCGAGGCCGTAGCGCCCGAGCCGCGACACCGCCCCGCGCACGCCGCGCAGATAGACCCGGCTGCTGGCGTCGAAGCCGCGGTTGAACAGACCGAAGAAGCCGCGCTTGGCGTGGCCGTGGCCCTTCGCCACCGGCTTCAGGATGGTGGCGCAGAGCGCCGGGGTCAGCACCAGGGCGACCAGCACCGACAGCGCCATCGCCGACACGATGGTCAGCGAGAACTGGCGGTAAATGGCGCCGGCGGAGCCACCGAAGAAGGCCATCGGGACGAACACGGCGGACAGCACCAGCGCGATGCCGATCAGCGCGCCGGTGATCTGGCCCATCGACTTGCGGGTCGCCTCGCGCGGGGGCAGCCCGTCCTCGCTCATCACGCGCTCGACGTTCTCCACCACCACGATGGCGTCGTCGACCAGCAGGCCGATGGCCAGCACCATGCCGAACATGGTCAGCGTGTTGATCGAGAAGCCGAACAGCGACAGCACGCCGAAGGTGCCCAAAAGCACCACGGGGACCGCGATGGTCGGGATCAGCGTCGCCCGGAAATTCTGCAGGAACAGGTACATCACGACGAAGACGAGGATGATCGCCTCGATCAGCGTCTTGACGACCTCGTGGATCGACAGCTCGACGAAGGGCGTCGTGTCGTAGGGGTAGATGACCTCCAGCCCTTCCGGAAAGAAGGCCGACAGCTCGGCGATGCGCGCCTTCACGGCGGCGGCGGTGTCCAGCGCGTTGGCCCCGGTCGCCAGCTTGATGCCCAGGCCGGCCGCCGGCTTGCCGTTGTAGCGGGCGGTGATCTCGTAGGTTTCCTGCCCGATCTCGATCCGCGCGACGTCGCGCAGCCGCACTTGGCCGCCGTCGGGGTTGACGCGCAGCAGGATGGCGCCGAACTCCTCCGGCGTCTGCATGCGCGACTGTGCCATGATGGTGGCGTTGATGCGCTGGCCGGGCACCGCCGGGGCGCCGCCGAGCTGGCCCGCCGACACCTGCGCGTTCTCCGCCTTGATGGCGTTGGTGACGTCGATGGTGGTCAGCTGGTGGCTGTTCAGCGCGTCAGGATCCAGCCAGATCCGCATGGCGTGCTGCGGGCCGAACACGGTGATGTCGCCCACGCCCTCGACGCGGCTGATCGTGTCCTGGAGGTTGGAGGCCACATAGTCGGCGATGTCGCCCTGGCTCAGCCGCCCGTCGCTGGACACGAAGCCGGCGACCATCAGGAAGTCGTTGCCGGCCTTCGACACCTGGAGGCCGCGCTGCTGCACCTCCTGCGGCAGGAGCGGCACGGCGAGCTGGAGCTTGTTCTGCACCTGGACCTGGGCGATGTCCGGGTTGGCCTCCGGCTCGAAGGTCAGGGTGATGGTGACGTTGCCCGACGAATCGCTGTTCGACGACATGTAGCGGAAGTGGTCGAGCCCGGTCATCTTCTGTTCGATGACCTGGGTGACCGTGTCCTCCAGCGTCTTCGCGGACGCGCCGGGATAGCTGGCGGTGATGGACACCGTCGGCGGGGCGATCTTCGGGTATTGCTCGACGGGCAGGCCCAGGATCGCCAGACCGCCCGCCAGCATGATCACGATGGCGATGACCCAGGCGAAGACGGGCCGGTCGATGAAGTATTTCGACATGGATCGGTCCTCGGTCTCAGCGCGCCTGCGGTCCGGGCAGGGCCGCCACGGCGGCCTGCGCCGGGACCGGCTTGACCTCGCCCCCCGGCTTCACCTTCTGAAGCCCCTCGACCACGATGCGCTCGCCCGCCTTCAGACCATCGGAGACCAGCCAGGCGTTGTTGATCGCCCGCTCGGTCTTGATGGTGCGCGGGTTCACCTTGTTGTCGTCGCCGACCACCCAGACGCGGGCCGAGCCGTCCGGACCGCGCTGCACCGCCTCCTGCGGCACGGCGAGCGCGTTCTCGGCGACGCCCTGCTCGACGCGGGCGCGCACGAACAGGCCGGGCAGCAAATTCAGGTTCGGGTTCGGGAAGACCGCGCGGAGCTGCACGGAGCTGGTGCCCGGATCGACCGACACGTCGGAGAACTGAAGCTCGCCGCGCTGCGGATAGGGGGCCTCCGCCGCGTGCAGGAACAGCGAGACGGGGATCTTGCCGGGCTCGGCCGGGCGGATGCGCCCGCTCTCCATGTCCTGGCGGAGCTGCATGAGCTGCGAGGCGGTCTGGGTCACGTCCACATAGATCGGGTCGAGCTGCTGGACGGTGGCGAGCGCCGTCGCCTGGTTGGCGGTGACCAGCGCGCCTTCCGTCACGGCGGACTTGCCGATGCGGCCGGAGATGGGGGCAAAGACCTTGGTGTAGTCCAGGTTGATGCGCGCCAGATTGTAGGCGGCCTTGGCAGCGGCGAGCTGCGCCTCGTTCTGCTTCAGCGCGGCCATGGCGTCGTCGTAGTCCTGCTTGCTGACGACGCTGTTCTTGACGAGGTCGTTGTAGCGGGCCGCCTTGTTGCGGGCGGCCTGCAGGTTGGCCTCCGCCTTCTGGACGTCGGCCTGGGCGACGGCGAGGTTGGCCTCGTAGGTGGCCGGA
Organism: Azospirillum himalayense; assembly: GCF_042657465.1. NCBI lineage: Bacteria > Pseudomonadati > Pseudomonadota > Alphaproteobacteria > Rhodospirillales > Azospirillaceae > Azospirillum > Azospirillum himalayense. The sequence goes on along the minus strand of NZ_JBHSLC010000023.1, from coordinate 223,870 downwards.
TCGATCTGGTAGAGCTGGTCGCCCGCCTTGACGTCGCTCCCCTCCGTGAAGAAGCGCTTCAGCACGATGCCGCTGACCTGCGGGCGGATCTCCGCCACGCGGAAGGCCGCGGTGCGGCCCGGCAGCTCGGTGGTGACGGACAGGCTCTGCGGCTGGATGGTCGCCACCGCGACCTCCGCCGGACCGGGCGCCGGCTGGCCCCCCGCGGCGTGCTTCTTGTCCTGGCAAGCGCCCAGCACCACGGTCAGGGAGGCCGCCACGGCAAGAGACAGAAATGCGTTCCTGTTGAACATCCGTTCCTCGTGAAAACGCCGTGATGCGGCGATGAAATGTCCTAATGAGCCGGGGGCGTTCCACATTCCGCCCGGCTTTCGGGACCGACGGAAAAAGCCGGTACGCGCGGACGGTGCGAAATGACCCCTTTATTCGTACTGTCTCATACAGTACACTGTACCGGACGATACATTCAGAACGACCGTTCGCGCAAGGGGGAACCGCAATGCCCGACAAGGGGGCATCCACACCGTTCCACGGCGGAATCGCTGGGGGCGGAATCGCTGGGGGCGGAATCGCCGGGAGCGGCATTGCCGCACTCGGCACCGGCGGCTTTGACACGCCCGGCTGCGGCCCGCGCGGCCAGGCCCGCTGCCGGGCGCTGCTCGACGCCGCGGCGACGCTGTTCGTGGAGAAGGGATTCGCGCTGACCTCGCTGTCCGACATCCTGCGGCAGGCCGGCGGGTCGCGCACCACTCTCTACGAGCATTTCGGCGACAAGGAGGGGCTGTTCCGTGCGGTGATGGAGCGCCACTGCGACCGCGTGCTGGAGGAGATGTCGGCCATGCGCGCCGCCGGCCCGGCGGCGATGGCCGAGGAGCTTGAAGAGAATCTGTACCGCGTCGGCCTGCACATCGCCGGCACGCTGACCATGCCGGAAACCACCGCCATCCTGCGCATCCTGGTATCGGAAGGCGGGCGCATCCCCGACATCGCCCGGGCCTTCTTCCAGGTCGGCCCGGAGAAGACCATCGGTTGGCTCGCCGACTGTTTCCGCGAACTGTCCGAGGCGGGGCGCCTGCGCATCGACGATCCGGAGGGGGCCGCCCACGCCTTCATCGGCATGGTGGTCGGCGACCTGCTGACCAAGCGGCTGATCCTTCCGGACGAGCCCGTCTCTATGGAGGAGTTGGAGCGTTACGTCCGCCAGTCCGTACGGTTGTTCCTCGCAGGGACGCGGCCATGACCGTGGATAGTGATTGTGGGGAGAGCGGCGTATTGCCGTCTTGCCAGCGGGGGCGGCACGGGTCATAGCTCCCGCGACGATGCGCGCTTGCTGTGGCGTTGCCCCCACCCCAGCCCTCCCCCGCTTCGCGGGAGAGGGTGCCTTCCGCGAAGCGGCGGCAGTCCCCTCCCCTGCGAAGCGGGGGAGGGCTGGGGAGAGGGCAACCGCCGCCAGCGCTAAGGAAAAAACCGATGGACCGGGGAAACGCCAGGGAATTGACGGACAGGGCAACGGACAAGGACACATCCACGGTCGGCCCGCGCGGTCGGGCGCGCCGGCAGGCCCTGCTCGACGCGGCGGCGGCGCTGTTCGTCGAGAAGGGCTTCGAGAAGACCACGCTGACCGACATCATCGGTCGGGCCGGCGGCTCCCGCGCCACCCTCTACGAGCATTTCGGCGACAAGGAGGGGCTGTTCCGCGCGATGATGGAGGAGAACAGCGCCCGCATCCAGGACGGGCTCGCCGCCATCCAGGCCGACGAGCGGGCAGCGCCGGAGGACGGGTTGACCCGCTTCGCCCTTCACCTCGTGGCGGCGCTGTTCGACGACCGCACCATGGCCATCGTCCGCGTGCTGGTGTCGGAAGGCGGGCGCATCCCCGACATCGCCGAAGCCTTCTTCCGCATCGGCCCGGAAACCGCCCAGCGGCGGCTGGCCGACTATCTGGCGCGGCAGACCGCCGCCGGTGCCTTGTCCGTCGCGGAGCCGGAGGCGGCCGCCCGCGGCTTCATCGGCATGATCACCGGCAACATCCTGCTGCGCCGCCTGATCCTGCCGGAACAATCCTTCTCCAGGGAGGAGGTTGAGCGTTACGTCGGACGGGCCGTCGCCCTCTTCCTGATGGGCGCCCGCCCCATTGCGGAGCACTGACCTTGGGCTGAGGACGGCCCGGCCGGGCGCAGGAAAGCGTTAGGACCGAAGGACAGGCACTGCAACATACTGCGGTATGCTAGGGTTCACACGATCGCTTCCTTCATCCCAACGGCCTCCGGGCCGGGACGGTCGATCGTGTCCATGGTCCGCTGGCTTCTGCTGCTCGTCTTCACCCTGGCCCCGCTGATCGGGTTCGAGGTCTATTCCCACACCCGGCTGCGGGCGGAGCGGGAGGCCGAACTCGGTCAGGAGGCGTTGCGCCTGCTCGACCTGATCCAGACCGAACAGCAGCGGATCGTCGATGACATCGAACACATCCTGGTCACGCTGGCGGAAGCGGACATCGCCGGCCCGGCCTGCCAGGAGACGATGGAGCGGTTGCGCCAGCGCCTGCCCAGCTATCTGACGCTGGGTTTCGCCGACCGGTCGGGGATCGTCCTGTGCTCCACCGACCGGCGGACCGTCGGGACCGGGACCGCCGACCAGCCGCAGGTCCGGCAGGCCCTGTCCACCGGCCTCTTCTCGGTGGGCGAGTATGTCGCCACCGAGGGGCCGCGGCGCCGTGTCCTGCCCTTCGCCCTGCCCTACGCACGGGGGGGCGGCGAGAGCGGCAAGGAGGGTGGGAGCGGACCGGCGGTCGTCACCGCCCTGCTCGACCTCGATTGGCTGCGCCAGTATCAGGCGCGCAAACCCCTGCCGCCGAACGTGACCGTCCTTCTGGCCGACCGCGCCGGCACCGTCCTCGTCCGCGTGCCGGACCTTCAGGGAATCGTCGGCCAGCCGCTTCCCGAACGGCTCGGCTTGTACCTCAGCGGCGCGGAGACGGCGACGGCGCTGACCGAAGGGCTGGACGGGACGCCCCGCGTCACCGCCTACTCCCCGCCCGGCGCCAACGGCAGCGGCCTCGCCATCGCCGTGGGGATCGACCGGGCCGCCGCGCTGCGCACCGTCGACGTGGCCACCCTGTGGTCGTGGTTCCCCTTCCTGCTCATCCTGCTGCTCACCCTGACCGGAACCGCCTGGGCCATCGGGCGCCTGACCCGCCAGCGCGAGACGGAGCGGTCGCTGCTGAAGGCGGTGCTGGAGCATCTGCGCGCCGGCGTGGTGGTGGCCGAGGCGCCAACCGGGCGGGTGATCCTGCACAACAGCGCCGCGGAACGGCTGATCGGCCAGCCTCTGGGCCGGATCGACCGCATCGAGGACTACCCCCGCCCTTTCACCGGCAGCCCGTCGGAAGGTTCTTCGGAGCTGCCGCTGGTCCGCGCCCTGCGCGACGGCACGGTGGTTCGGCAGGAGGAACTGCGCCGCGACACCCCGGCCGGTCCCATCACCTGTCTGGCCGACGCCGAGCCGGTGCGCGACCCCGACGGCTGCATCACGCTGGCCGTCGTCACCCTGACCGACATCACCGAGCGCAAGGCCGGCGAGGAGGCCCTGCGGCGGAGCGAGACCCGCTTCCGCGAGCTGGTCGAGAATACCCCTGTGATGATGTGGATCAACCGGCCGGACGGCGGCCGGGAATACTACAACGCCGCCTGGCGCTCCTACACAGGGCGCAGCCTGGAGCAGGGGGAACGCTGGTCCTACATCCACCCCGCCGATTATCCACGGCTGCTCGACTGCCGCGAGCGGGGCATCGCCGCGGGCGAATCCTACGGCTTCGACGTGCGCATGCAGCGCCACGACGGGGCCTACCGCTGGCACGTCTGCCGGATCAACCCGATGCGCCAGAACGATCAGATCATCGCCTGGGTGGGCACCGCGGTGGACGTGCACGACAGCCGCATGGCCCGCGAGGCGGCGGAGCAGGCCGACCGCTCCAAGAGCCGCTTCCTGGCTGCCGCCAGCCACGACCTGCGCCAACCCATGCAGTCCATGTTCTTCTTCGCCGAGGCGCTGCACAGCCACGTCCATTCCCCGCGCGGGCGCGACGCCCTGGCGATGCTGGAGCGTGGGATGGAGACGCTGAAGGGCCTGCTCGACAGCCTGCTGGACGTTTCGCAGCTGGACGCCGGGGTGATCCAGCCGCGGATCGAGGACATCGCGGTCAAGCCGCTGCTCGACGACATCGGCTCCTCCTACGCCCCGGTCGCCGCCGCCAAGGGTCTGGATCTCCAGGTGGTGAACCATCACGACCTGACCGTGCGCAGCGACCGCAACCTGCTGGGACGCATGGTCCGCAATCTGGTGGAGAACGCCATCCGCTACACCGAGCGCGGGGCGATCCGCCTGGAGTGCCACCCCCTGGACGGCCACGCCGGCATCCAGGTGCGCGACACCGGGATCGGCATCTCCGGCGAGCAGATGTCCTGGATCTTCGAGGAGTTCTATCAGGTCGGCAACCCCGAGCGGGACCGCAACCAGGGGCTCGGCCTCGGCCTCGCCATCGTGCAGAAGCTGTCGGCCCTGCTCGGCCACCCGGTGGAGGTGCGCTCCGAACTCGGCAAGGGGTCGGTGTTCCGCATCTCCGTCCCCCTCGGCGACGCCACGGAAAGCCCGGCTCCGGCACTTCCACCCCGCGAGACGGAGCGCGGGCGGCTGGCCGTCCTGATCGACGACGACGCCATCGTCCTGATGGGGCTGCGCTCGATCTTCCAGGACTGGGGCTACGACACCATCGTCGCCTCCTCCACCGAGGAGGCGCTGGACCGCCTGCGGGCGGCGGCGCGGCGGCCCGACGTGATGGTCGCCGACTATCGCCTGCGCGAGCACAAGGTGGGCACCGAGGCCATCCTGAAGATCCGTGAACTGGCCGGGGCGCCGGTGCCCGCCGTCCTGCTGACCGGCGATTCCGGCCCCGACGTGATGCAGGAGGCCGAACGGCACGGGATCGGCGTGATGTTCAAGCCGGTGACCGCCCGCCTGCTGCAGGAAGCGCTGACCCGCCAGACCGGCACCGCCGCGTGACGGTGCGGAGCGGGCCAAATCTCCCTATGACCAGTTCTCCCGACGACCGGCTACAGCCCCCGCACCGTCTGGAGTCCCCGCCGCACCTGCTCCGAATCGTAGGGCTTGCGCAGCACCAGCACGTCGCGGAACTCCTCCGGGAAGATCGCGGACTCGCCGTAGCCGGTGGCGAACAGGAAGGGGATGCCCAGCTCGCGCAGCCGCTCGGCCACCGGGAAGGAGGTCTCGGTTCCCAGGTTGACGTCGAGAAGCGCCATGCCCGGCGGGTCCTCGGCGATGGCGAGCAGCGCCTGACGGACGCTCGCCACCGTCTCCACCCGCTCGGCACCCAGCTTCAGCAGCATGTCCTCCGCGCTCATCGCGATGATCATGTTGTCTTCCAGAAGCAGCACCGTCCCGCCCAGCGGAATGTCCGCCGCCGCGCAGGGCGTCACCGCCGCTTCGATCACCGCCGGACGTTCCGGCGCCAGGCTGACATGGATGGCCGGTATGGTGAAGCGCGCCCTCAGCCCGGCCAGGGCGTAGGTCACCGTCGCCTCGCCCTTCAGCTCGTGCGGGACCGAACGCTCGATGATGGTGGTGCCGAAGCCCTGCCGCGTCGGCGCCTGCACGGGCGGCCCGCCGCTTTCCTCCCAGCAGAGTTCCAGGGCGTCCCGGTCGTCCAGGCTCCAACGGACCTTCACCCGGCCGCCGCTGTCGGCGAAGGCGCCGTATTTGGCGGCGTTGGTCACCAGCTCGTGCATGATCAGCGCCATCACGGACAGGGCCGGCGGCGACAGCAGCACCTCCGGCCCCGACAGGACCACCCGCTCCGCCCGGTTGCCCAGATAGGCGTCGACCTCCGCCGCGATCAGGGGGCGCAGGGGGGAGGGCTTCCAGTTCTCCGCGGTCAGTTGGTCGTGCGCCCGCGCCAGCGCCTGGATGCGCCCGCCGACGATCTCCGCGAATTCCTCGACGCGGGTGACCCCCGCCCGGCTCTGGGCCAGCAGCGCGCGGACGAGGCTGAGGATGTTGCGGACCCGGTGGTTCAGCTCGGCGATCAGCAGTTCCTGCCGCTCGCGGGCCGTCCGGCGTTCCTCCTCCGCCTGGTCGGCCAGCCGCAACACCACCTCCATCAGCGTGATCCGCAGGGAGTCGGCGATGCGCAGGTCGGCCTCCGTCCAGGGTTCGGACTGGCCGAGGACCGTCTCCTTCCACGCCTCGAAGCTCTTGCGCGGGGTCAGCCGCTGCCCGTTGGGGCCGGCTTCCACCGGCTTGTCCGGGTTGCCGGCCCAGGTGACGGTGCGGACCGACTCCTTGCGGAAGAAGATGATGTAGTCGCGCGGCTTGCGCGACACCGGGATGGCCAGCATGCCGGCGGCGCGCTCGGCGAAGTCCAGGCCGGGCTGGTGGACCTGCGCGATCTCGCTGGTGGCGAAGACGCGGCTGGCGTGCGCGCGGTTGAGCATGCGCACCAGCCCGAGCAGTTCCTCCGGCGTCGGGGTGCTGCCGTCCACAAGGGTCTGGCCGCCCAGCACGATGGCGAAGCCGTCGCTGCGGATGTAGTGGCCGACCTCGCCGCGCAACCGCTCCAGATTCTCCATGGAGGAGGCGCCGTCCGCCATCACCGCCATGATGCGGGTGTGGAGCAGATGCGCCTTGGCCTCGTAGGCCTCCTCGCGGTCGCGCTCGACACCCTCCAGAAGGAAGGAGAACATCTGGCCGTACAGCTCGGCCGCCGTACGCCGCTCGAGCGACAGCCGCCGCGGCACCATGTTGTGGCAGGCGAACAGGCCCCACAGCCTGCCGCGGCGCAGGATCGACACCGACAGCGACGCCGCGACGCCCATGTTGCGCAAATACTCGCAATGGATGGGCGACACGCTGCGCAGGACGCTCATCGACAGGTCGAGCGGTTCGCCCTCGGGTCCGACGGGCGGCAGGATGGCCGCGGGCGGGGCGTCCACGTCGTTGATGCAGCGCAGCCAGTTTCGCTCGTACAGCGCGCGGGCCTGCTTCGGAATGTCCGACGCCGGATAGCGCAGCCCCAGATAGGAGGGCATGCCGCGCACCGCGGATTCCGCGATCACCTCGCCCGCGCCGTCGCGGTCGAAGCGGTAGATCATCACCCGGTCGAAGCCGGTCAGCGACCGCAGCTGCCGCGCCGCCTCGCGGCAGCAGGAGTCGAAGTCGGCGGTGCGCTGAAGCCGTCCGATCATCGCGCGGACCATGGAGCCGACGTCCAGTTCGCCGTCCGGCTCGCTCGGCTCCGCCTCCACGATGATCGACTGGCCGGACAGATGGACCGCGATGTCCAGCGGCAGCGCGTTGGCCGACAGCTTCAGGCGGAAGGCGCGCTCCACCGACCCGTTGATGAGGGAAAGCTGGAGCCGCCCGCGGATGGCGTGCAGCGCCTCCTCGTCCATCACCTCGGTCAGGGGAAGCCCCAGCAGGGCGTCGGGCTCCACCCCCAGCCACGCCCCGATGTTGGACGAGGCGTGCTTGACGATCCAATCCGTCGACAGCGCGATCAGGAATCCGCTTGGTTGGATGGACCCGACGAGATGGATCGGCTCCCGGTCGCAATTGCTCAAGTCTACGCCACCGTTCATAGCCGCACCGCCCGCGTCATTCGGCCACCATCGTCATTGTTCCGGCGTTCCTCAAATTTGTCCCATGCATCCGAGTGGGCCGATGATTTGCCGATCCCTTGGCTTAATCCATGCCAACACACCGAAGCGGTCTTAAAGCACGTCGTGTCGGTAAAATAATCCAAAATCGAAGGGGGTCCAATACCATCCCCCTCGGCAAAAAGCCCTACACGCCGGCCAATCCATTGGGCGGGTGAGCCTGCGGCATTTTGGCCGAAGGGCCGCCCCGCCCCGCGAAACGGGCTTGCCTTTCAATCTGATATACTAGTATTTTATTTTGCGAAGGACAGACGCGCAGCCCGGCCGGCCCAAGCCCGCCCGTGCCGCGAGCGCATCCCCAAGAACCGCACCGACCGCCGCGCGCCGCATCCGTCACGCCGGCCCTGGCGCGGCGGTCTTACCGATGAACGCCCGCGCGCCGCGCCCGCCGTCCCCGCCCTCTTTTGCGGAGCCCGTTTCGATATGACCGCCCCCACCTCCCCGATCCGCCGCTTCCGGCAGACGAAGATCGTCGCCACGCTGGGTCCGTCCTCCTCCTCGCCGGAGATGATCCGCGCGCTGTTCGAGGCGGGCGTGGACGTCTTCCGCCTCAATTTCAGCCACGGCTCCCACGACGACCACGGCGCCCGCGTGCGCGCCATCCGCGCCCTGGAGCGCGAGTTGGAACGGCCCATCGCCATCATGGCCGACCTCCAGGGGCCGAAGTTGCGGCTCGGCCGCTTCGCCGACGGTTCGGTGGAACTGACGGTGGGCCAGCCCTTCCGCCTCGACCTCTCCACCGAGCCGGGCGACGCCACCCGCGTCGGCATGCCCCATCCGGAAATCTTCGCCGCCCTGCGCCCCGACACCGACCTGCTGCTGGACGACGGCAAGGTGCGGCTGCGCATCGTCGCTTGCAGCCCCGACCACGCCGACACCGTCGTCGTGGCCGGCACGAGGCTGTCCGACCGCAAGGGCGTGAACGTGCCCGACGTGCTGCTGCCGCTGTCGCCGCTGACCGCGAAGGACCGCGCCGACCTCGTCTTCGCGCTGGACCAGGAAGTGGACTGGGTGGCGCTGTCCTTCGTGCAGCGGCCGGAGGACGTGGCGGAGGCGCGCAAGCTGATCGCCGGGCGGGCCGCCCTGATGTCCAAGCTGGAGAAGCCGCTGGCCATCCAGCATCTGGAGCGCATCGTCGAACTCTCGGACGGCGTCATGGTCGCCCGCGGCGACCTCGGCGTGGAGATGCCGCCGGAGGACGTGCCGAGCATCCAGAAGCGGATCATCCGCGAGGCGCGCAAGGCCGGCAAGCCGGTGATCGTCGCCACCCAGATGCTGGAATCGATGATCGGCGCCCCGGCCCCGACCCGCGCCGAGGCGTCGGACGTCGCCACCGCCGTCTTCGACGGCGCCGACGCGGTGATGCTGTCGGCGGAGACCGCATCGGGTGCCTATCCGGTGGAGGCGGTGTCGATGATGGACCGAATCGCCCGCCGGGTCGAGCATGACGACCTCTACCGCACGATGATGGATGCCCAGCACGCCGACCCGCAGGAGACGGCCGCCGACGCCATCACCGCGGCGGCGCGGCAGGTCGCCCACACCATCCACGCGGCGGCGATCGTCACCTACACCACCAGCGGCTCCACCACGCTGCGCGCCGCCCGCGAACGGCCGGAGGTGCCGATCCTCTGCCTGACCGCGACCGTCGCCGCCTCGCGCCGTCTGGTGCTGGCCTACGGCGTGCACAGCGTGCTGACCGAGGACATCCAGAACTTCTCCGACATGGTGCACAAGGCGACCCGCATCGCCTACGCGCACGGTCTGGCGGAGGACGGGCAGCGGCTGGTCATCACCGCGGGCGTGCCCTTCGGCATGCCGGGCTCGACCAACATCCTGCGCATCGCCTGGGTGGAGCGCCCCGTCCTTCCGCCCATCCATTCGGGGGCCGGATACACGCAGTACGCGCAAGAATCGCGGTCAGATCAATTGACCCCGGTCATGGCCGACGCCGGGGCCTGACATAGGATGGCACACAGCGCCGGTGCCGCAATGAAGCGGACACCGGCGCCCATTCACGAGGTGCCTCATGCTCAGCCCGATTACCCCCCAACCCGCGCACGCCGCCGGGACGGGCGCATCGGTCCGCGGCTGGGTCCATTCGGTGGAGACGGGCGGCACGGTCGATGGGCCGGGTTTGCGCTACGTCCTGTTCCTGGCCGGATGCCCGCTGCGCTGCCAGTACTGCCACAACCCCGACACCCGCCACATGCACGAAGGGTCGCCGGCCCAGTCCTCCGACGTGCTGGCCGACATCGCCACCTACGCCGATTTCCTGCACCGCGCCCATGGCGGCCTGACCATCAGCGGCGGCGAGCCGCTGGTCCAGCCGGAATTCTGCGCGGCCATCTACCGCGGCGCCAAGCAGCTCGGCCTCCACACCGCGCTCGACACCTCGGGCTTCCTCGGCGGCCACGCCGACGACCATCTGTTGGCCGACGTCGATCTGGTGCTGCTGGACATCAAGGCGTTCAAGGAAGCCACCTACCGCGCCGTCACCGGCGTGCCGCTGCGCCCGACCCTGGAGTTCGCCGAGCGGCTGTCGGTGCTGCGCAAGCCGATCTGGCTGCGCTACGTGCTGGTTCCCGGCCTGACCGACCATCTCGACGAGATCGAGGGGTTGGCGGAATTCGCCGCCGGCCTGGAGGTGGTGGAGCGGGTGGACGTCCTGCCCTTCCACAAGATGGGCGAGTTCAAGTGGAAGCAGCTCGGCCTGCCCTACGCGCTGGCCACCACCGAACCTCCCCCGCCGGAGCTGACCGAGCGGGTGCGCGGCATCTTCCGGACGCAGGGCCTGAAGGCCGTGTGAGACGCCGTACGAGACGAGGAGCATCTTTATGGACACGCATTCCCTTCCGGAGGCTCCTGCGCATGCCTCCCCAGTCGCCTCCCCTGCCGCCCCGCCCGCGTCCTCCCTCGACGCGCTGATGCCCGACGCCATCGCGCTCGCGGCGGAGAATCTGGGCGTCAAGAAGGCCAACTACGACGGTGCGACGCTGTTCGCCCTGGCCGTCCTGGCCGGCGCCTTCATCGCGCTGGGCGGCCTGTTCGCCACCGTCGCCATGTCGGGGGCGGAGGGCATGCTGCCCTACGGGGTGACCCGGCTGCTCGGCGGGCTGGTCTTCTCGCTGGGGCTGATCCTGGTCATCGTCGGCGGCGCCCAGCTGTTCACGGGCGACGCGCTGATGGTCATGGCCTGGGCCAGCGGGCGGGTGAAGACCGGGCGGATGCTCCAGGTCTGGACGACGGTGTGGATCGGCAACTTCGTCGGCGCCGCCGGCACGGCGCTGCTGGTCTTCCTGTCCGGGCAGTACGCCTTCGGCCACGGGGCGGTGGGCGCCTCGGCGCTCTACTTCGCCACGGCCAAGGCCGGGCTGCCCGCCGGACAGGCCTTCTTCCTGGGCATCCTGTGCAACGTGCTGGTCTGTCTGGCGGTGTGGCTGGCGCTCGGCGCGCGCAGCGTGACCGACAAGATCATGGCGATCGTCTTCCCGGTCAGCGCCTTCGTCGCCGCAGGCTTCGAGCACTGCGTCGCCAACATGTATTTCGTGCCGCTGGGCCTGCTGATCGAATGGGGCGCCCCGGCCTCCTTCTGGGCCGACCTGGGCCGCGCCGCGCCGGTGATCCCGGTCGGGCAGTTCCTGCTGAACCTCGCCGCGGTGACGCTGGGCAACTGGTTCGGCGGCGCGGTGCTGGTCGGCGCCGTCTACTGGTTCATCTACCGCCGCCCGAGCCGCCGCACGGCGCATTGAGCGGCGTTGTTTGCCCCCACCCTAACCCTCCCCCGCTTCGCAGGGGAGGGGACTGCCGCCGCTTCGCGACAAACTCCCTCCCCTGCGTCAGCGGGGGAGGGTCGGGGTGGGGGCAAGGTCTCACCAACGAACCACCCCCGGGGCACCCATGGCCCAGCCCATCCCCACCCATCTCCAAGCGCGCAGCGGCATCGTCTCCATGCTGCTGGCGGTGTTCCTCTACGCGGTGCTGAACGCGCTGGCGAAGCATCTCGCTGCGGACTACCCGCTGGCCGAGGTGACCTTCTTCCGCAACGCCTTCGCCCTGCTGCCCGCCGCCGCCATGCTGGCCCGCGCCGGCGGCTGGCGCAGCCTGCGGACGGAGCATCTCGGCGGCCATTTCTGGCGGGCAGCGATCGGCCTGACCTCGATGGTGCTGCTGTTCCTGTCCTACCACCTGATGCCGATGGCCGACGCGGTGGCGCTGTCCTTCTCCGCCCCGCTGTTCCTGACCGCGCTGTCCGTGCCGGTGCTGGGGGAGCGGGTCGGCCCCTACCGCTGGGGGGCGGTGGCGGTGGGCTTCGCCGGGGTCCTGGTCATCGTGCAGCCGGGAAGCGGCATGCTGAACACCGGCGCGCTGGTCGGGCTGAGCGCCGCCGTCGCCTACGCCTTCGCCATGATGGCGATGCGGCAGCTGGGGCGGACGGAGGCGCCGGTCACCACCGTCTTCTACTTCACCGCCTTCTCCACGCTGCTCAGCGCCGTCGCCCTGCCCTTCGTCTGGACGATGCCGACGGCGGAGGGCTTCGCGCTGATGGCGGCGATGGGGCTGGTCGGCGGCGGCGCGCAGTATTTCGCCACCCGCGCCTACGCCCTGGCCCCGGCGGCGGTCATCAGCCCCTTCAACTACGCCGGAATCCTCTGGGCCTGCCTGTTCGGCTGGCTGTTCTGGGGCGACTGGCCGGGAACCCACGTGCTGGCCGGGGCCGCCATCGTCATCGCCAGCGGCCTGCTGATCCTGATCCGCGAGACGCGCCGCCGGGCCGGAACGGAGACGTGCGACACTTCGCCCGGGGTGTCCCACACTTTGCCACTCAGCACCGGGCGCAAACACTAATATATTAGCTTTTACACGTTCACCGGGGCGCCGGCCCACGCCCGCGCGACCCGCCCGTCTGACGAGGTGGCTCATGCCATCGGACACACTCACCGCCGCCCCGCCGCGGCAGCGCCGGCTCGCCACGGTCCGGCCCGCGCCGCGCTCCGCCTCTCCCATCTACCGCGACCTGCGGAACGACATTCTGGGGATGCGCCGACGACCCGGCGAACCCATCGCCGAGGCCCGCATCGCCGCGGCCTACGGCGTCAGCCGCACCCCCGTGCACGAGGCGGTGCTGCGGCTGGCCGACGAGGGGCTGATCGACGTCTTCCCGCAGTCGGGCACCTATGTGTCCCTGATCCCGGTCGCCGCCCTGCCCGAGGCCGGGGTGATCCGCAAGGCGCTGGAGGAGGCTACCGTGCGGATGGCCGCCATCCGCGCCACCCCCGGCGACATCGCGCAGCTGCGCGCGGCGCTGGAGGAGCAACGCGACCTCTGCGCCGCCTGCGACCGCGACGGCTTCCACGAGGCCGACGAGAGCTTCCACGCCCTGCTCGCCGACATTGCCGGATTCCCCGGCTTCTGGGCGCTGGTGGAACAGGTGAAGGTGCAGGTCGACCGCTGCCGGCGCCTGACCCTGCCCGTCCCCGGCCAGATGGCGAAAGTGATCGCCGAGCACGACGCCATCGTGGAGGCCATTGCCGCCCACGACCGCGAAGCCAGCGTCGAGGCGCTCGGTGCCCATCTCGACGGATTGCGCTTGGCCATCGACGATTTGCGCGCCGCCGCACCGCTTTATTTCACCGACGCGCCCACCGCCGCGGGACGTCAAACCCCGCCCCGGCTTTAGTCCCCAACCTTTAGTCCCCACCGGGCTTGCGACATTTTGGCGTCACGCTTTCCGGCCTCCGTTTTGTGCTTGCCTCGAAAGCTGATATATTAATATAACTAGCGCAGCGGGATGTGGCATGGACGTGAACAACCGACGCCGCCCGCTCACCGGACAACACCAGGGCAGCCGCGCGGAAGAACGCCGCGGGCGCTTCGGAACAAAGGACAAGAACCGCCCAGCTTCACCCCCGTCGGCACGCGCCGATGGCGCCGGGATTTTGCGCCCTCATCCCCTTCGGGATTATTTTTTGCCCCCGCCTTCGCAGCGCTGTTATTCGAAGCGCGCAGCCGAACAGCCGGGGCTTCTTCCGAACGCTGGACCTATTCGTTTGTCCATTTTCGGCGGGCCGACACCCCGCCTCCGCTCCAACAGGCACTTCTCCTAAGGCAGGAGTACGGTCCATGAAGAACACTTTCCGCCGCCTCGGCATGGCGCTGCTGGCCGCCTGCGCCGCGGGCGCGCTGCTCGCCGCCCCGGTCTCGGCCCGCGACTTCCGGTCGGCCGACATCCACCCCGGCGACTACCCGACCGTCGAGGCGGTCAAATACATGGGCAAGCTGCTGAGCGAACGCAGCAACGGCAAGCTCGGCGTGAAGGTCTACCCGAACGGCGCGCTGGGCAACGAGCGCGACACGATCGAGCAGATCAAGATCGGCGGCCTCGACATGATGCGCATCAACGTCGCGCCGCTGAACAACGTGGTGCCGGAGACGATGGTCGTCGCCCTGCCCTTCATCTTCCGCGACACCGACCACATGCACGCCGTTCTGGACGGCCCGATCGGCGACGAGATCCTCGCCGCCATGGAAAGCCAGGGGCTGGTCGGTCTGGCCTTCTACGACAGCGGCTCGCGCTCGCTCTATTCCAAGAAGCCGGTGTCGTCGCTGGCCGACCTGAAGGGCATGAAGATCCGCGTCCAGCAGTCGGACCTGTTCGTGTCGATGATCGAGGCGCTGGGCGCCAACCCGACGCCGATGCCGATGGGCGAGGTCTACACCGGCCTGAAGACCGGCATCGTCGACGCGGCGGAGAACAACTACCCGTCCTATGAATCCTCGCGCCACTTCGAGGCCGCCAAGTACTTCACCCGCACCGAGCACGCGATGGCGCCGGAGGTGCTGGTTTTCTCCAAGGTCACCTGGGATCGCCTGTCGAAGGACGACCAGGCCGCCATCCGCAAGGCCGCCAAGGACTCCGTCCCCTACATGCGCAAGCTGTGGACGGAGCGTGAGGAGGCCTCCCGCGCCATCGTCGAGAAGGCCGGTTCCCAGATCAGCGACGTGAAGAACAAGCAGGAATTCATCGATGCGATGAAGCCCGTCTTCGCCAAGTTCGCGAACACACCGAAGCTGCAGGGCCTCGTCCAACGCATCCAGGACACGAAGTAAGGCACGCGGTCGCGACGCCGGCCAAGTCCGGCCGGCGCCGCACCCCCGCGGGAAGGACGGCATCATGAGCATCGAACTTGAATTGGAAGAGGTCCGCCCCCTCGCCGCCCCGCGCTTGTTGACGCGGGTGAACGCGCGGCTGGCGCGGTCGGGGATGTGCGTGGCGATGGTCGGCCTGATGGCCATCGTCGGTGTGGTGTTCTATCAGGTCTTCGGCCGCTACGTGCTGAACGACTCGCCGACCTGGGCGGAAAGCCTGGCCATCGTGCTGGTCCTCTACGTCACCCTCATCGGCGCCGCCGTCGGGGTCCGCGACGCCGGACACATCGGCCTGGAATCCTTCCTCGTCATGCTGCCCGACGCCATCCGCCGCAAGGTCGAGATCGTCATCTACGCCCTCGTCGGCGTCTTCGGCGCCTGCATGGCCTACAACGGCTGGGTCCTCGGCAATTCCGTCGCCGCCTACTACATCCCCAACCTGCACGTCTCCGAAGCCGTCCGCTACATCCCGCTCGTGCTCTCCGGCGTCCTGATCGTGCTCTTCGCCATCGAACACGTCGTCGCCATCATCCGCGGCGAGGAGGTCGCACCATCATGGAACTGACCATCCTTTCCATCAGCTTCTTCGGCTTCCTCGTCCTCGGCATCCCGGTCGCCTTCGCCATCGGCCTGTCGGCGCTCTGCACCATCCTCTACGAGGGCCTCCCCGTCGCCGTCATCTTCCAGCAGATGATGTCCGGCATGAACGTCTTCTCCTTCCTCGCCATCCCCTTCTTCGTCTTCTCCGGCGAGTTGATGCTCCACGGCGGCGTCGCCGACAAGATCGTCGCCACCGCCAAGAACATGGTCGGCCACATCCGCGGCGGCCTCGGCATGTCCAACGTCGTCGCCTGCACGCTGTTCGGCGGCGTCGCCGGCTCCCCCGTCGCCGACGTCTCGGCCATGGGTGCGGTGATGATCCCGATGATGAAGCGCGAGGGCTACCACGCCGACTACGCCGTCAACGTCACCACCCACGCCGCCCTGGTCGGCGCGCTGATGCCGACCAGCCACAACATGATCATCTACGCGCTGGCCGCCGGCGGCAAAGCCTCCATCGGCGCGCTGATCGCCGCGGGCATCGTCCCCGCCCTGCTGCTGATGGTCTGCAACCTGGGGGCCGCCTACTACGTCGCGGTCAAGCGCGGCTACCCCGCCGGCACCTTCCCCGGCTGGTCCATCCTGGGCCGCTCCTTCGCCGCCGCGGCCCCCGGCCTGCTCATCGTCGTGATCATCCTGGCCGGCATCACCTCGGGTGTCTTCACCGCCACCGAGTCCGCCTCCATCGCGGTGATCTACGCGCTGCTGCTCACCACCTTCGTCTACCGCACGCTGACCTGGGACCACTTCCTGGCCGCCGCCGCCAAGACGGTCAAGACCACCGGCGTGGTCCTGCTGCTGATCGGCGTCTCGACGATGTTCCAGTACATCATGGGCCTCTATCAGGTGGCCGAGATCACCGGCGAGCTGATGGCCGGCATCTCGACCAACCCGCTGGTCATCTTCCTGCTGATCAACATCATCCTGTTCCTGCTCGGCACCTTCATGGACATGGCGAGCACGATCCTGATCTGCACGCCGATCTTCCTGCCCATCGCCATGCAGTACGGCATGGACCCGGTGCAGTTCGGCATCGTCATGCTGATCAACTGCGCGCTCGGCCTCAACACGCCGCCGGTCGGCACCACCCAGTTCATCGGCTGCGCCATCGGCGAGGTGTCGGTCGGCCAGGTCATGCGCTCCATCACCCCCTTCTACGGCGCCCTCTTCGTCACCCTCCTCCTCGTCACCTACGTTCCCACCTTCTCCCTCTGGCTCCCGCACATGCTCATGCGCTGACCGGGCGCCGCAACCGCACACACAGGACATCGCGGGGCGCTCCGATCACCGGGCGCCCCGCTGCAATGGAGACGAATCATGATGACCGCCGAACTCTGGCCGCAACTCGTCGCTTTCGGGCAGGTGGTCGCCATCGACCTCGTTCTGGCCGGCGACAACGCCATCGTGGTCGGCATGGCCGCCGCCGCCGTCCCCGCGGAGCAGCGGCGCCGGGTCATCCTGTGGGGCATCAGCGCCGCCATCGTGCTGCGCATCATCTTCGCGCTGATGACCACGCAGCTTCTTGCCATCATCGGGCTGACGCTGGCCGGCGGCGTGCTCCTGCTCTGGGTCTGCTGGAAGATGTTCCGCGAGCTGCGCTCCGGCGGGGCTGACGAAGTGACGCCCGACGAGGCACTGG
Organism: Azospirillum himalayense; assembly: GCF_042657465.1. Lineage (NCBI taxonomy): Bacteria > Pseudomonadati > Pseudomonadota > Alphaproteobacteria > Rhodospirillales > Azospirillaceae > Azospirillum > Azospirillum himalayense. The sequence continues at coordinate 206,755 of NZ_JBHSLC010000023.1, read as the reverse complement.
ATGCCCCCGACGTCCTGCCCGGAACGGCCTCCATCGCCAACAACACGGCCGTCGCCGCCGCGGGCGCCGCGACCGTCGGCGCCGCCGTCTGGCAGATCGTGGTGGCCGACGTGTCGATGTCGCTTGACAATGTGCTGGCGGTGGCCGGTGCTGCCAAGGAGCATCCGACCGTGCTCGTGCTCGGCCTGCTGCTCTCGGTGGCGTTGATGGGCGCCGCCGCGAACGTAATTGCACGTGTTCTGCACAAACATCGCTGGATTGGTTGGATCGGTCTTGCGATCATCACTTATGTTGCGCTCGACATGGTCTGGCGGGGCTCGAACGAGGTTCTGGCCCACACGGCCTGGCTCGGCTGACGGGAAGACAGGGATAAGGCCTGCCGCGGACGGCGTGCGGCGGCGCCAACGAGAAGCAAGACCGCCGTTGGGGAAGAGATGACATGTCCAAACCGTTAGAAATTGCCCAGGATAAGGCGGTGCGCCCAAGCCGGCTGGGGGGCGTTCAGGGGCGCCTGTTCACCGGTGTCGGCGCCGTGGTGTGCTGCACGCTCGTCGCCATCGGGGTGGCGCTGACCGGATACGCCGGCTTCGGCCGGACGCTGCAGGTCATCACCGCGGAGGCCGTGCCGTCCGCGCTTGGCGCTCTGCGGGCGGCCCAGCACGCGGGCCGCATCGACGCGCTGGCCCCGGCCTTCCGCTCCGTCACCAGCAAGGAGGAGAAGGCGGACCTGGCGGCGCGCATCGCCATGGAACGGCACGACTTCGAACGCGAATTGCGCGATCTGGCCGACCTGGAGCAGAACAGCGCCAACGCCGCGTCCCACGCCGGTCGTCCGTCCGAAACCGCCGCCGCCAGCAGCGCCGCCCAGGCCCTGCTCGCCAACGTCACGCTGCTCGACCAAGCCGCGGACAAGCGGATCGGGCTGAGCGACCGCCGCTCCGAACTCCTGGAGCAGGTGGTCACCGCCACGCGGCGCCTGTCGCAACTCGTGGCGCCCTGGAAATCGATCCACGGCAGCGGAGTGGACATGCAGCGCGCCGCCTTCCGGGATGACACCCGCCCGGCGGAGGAGCGGCTGAAGGCCGGCGAGGAGTATCTCCAGACCGAGGAGCAGCTCGCCATCGTCCGCGGCATCGACGACGGCGCCACCACCGTCCGCGGCCTGCTGACCGAAGCCGCCGCCAGCTTCGATGAAAACCGCCTGTCGATCATCGAGGCGCAGACGCGCATCCTCGTAACCACGATGGCCGCCAACTCCGGACAGCTGCCCGAGGCCTCGCGGGAGGCGATGGCCGAACCGCTGAAGGCGATCGAAACCCTTTCGATCGAGCCGAACGGGCTGATTCCCACCCGTCTGGCCGAGCTGGAGATCCTGAAGGCGCAGCGGGACCTGCTGACCAACAATCTGAGCCTGTCCGAAACGCTGTCCATGGCGGTCGTGAACCTCGTGCACACGCAGGAGGGCGCCATCACCACCGCCGCCGAGGACAGCGAGAAGGCCCTGTCCAACGGCACGATCCTTCAGATCGGGGTCGGCGTGGTGAGCCTGCTGCTGTCGGCGCTGGTCGTCCTGGTCTTCGTGCGCCGCATGGTGGTGCGCCGCCTGCTCACCCTTCAGGGCGGGATGGAGCGCATCGCCGCCGGCGACCTCGACGTGACGGTTCCCGCCGGCGGCCGCGACGAAATCTCCGCCATGGCCCGCACGGTGGAGGTCTTCCGCGAGAACGCCCTCGCCAAGCGCCGGCTGGAGGCCGAGCAGATCGAATCCGCCCGCCGCGCCGAGGAGGACCGCAAGCGCTCCCTGGAGGAGATCGCCAGCAGCTTCGAGGGGGCCGTCGGCAGCGTGGTCAGCCGCTTCGTGGCGGAATCCACCGAGATGGAGGAAAGCGCCCGCAGCATGTCGGCCACGGCGGAGGAGACCAACCGCCTCGCCACCAGCGTCGCCGCCGCGACCGAGCAGACCTCGGCCAACGTGGAGACGGTCGCCGCCGCGTCGGAGCAGCTCACCAGCTCCATCGAGGAGATCACCCGCCAGATCACCGAGTCCACCAACATCGTCCGCGAGGCGATGACTCTGGCCGAGCGCGCCAACGGGCAGATCGGCGGCTTGGCGGACTCCGTGCAGAGCATCGGGCGCGTCGTCGATCTCATCAACGACATCGCCAGCCAGACCAACCTGCTGGCGCTCAACGCCACCATCGAGGCGGCCCGCGCCGGGGAAGCCGGCAAGGGCTTCGCCGTCGTCGCCAACGAGGTGAAGGCGCTGGCCGCCCAGACCGCCCGAGCCACCGGCGAGATCGCCGCCCAGGCCGCGGGCATCCAGAGCGCGACCGGCGAGGCCGTGCACGAGATCCAGGCGGTCGTCCAAGTGGTCACCCGCGTCGGCACCATCGGCGCCACCGTTGCCGCGGCGGTGGAGCAGCAGAGCGCTGCCACCAAGGAGATCGCCCGCAACGTCCATCAGGCGGCGCTGGGCACCACCGAGGTGACGCAGACCATCGCCGGGGTCAACGCCGCCGCCGACCGCAGCGGCACCGCCGCCCGCACCCTCCTCGACAAGGCCCACGACCTCGCCGACGGCGCCAACGCGCTCAACCGCGAGCTGTCCGGCTTCCTCCAGCGCGTCCGCGCGAGCTGACGGGAATGCCCTTCCCCGCGGCGGTGCGCGGGGAAGGGCGCTTCTCCCTTACTCCGAGATCACGATCTGGCGTTCGCGCCCGCCCTTGCCGATGATCTTCAGCACGCGGCGGCCACGCTCGTCGCGGCTGGATTCATCCAGGACGACCCGCCCCAGCGCGGCGAGCAGGTGCAGAAGCTCACTGTTCGAGGCCACCCCGAAGCCTTTGCGAAGCTCCGCCAGCAGGACCTCGGTCTCATCGCGCGTCGTCACGGGCCCTGCCCTCCGGCTTTTGATTGCGGGCTCCAGCCTGCCGCAGGACGGCCGCCGCTGTCGAGTGCCCTGAAAGCGCAAGGCAACGGCTTGACAGGCGGCTTGACAGGCGGCTTGCCAGCGCGCCCTTCGGCCACTACGGTCACTGCCCGTATCGTCACCCCCGCGCCCGACAGCGCCGGCGGACCAGTCAGGAGAGGCAGCATGGCAAAGACAGGCAACGGGCGGAACGGCGCGGGCAAGCCGGCCTCCGGAACCTTCACAGGCACGCCGGCGGAGCGCCTGGTCCGCTATTGGCGCAACAGCGACCGCCGCTTCGACGAACTGCTCGACGAGACGCTGGACGCCGGCCGTCAGGCGGTGCTGGAAGCCGCGCTGGACAAGCTGCGCGAGGAGGAGCAACCGGAATTCCTCGACGAGGTGGAGACCATCGCCGAATCCGTCCGCCGCACCGATGCCCAGGGCGACGACATGATCGCCACCCTCTTCTGGCTGGCGGTGGAGGTCTCCGGCGATCTGTCGCAGCCGCCCGCCGTGGAAACCATCGAAGAGGCGCTGGATTCCACCGGTCTGCTGGAGACCGCCGCCGACACGCGCCTGCTGCCGGTCTGGCTGGAGCCGGAAGCGCTGGTCTATCTGGAGGCCGCCGACCGCCGCACCCTGCTGCTGCGCATGCTGGACTCGACCGACGCGGCGCTGCGCTTCGTCCGCGAGGCCGACCTGCTGGCCGATCCGGCGGACGCCGGCACCCGGCTGGTCGGCGTCGTCGGCCTGATCGAGGAGGAGGCGGAAGCCGTCGAGGCCGCCGGCGAGGACGCGGTTCCCGATTTCCTGGGGCTGGCCCGCGTCGGCGAGGACGGCGAACCCGAACTCGACCCCGCGGAGGAGACCCGCATCCGCGAGGCGCTGGCCCGCTTCACGGCGGCCATCCAGGGCGCCGACCCGCGCGTCCAGCGCTGCGAGCCGGCCGGCGGGCTGAACGACCTGCTGGACCTGATCGCCGAGGCCGATTGGACCGACGGCGGGGAACTGGCGGAACTCGCCTCCTTCATCGACGTGGCGAGCGACGAGACGGCGGACGCCGTGGTGGACGCAGTGGTCACCAGCACCGCACACGGGCTGTTCGTCCGCGCCTTCAACGCCGACGGGCGTCTGCTGGACGAGCGGGCCTTCACGCTGCAGGGCGACGAGGCCGCCCAGGCCGTCTCCCTTCTCCAGCAGCGCTGCCGGACCGTCACCAAGGAGTAAAAAGAGGTGGTTCCCGGGCGTCTTGTGGCGGGACGCCCCTTCGCCACCCTGTTGTTCGGCGCGGAAATCGGGTACACCCCTATTGGCAAGCCGGTTTCCTGTCCCCACCCCAGTCTTGGAGCTTCTTCGATGCGCGACCAGTCACTCTCCATCGCCGAGGCGGCGGCCTGGCTGAAGTGCTCGGAAGCCGAGGTGGAGGAACATGTGCAGGCGGGCCGGCTGCGCGCCGACCGGATGGAGCCGGCGATCGACCGGATCTCGCTCAACACCGTCATCGTCCTGGCGGAGAGCCTGCCGGTCGAACGCCGCATCTTCGAGGTGCGCGAGGCCGCCGGGCGGATGGACTCCTCCGAATCCCGCGGCCACTACCCGTCACGCCCTTCCGGCGGCATGGACCAGCGTCCGCCGGTGGTCGTCGAGCGCCGCCCCTCGCGATCCTTCACCCCCCGCTGAGGGCAACAGCCAGGGTCTCGATCTGATTCAGGCGCCGCCGGGCGGAAACCCCGCGGCGCCTGAATGCCGTTGGCTCACACCAGTTCGACACGCAGCGCGGTCGGGCCGCCGTCGCCCGGCACGGCGACGAAACGCACGTCCTCGCCGTCGGCCACCACCTCCAGCCCGGACTGGCGCAGGATCGCCCGGTCGAAATAGACGCCGATGCCCGTCTCGTCGTCCCACGGGTCGATCAGGCCGGACTGGCTGTCCAGATTGTACCAGCGCACGGTCCCGTAAATCATTTCACCCGTTGGCACCGGCATCAGGGCCGGCGCCGACCGCTCGCGCCGCGGCTTGGGCTCGCGGATGGCGGCCGGGGCGGGGCGGGGCGCCTGGGGATCGCCGGCCTCCAGCTGGCGCTGCCGGCGCTGCTTCGGCGCGCGGGCCGGCTTGACCTCTGCCGGGTCGGCGGGGGTGATGGAATGGATGGCCACGACCTGCGGCCCCTTCGGGGTTTCGGCGATGTCGCAGACGAGGCCGGTGCCTTCGGTCAGCGACACCTCGCCCAGCGAGGCGAGAACCCGGGAATGCAGAAACGCCTCACCGCTTCCGTCGGCGAAGCGGACGAAGCCGAAGCCCTTGTCGGCCTTGTACCATTTGACGACCGCCGTAACCTGCTGCTTTTGCTCTTCGCTCACTCTGGACACTCGATGCATGGAGGACAACCGGTCCAACAGTGACCGGATTTGTCGATCCGCGCAATGCGGCATCCGTTCGCCGCCCCCGCAATCGCATTTCGGTTCCACCCCTCTCCTTTCGGAAAGAGAGGCGCGCCCAGCCGCCGGCCCGACGGGCAGCCAACAAAAAGAGCGGAAAATTTTAAGTAAACGCCTGAACACGCTCTTTAAATCCGCTTTAAAAGCCGCCCTGTACTCTCCCTTCCGAAGTCCATCGCGGAGAATCCCGTGGCTCGCTTCCGGCCCAACCGATTTGAGATGAGGATCTCCCGATGAGCCTGTTCAGCGCCATGCGGTCCGGTGTGAGCGGGATGTCCGCGCAAAGCTCGCGGATGGCCGCCATTTCGGACAACATCAGCAACTCCGCCACCATCGGCTACAAGCGTTCCGCGGTCGACTTCTCGACGCTGATGACCTCCTCCGGCTCGACGAGCAACTACGCCGCTGGCGGCGTGCGCTCCAACGTGCATTATCAGGTGCTGAAGGACGGGACCATCCAGGGCACCCAGTCGGCCACCGACATGGCCATCGAGGGCCGCGGCTTCTTCGTCGTCGCCGACAACGCGGGCACCACCGGAACCTCGCCCGGCTACGCGCTGACCCGCGCCGGCAGCTTCCTGCCCGATGACCAGGGCTTCCTGCGCAACAGCGCCGGCCAGTATCTCCAGGCCTGGAAGCTGGGACCGGACGGCAGCCTGCCCGCGGTGAACCGCAGCAGCTTCGACGGGCTGAGCGCCGTCTCCATCGCCGGGCTGGCCTACGGCGGCAGCAAGACGACGCAGATGAGCTTCGCCGGCAACCTGCCGGCCCAGGCAGCCTCCGGAACCAGCTTCAGCACCTCGACCTCTCTCTATGACGGCATCGGCACTCCGCGCGACGTCACGGTGACCTGGACGAAGGTGACCGATCCGGGAAGCACCCCGACCGACCAGAGGTGGGCGGTGAGCGTGAACGCTCCTCCAGGCTATACGGTGACCTACGATCCGGACCCCGGTGCGGATCCGGTCTACGTCGACTTCGCAGCGACGGGCACGGGATCAGCCGGCCTCCCCATCGGCGCGCTGCCGTCCATCACCCTGACCTCTCCAGCCTCCCCGACCGCCGACACGATCTCCCTCAACCTCGGCTCCCTGACGCAGCTCAACGGCGATTACGTGCCGCAGTTCATGGGCGACGGCGCCCGCGCCGGCCGCGTCAGCACCGTGGACGTCGACAAGGCGGGCACGCTGTGGGCCGTCTACGACAACGGCGCCCGCCAGCCGCTCTATCAGGTGCCGGTCGCCGACGTGGTCAACCCCGGCGGGCTGGTCCCCCAGGACGGCAACACCTACACGCTGGGCATCGACAGCGGCACGATGACGCTGAGCAACGGCAACAGCGGCACCGTGGGCTCGGTCGCCGGCTACGCGCTGGAGCAGTCGAACGTCGACATCGCGGAGGAGCTGGTGTCGCTGATCGAGACGCAGCGCGCCTACTCCTCCAACGCCACGCTGGTGCGCACCGCCGACGAGATGGTGGACGAGACCACCCGTCTGAAGCGCTGACGGACGGGAAAGGGGATAGCCCGCCATGAGCCTCCAACTGGCCCTGAGCGCCGCCCTGTCCGGGCTGCGCGCGACCCAGCAGCAAGCAGCGCTGGTCTCGCACAACATCACCAACGCCACCACCGCGGGCTTCGTCCGCAAGGATCTGGCCGTCTCCACCGCGATCAGCGGCGGGCGCGGCCAGGGCGTGCGCGTCGACGGCGTGCTGCGCAGCGTGGACGAGTTCCTGATCCGCGACGCCCGGTTCGAGCAGAGCCGCTACACCGCGCAGGAAACCCGCGCCTCGGCGCTGGCCGATTACGCCACGGCGCTGGGCCAGCCGCAGGACGAGCGGTCCGTCTCCACCGCGCTGGCGAAGCTCCAGCAGTCCTTCAGCCAGCTCCGCAACCAGGCGGACAACGAGGCCGCGCGCACCGCCGTGGTCGATTCCGCGGAATCGCTGGTGCGCCGCCTGCACGACACCGCCGCCGCGGCCATCACCGTGCAGAACGACGCCAAGGCGCGGCTCCAGTCCTCGGTCGACGAGGTCAACCGCTCGCTCGTCCGCATCGGCGAGCTGAACAGCGCCATCGCCACCCAGAAGGCCAAGGGCGCCGAGCCCGGCGACCTGATGGACGAGCGCGACCGGCTGCTCGATCAGGTGTCGAACGAGATCGGCATCCGCACCCACACCCGCGAGAGCGGGGAGGTTGTGGTGATGACCCGCAACGGCCAGACGCTTCTCGACCGCGAGCTGCCGGCGGGTGCCCAACCGCTTCAGCTCGTCGGTGGCGATCTGGTGGCCGGCGGCAAGATCATCTCCGACAACCCCGACCAGGACATCCAGAGCGGGCGCATCATGGGCTATGTCCAGACCGCCCACCAGGACATGCCGCGGGCGCTGGCCCAGCTCGACGAATTGGCGGCGGGCATCGTCCAACAGTTCGAAGCGGCGGAATCCGAACCCGGAACGACCGGCATGTTCGTCATGGCCGCCGGCACCGGCGGACCAGCCTCGCGCATCGCCGTCAACGGCGACATCCGCAGCAATCCCTGGAAGGTGCAGAGCGGCGTCCGGGCCGGTGCGCCGCTGGCGCCGGGCGACACCACGCAGATCGACCGCTTTCTCAACGCCTTCTCCGCCACCCGCAGCTTCGGCGATCCGGACCTCCCATCCTCTGCGACGCTGGGCGACTACGCCACCGGCCTGGTCTCCACCCAGCAGGGCTACCGCACCACCGCCGAGTCCGAGATGAAGACCCGCAAGATCAGCGCCGACGCGCTGCAATCGGCGCGTCTCAACCGAGACGGCGTGAACGTCGACGACGAAATGCAGAAGCTGCTGCTGATCGAGCAGAGCTACGGCGCCAGCGCCCAGGTGCTCCAGGCCGCCGGGCGGATGCTCGACACGCTGCTCCAGATCCGGAACTGATGCCATGCTCTACAACGCCGTCTCCACCCTCGGCCTTGCCAAGCGCCTGCAGACCGCCAACACCGAGCTTCAGCTCGAACGGCTGCGCAACAACGACGAGATCGCCAGCGGCAAGCATTTCGACGTCGCCAAGGCGCTGGGCGCCCGCACCGGGCAGGCCATCGCGCTGCGCAACCTGTTCGACGAGACCGAGCAGACCCTGAAATCCACCGCCCTGCTGCAAGGGCGGCTGGGCACCATGGACAGCGCGCTGACCAACATCCTGTCCGCCGGGCAGGACGTGCTGGCCGCCGCCTCGGTCGGGCTGGGCCAGCCTTCGTCCACCGGCACCTCGCTCCAGGTGCGGGCGCGCGCCGTGCTGGATCAGGTGGTGGGCATGCTCAACGCCTCCTCCGGCAACGGCTATCTGTTCGGCGGGGTGGAGGTGAAGACGCCGCCGATGCGCTCCGTGCAGGGCGACGAGTCCGGCCTTCCGTCGCCCATGCAGATCGTCCAGGACGCCATCGCAACGGCCACCGGAGGCAACTCCTCGCCGCAGACTCCCGCCGAGACCGCCGCCGCGGTGGCGGCGCTGGATGGCCTGTTCGCCGCCCCCTCCGCCTCGCCGCTCGGCTTCGAGGGGGGATTCTACCTGGGAGCGCCGTCGACGGCGCCACGCCTCAGCGCCCGGCCCGACCGCTCGACCGAGATCCCCTACGGCATCCAGGGCAACGACCCGGCGATGCGGGACCTGCTCCAGGGCCTCTACATGCTGGCCAGCCTGGACACCAGCCAGCTGCCGCTGGACGCCTACAAACCCTACATGGATGCGGCGGTTTCCAAGGTGTCGGGCGGACTGGACGGGGTGCGCGACGCCACGGCGCAGTTGGGCATCCACCGCGCGCAGCTCGACGACGTCGCGGCGGCGAACACCACACAGCTCCGCATTCTCAACGACCAGCTCGACGCGATGGAAAGCGTCGATCCGGCGGAAGCCAGCCTGCGCATGAACCAGCTCGAAGTGCAGATCGAGGCGACCGCGGCGGCCACTGCCCGCATCGCCCGGATGAGCCTCACCAATTACCTGTAGGAAACCACTTTCCCACGGGACGATGAAAGACGGTCTGATGACGCACGGCCCGATCCGCCGCACCCTCCGCGCTTTGGCGCTGGCCATGGCCTGCCTGCTGGCCGCCGCCGCCGTGGCGGGAGAGGGGCTGGCCCAGACGCGGGTGAAGGATCTCGTCACCTTCGACGGGGTGCGCCGCAACCAGCTCATCGGCTACGGCCTCGTGGTCGGGCTGAACGGCTCGGGCGACCGGCTGATCAACACGCCCTTCACCGAGCAGAGCCTGAAGGGCATGCTGGAACGGCTGGGCATCAACACCCGCGACGAGGTGCTGCGCACCCGCAACGCCGCGGCGGTGATGGTCACGGCCTCGCTGCCGCCCTTCGCCCGCCAGGGCACGACCATCGACATCACCGTGTCGGCGTTGGGCGACGCCACCAGCCTGCTCGGCGGCACGCTGCTGGTCACGCCGCTGCTGGGCGCCGACGGACAGGCCTACGCCGTGGCCCAGGGATCGCTGTCGGTCAGCGGCTTCTCGGCGGGCGGGGTGGCGGCCAACGTGACCAAGGGGGTGCCGACCAGCGCCCGCATCGCCAACGGCGCCATCGTGGAGCGCGAGCTGAAATTCGCGCTGGACGAGGTGACCGGCGTCCGCATGGCCCTGCGCAACCCCGACTTCACCACCGCCAACCGCATCGCCGACGCGGTGGCGGTGCGGCTGGGCAGCAGCGCCGTCCATGTGCTGGACGCGACCACCGTCGATGTCCGCATTCCGCCCCGCTACACCGGCGCGGTCGCCCGGCTGATCGGCGACATCGAACAGCTCACCGTGCGGCCGGACGGCATCGCCCGCGTGGTGGTGGACGAGCGCAGCGGCACCGTGGTCATCGGCGACGACGTGCGCATCAGCCGCGTCGCCATCACCCAGGGCAACCTGACCGTCCGCGTGGTGGAAACGCCCCAGGTGTCGCAGCCGCAGCCCTTCTCCGACGGTCAGACGGTGGTGGTGCCGCGCACCGACGTGCAGGTGCAGGAGGGCAACGGGCGCCAGTTCGTCACCATCGGGGGCAACGTCAGCCTGCAGCAGCTCGTCAACGGGCTGAACGCGCTGGGCGTCGGGCCGCGCGACATGGTCGCCATCCTCCAGGCGATCAAGGCGGCGGGCGCCCTGCACGCCGACCTGGAAATCATTTGACCCCTCCGGCCGGACGAGGATGCGATGGACATCTCCCCCCTTTCCATGACCGCCCAAGCGGCGAAACCCGCCGCCCCGAACCGTGCCGCCGAAAAGGCCGGGCAGGAGTTCGAGGCGCTGATGGTCGGGCAGATGCTGGAATCCATGTTCGCTGGCGTGGACACCGGCAGCGCCTTCGGCGGCGGCCAGGGCGAGCGGACGTGGCGCAGCTTCATGCTCCAGGAATACGGCAAGGCCATCGCCGAGGCCGGCACGCTGGGGATCGGCCGCATGGTCGAGGCCGACGTGGCCCGCCTCTACGGCCAGACGAGCGAAGGAACCAAGGGATGAGCCGCCGTTTCAAGGACCTGATCCGCGAATTCGCCCCCGACGCCAAGCCGGAGGCGGACACCGCCCCCGTCGCTGCCCCGGAGCCCGAGAGTCCCGCGCTGGCCGACGGGCCGACCGCTGTGGTGATGACGGAGTTCCTCGACACGGTGGCGGAACTCAGCGTCCTGCTGGACGAGGAGACGGCGGCGCTCGCCGCCGGCGATCTGGAGGGGCTGGAGGTCTACGCCCGGCGCAAGCAGGCGATGGCCGACCGTCTGGGCGGCATCATGACCCAGGCGCAGTCGGGCACGCTGCGGCTGAACGACGACCTGCGCGCGATGATCCTGGAGCGGGTGGAACGGCTGGACCGCGCCATCAACGACAACGCGGCGGGGCTGGTCGCCATGCGCAAAGCCGTGCTGTCGATCAACCGCAGCCTTCTCGTGGCCCTGGAGAAGGCGGCCAGCGACGGCCTTTACGCCCCCTCCGGCCACGCGGTGCGCCCGGTCGAGCTGTCGGCGTCGGGCCTGAACGCCGAGCTGTAGGCCCAGCCGAATTAGAGTTCCCTCTCCCGCCCCGGGAGAGGGTGGCGCCACAGGCGCCGGGTGAGGGTCGTCCAAGGATCAAGGGGCCGATTCTCGGCAGCACCCTCACCCTTCCCACGCTTCCGCGTGGGCCCCTTCCCTCTCCCGGGGCGGGAGAGGGGATTGAAAGACGGCGGCTTTGCGGAGGGTTCCGCCGCCGGTTGCGGGCCGCTATAGTCCGCCGTCCGCTTGGCCGCATCCTCCCGAGGCTTCCGTATGCCCGCAACCGACCGCGCCGGCTCGCCGTCGCTCGCCGTCTTCACCCATGGCGAACTGATCGGCGACGCGCTCATCAAGATTCCCTTCGTGCGCGCCCTGCGGGGGTTGTTCCCGGACCACCGGATCACCTGGATCACCACCGAAGGCACCCATCTGGCGACCACGCTGCGCCCGATGATGGACGGGCTGATCGACGAGTTCCACGCCGACACCGGCATCGGCCGCAGCCCGCTCGGCCTGCTGAAGCCCATGCCCATCAAGGATCGTTTCTCCCTGGTGCTGGACACCCAGTCCCTGCCCTGGCGGACGCTGCTGGCGCGGCGTCTGAAGCACGACCTGTTCGTCTCGGCCTGCGCCGGCTATCGTCTGTCGGATCGCCGCCCACCGCCCGGCTACAAGGAGCCGCGGCATGTGCTGGACCGCCTGTTCGATCTGCTGGAGGTCGCCGGCGGGCGCCGCCCCCCGCTGGACATGGCCGTTCCCATCCCGGCCGAGGCCGAGGCCGAGGCGCGCGCCGTCCTGCCCGACGGGCCGGGCTACGTCGCCATCGCCCCGGGGGCGGGCAAGCGGGTGAAATGCTGGCCGCTGGACCGTTTCGTGGAACTGGCCCGCGCCCAGGTCGCCGGTGGGCGGGTGCCGGTCTTCATCCTCGGCCCGGCGGAGCTGGACTGGCTGCCCGAACTGCGCGCCGCCGTGCCGCAGGCGCTGTTCCCGCTCCAGGACGCCGAACCGGCAGAGCCGCGCTATTCCCCGGTGCGCACCATCGCTCTGACCCGGCGTTGCTCCGCGGCGGTCGCCAACGACAGCGGGACCAGCCACCTGTTCGGCCTTGCCGACGTGCCGCTGCTGACCCTCTACGGCCCGACCATCGCGGAGAAGCTGCGCCCCAAGGTGACGCGGGGGGCCGTGCTGACGGCCTCCGCCTTCGGTGGCCGCGAGATGGAGCGCATTCCCGCCGACGCCGCGATCCGGGAGGTCGAGGCGCTGATCGGTTCGTGAACGATCAAACCTTCAGCGCTTCAAACCTTCAGCGCTTCACGGCGGGGGTGATCTCACCCGCCTCCTCCAGCCGCCGCAGGCAGGCGACCAGGGCGCGCTGGAAGTTGCGGCCCTCGGAGGGCAGGTTCACCCCCTGGCCGGTCGTCCAGAACTCCACGAAGGCGCAATCGGCCGCGCGGTCCGCGGTCGGCCATTCGACGGTCACGCCCATCCCGAGCTCCGCCGAGCGGCGGCGGCTGTCGGTGACCAGGACCTTCGCTTCCCAATGCATGCCGCCGCTGCCCGCCTCGGCGCGGCGGTGGCTCCACAGGCGCAGGTAATCGCGGAAGCTCTCGGAGGAGCGGTCGTGCTGAAGGTAGCTGCCGCGGTCCACTACCGCCGGGGCGAGGCGCAGCGTGTAGCGCGCCTGGGCGAGCGCCTGCGTCACCTCCGCGATCAGCCGGTCCATCTCGGCGAAGCTGCGCCGCACGTTGTCGGCCAGCGCGGCGGCCAGCGCCTCCCCCTTCAGCGCGCCGGAGGCGGCGCGGTCGGAGCGGTACATCTCGAACAGGTCGTCGCTGTCACTCATTGCCGTGATGCGCCGCGGAAGGGGAGGATTTCCTTCGTCTACCGCCAAACCCGTTGAAAAGACATTAAGCGGAATTCCAAACCATCCGGCGCCCGCCCCTTCATGCCCACCCCATTATGCCCGCTGCGCCGGTTGCGCGGCCCCACCGTTCTTCAGACGCAGCACATACATCATCACCTCCGCCACCGCTTGGTAATGCTGGAGCGGGATCACCGCGTCGACCTCCGACGCGGCATAGAGGGCGCGGGCCAGCGGCGGATTCTCGATCACCGGGACGCCGTTCTCCTCCGCCACCGCGCGGATGCGCAGCGCCACGAGGTCGGCCCCCTTGGCGAGGCAGACCGGCGCCGGCATCTTGGCGCGGTCGTACTCCAGGGCCACCGCGAAGTGGGTCGGGTTGGCGATGACCACGGTGGCGCGCGGCACGTTCGCCATCATGCGGCGCTTCGAACGGTCGCGCCGGATCTCGCGCAGCTTCGCCTTCAGATGCGGGTCGCCCTCGGTCTGCTTGAACTCGTCCTTCAGCTCCTGGAAGGTCATGCGCAGGCGGCGGCGCCATTCCAGCCGGTTCCACAGCACGTCCACGGCGGCCATCACCACCGTCGCCAGAAGGACGGCCAGCAGCAGCCGCAGGGTCAGGTCCCGCAGCAGGTCGGGAAGCGCCGCAACGTCCATGCCCACGATCCCCTCCGTCCAATCGATGTAGGGCGCCACGGCGAACCAGACGGCGCAGGCGATGATCGCCAATTTCACGAGACTCTTCACGAATTCGACCAGCGCGTGGCGTGCGAAGATGCGGCGCCAGCCGCTGAGCGGCGACAGGTGCGACAGCTTGGGCCGGATGCGGTCGCCGGCGGCCAGCAGCGGCCCCTGCCCCACCGCCGACACCACCGCCCCGCCGACCAGCAGGCCCAGCACCGGCAGCATCGCCACCGCCACCCCGCCGATCAGCCAGCGCAGGCTGTTCATCACGTCGTAGGGACCGCCGTCGAGCCGGATGTCGTTCGGATTCTCGATCAGCGGCAGCAGCACCTCGGCGAGGCGCGAGGCGGCGAGCGGCCCGCCGGCCGCGGCGATCAGCCAGGCCGCCGCCATGGTGGCGGCCAGACCGACGTCGCGGGCGCGGGGGACGTCGCCCTTGTCCATCGCCTCGCGCAGGCGTTTCTCGGTCGGCTCCTCGGTTTTCTGGTCCTCGTCCTGGGTGTTGTCGGACATCGCCGCCTCCTCACCGCCCCCTTCTCATCGCCCGCCGAGCCAGCCGGCCAGCGCCGCCAGCGTCGCGGTGACCATGGCGCCGGCCGTCACCAGGAAGACCAGCATCCCGCCGCCGACCATCGCCGGGGTGGCGACGAAATAGACGGGCATGGAGGGCATCACGCGATTGACCAGAGCCAGCGCCAGGTTGGCGATCAACCCGAAGACCAGGAAGGGTGCGGCCATCTGCACGCCCAGCCGGAAGGTGACGCCGACGAGCTGGGCGTAGCGCCCCGCCACCATGCCGGGATCGGGCAGCGTCGCCGCCGGCCAGCTTCCGTAGGAGCGGACCAGCGCGTCGATCATCAGGTAATGCAGGTCGAGCGCGAACAGCAGCGCCAGCCCGGCGATGACCAGCGTGCCCGACAGGATCGACCCGCTCTCGAACCCCGCCGCGTCGGCGCCGAAGGGGTTGGCGAGGCCCATCGCCTGGGCGGCGATGTTGCCGGCGACCTGGAGCGACGCCAGGAACAGCTTGGCCCCCAGCCCGAGAAAGGCGCCGGCCACCGTCTCCGCGAAGATCTGCTCCAGCATCACCGCGGCGTCCGGCGGCAGCCGGTCGGGCAGGCCGGGCACCGTCGGGGTCAGCGCCAGCGCGACGGGAATCGCGATGCACAGCCGCACCCGCGGCGGCACCGCCAGCTCGCCGAAGCCGGGCAGCAGGCTGACCGCCGCGGCGACGCGGGCGAAGACCAGGAAGGCGCGGTAGACCTCCAGGCTGAGCAGGTCGGCGAGCGTGTCCATCACTGGTCCTTCACACCTGGTCGATCGTCTTGACGGACACCTTGCGGTGAAGCTCGGCGTGGCTGATGACCGGGGTCATCGGGCTGACCCGCTCCAGCAGGGAACGGACGAAGGGCCGCACCTCCGCCCCGACCAGCAGGGCCGGCCAGACCTGCGGCGTGGCGTGCTTCTGGATGGTGATGCGCAGCGCCGTCAGGAACTCCTGCACCTGGGTCGGCGGCATGGCGAAGCGCCGGTCCTCGCCCTCCGCGACAATGCTCTGCTGGAGCACCTGCTCCCAGCGCGGGGTCAGGACGATGACCGGGACGAAGCCGTCGGGTGCGGTCAGCGACTGGCAGATCTGCTGGCCCAGCCGCGCCCGCACATGCTCCGTCACCAGCGTGATGTTGCGCGTCCAGTTCACCGCTTCGGCGATGGCCTCGACGATGGCCGGCAGGTTGCGGATCGACACCCGCTCCGCCAGCAACGCCTGGAGCACGCGCTGCACCACCACCAGCGTGATGCGCGACGGCACCATGTCGGAAATCAGCTTCTGGTACTCCCGCCCCAGCCCGTCGATCAGCTTCTGCATGGCAGCGAAGGTCAGCAGGGTCGAGAGGTGGTCCTTGATGACCTCGGTCAGGTGGGTGGTGATGACGCTTTCCGGGTCGACCACCGTGTAGCCCTTGGCGATGGCCTCCTCGTGCCGCGCCGGGTCGATCCAGCGGGCCTGGAGGTTGAAGGTCGGCTCCCGCGTCGCCTCGCCGGGCAGGTCGGGGGCCGCCCCGCCGGACGGGTCGATGGCGAGAAGCTGCTTGGGCCGCACCTCGCCGCTCGCCACCTCGACGCCCATCACGCTGACGACATAGCCCTTGGGCGGCAGGAAGCTGCTGTCCTTGATGCGCACCGACGGCAGGATGAAGCCGAACTCCTTGGCAAAGCGCTTGCGCAGCGTCTTCACCTTGCCGGTCAGCGGACCGTTCTTGTTGAGGATCAGCGGGACAAGGTGGTTGCCGACCTCCACCTTGACCTCGTCCACCTTCAGCATGTCCTCCACCGCCTCCTCGGCCGGGGCGGTGGGCGCCTTGCGGCTTTCCTCCAGCCGGGCGAGTGCAGCGCGGCGCATCTTGCCGCGCATCGCGTACCAGCCCGCCGCGCCGAAGCCGCCGCCGAGCAGGACGAAGGGCGCGGCGGGCAGACCCGGCGTCACGCCCAGCGTGCAGAGCAGCCCGCCCGCCACCATCAGCGCCTTGGGATAGCCGCCGAGCTGGGCGAGCACCGCCTGATCGGCGGAGCCGACGTTGCCGCCCTTGGTCACCAGCAGGCCGGCGGCCAGCGAGACGACCAGCGCCGGGATCTGCGTGGCCAGACCGTCGCCCACCGTCAGGATGGTGTAGACCGACGCCGCGGACTCGAAGGACATGCCCTGCTGCGCCATACCGATGGCCATGCCGCCCAGCACGTTGATGGCGGTGATGACCAGCCCGGCCACCGCGTCGCCGCGCACGAACTTCGACGCGCCGTCCATGGCGCCGAAGAAGGTGCTCTCGTCCTCCAACTCCTTGCGGCGGCGGCGGGCCTCGACGTCGTCGATCATGCCGGCGGAGAGGTCGGCGTCGATGGCCATCTGCTTGCCGGGGATGGCGTCCAGCGTGAAGCGCGCGCCGACCTCCGCGATGCGGGAGGCGCCCTTGGTGATGACCACGAAGTTGATGACGATCAGGATGGCGAAGATCACCACGCCGATCACGAAGTTGCCGCCCATGATGAACTGGCTGAAGCCCTCGATCACATGGCCGGCGGCGGACGGGCCGGTGTGGCCGTGGCTGAGGATCAGGCGGGTCGAGGCAATGTTCAGCGCCAGCCGCAGCACCGTGACGACCAGCAGCACGGTCGGGAAGGAGGAGAAGTCCAGCGGCTTGCCGATCCACAGCGAGACCATCAGGATCAGCACGCTGACCGCCAGCGACAGCGCCAGCCCGAGGTCGAGGAACCAGGTCGGCACCGGCAGGAACAGCACGGCCAGCACCAGCAGGATGCCCAGCGCGAACAGCACGTCGCGGTTCGCCAGCCCCGCATCGCCGAGGCTGGTCATCCGGTTCCGAAGGGTGTCCGTGAAAGCCATGCGGGAACTCCAGGGTGCGGCACCGTTGGTACGCTAGCGCCCCGCGGTAAAACCGGCTTTTACGTCTGCGCTACTCCGCCGCCTCATTCCGTTGCCGGCAGCAGCGGCTTCACCACCGCGTTGGCGTAGAGGCTGGACAGGAAGGACAGGCGGCCCAACTCCGCCCGGCCCCAGGCGGGCAACGCGCCGGGGGCGGTTTGGGAAGTGGCGGCCTGGGGACCGGCGGCCAGCGTCTTCAGGTAATCCATGGCGCCGGCCACCCAGCGCCGGTTGCCGCCGACCCGCTCGCGGTAGGCCGCACCGCGCTCCGACTGGGCGGAGTGGTAGCGGGCGATGGCGGCGTCCAGCGATCCCTGCGCGCGGTGCAGGTCGCCCAGGAAGCGCGCAGCGTAGCGGGCGTTGGCGCGCGGGTCGAAGGCGGTCTCCAGGTCGGGGAAGGCGTCGGGGTGCCATTTCAGATTGACCTGAAGGCAGCCGACGTCGATGGAGCGCGTGCCCCGCGCCTGCGCGGCGCGCACGAAGGCGATCGCCTCGTCCCGCGTCGGGAAGTAGTGGGAGGCGCCCTCGGTGTTGACGGTCCACGGCCAGACGGTGAACAGCCGGTCGGCGGTCATCCGCCCGGCCTCGGTGAAACCCATGGCGAGCAGCATGTGGTCGGTCACCCCGGCCTCGCGCTCCGCCGCCAGGATGGCGTCGATGCAGGCGGCCTCCGGCGGCAGGCTGCGCGCGGGCAGGACGCGCGGCGCATAGAGGGCGGTGGACCATGTGCCGATCTGCGCGGCCGGCGGCTTCACCTCCGCGGCGGTCGCGGTTCCGGCCGGGAGCCCGGCCAGGAGCAGCATCGCCAGTCCGGCCAGCCGGCGCATGTCACCGCACCGAGACGATCAGACTGCCCAGCCGGTCGGCGTAGGTGGTCAGCGCGCCGTACATGAAGGGCAGCGCCAGCACGGTGGTGACCAGGATGGCGACGATCTTCGGCACGAAGGTCAGCGTCATCTCCTGCACCTGGGTCAGCGCCTGGACGAGCGAGATCGCCACGCCCACCAGGACCGCGATGACCAGCGGCGGCGCGGCGATCAGCAGCATCGTCCAGATGCCGGTGCGCAGGACTTCCAGCACGTCAGCTTCGTTCATGGGGGTTCTCCTGGGGAGCGGTTGCCCCCACCCTTCCCGCTTCGCGGGCCCCTTCCCTCCCCCGCTTCGCAGGAGAGGGACTGAATCCCCTCCCCTGCGTTAGCGGGGGAGGGTTAGGGAGGGGGCATTACGTCCCAACACACGCGCTCAAATCGCCATCCGCATGACGTCCTGATACGCCTGCACCATGCGGTCGCGGATCGACACCACCGTCTGCACGGTCATCTCGGCGGCGAGCACGGAGCGCACAACCTCGTGCGTGCCGGCCTTGCCGGCGACGGCGGCGACGGACATGCGCTCGCCCTCGTTCAGCGTCTCCACCGCCTGCGACACCTGACGGTCGAGGAAGGCGCCGAAGCTGCTCTCGGCCGACGCTGCCGTCTCGGCGGACGGTGATGCCGCGGAAGCCGCTGCGGCGGGCGGGGTGGCGAGCGAAGCGGCGGGCGCCGGCTGGGCCAGGGGGGCGCGGTGGAGGCCGTAGGCGGCGGCGGCGCGGCCGATGGGTTCGATCATGCTCTGGGTCTCCTCAGCCGCGCAGAAGGTCGATCATGCGGCTCATCATGCTGCGCGACTGCTCGATGACGTTGACGCTCGCCTCGAAGGACCGGCTGGCCTCGCGCATGTCCATCATCTCGATCAGCGGCTGGACGTTCGGGCGCTTGACGTAGCCCTTCTCGTCGGCGGCAGGGTGAGAGGGCTCGTAGACGAGCTGGAAGTCGCTGCGGTCGCGCCCGATCTGCTTGACCTTCACGATCTCCGACCCGGCGGCGCGATCCATCGTGGTGGCGAAGGAGACGGTCTTGCGGCGGTAGGGATCGCCGCCCGCCGTCATGGCGGTGGAATCGGCGTTGGCGATGTTCTCGGCGACCACGCGCAGCCGGGTGCCCTGCGCCTGCAGGCCCGAACTGGCGATCCGCATCGTCGCGGCGAGGGGATCGGTGAGCATGGGAGGGGACTCCGAAGTCGTCAGCCGGCGCGCCAGGCGGCGCGCAGGATCTGCAGGTTGCGCTGGAACAGGCCGGCGGTCAGGGCGAAGGCGTCGCGCGTCTCGCTGCCCTTGGACATCTCCTGCTCCAGCGACACGGCGTTGCCGTCCGGCGTGGTTTCCCACTGCTCGGGCTTGCGCGCCTCCTGCACCGCGCCGGACGGGTTGAAGCCCGTCAGGTGCATGGGCGAGGTGAGCGCGGGCGCCACCGTCTGCGGGCCGTCCATCAGCGCCGCGAAGGGCTTCAGGTCCTTCGGCTGATAGCCGGGCGTGTTGGCGTTCACGACGTTGGCGGCGATCAGCTTCTGCCGCTCCGCCAAGTAATCGAGGCGCGCGCCGGTCAGCCGAAACACCGAAATATTGCTAAAATCCATTGGAACGGCCCTATCGCGAAGCCGGAAAGCAAGGCAGGGCCAAGATGACGCCCGCCGTTTAAAACCGGATTTAAAATCCTCGTGGCAGGATCAACCCGTTCCGACACGGCGGAGACGTCCCGGCAATGCGCGTGCTTTCCAACCTTCTGTCCGAGATCGAGCGGATGCCGACCCGATCCTGGCGCGGCGAAATCCGCAGCGCCGCCGGCATGACGCTGGAGGTGGAGGGACTGCGCCGTGTCCTGGCGGTGGGCGACAAATGCTGGGCGGAGACGGCGCGCGGCCAGCGCCTGCTGTGCGAGACCATCGGCTTCCGGCAGGGCCGCACGCTGCTGATGGCCTTCGACAACCTCGACGGCGTGGCGGAGGGCTGCACCGCCGTTACCGACGACACCGCCTTCACGCTGCGTCCCGGCCCCGGCTGGATGGGCCGCGTGGTCAACGCGCTGGGGGAGCCGATCGACGGGCGCGGTCCCTTGCGCAACGGCCACCACGCCCGCCCGCTGCGCGCCGCCCCGCCGCCGGCCTACGCGCGCCGCCGGGTGGGGGCGAAGATGGACACCGGCGTGCGCGCCATCGATGTCTTCACGCCGATCTGCCGCGGCCAGCGCATGGGCGTCTTCGCCGGGTCCGGCGTCGGCAAATCGACGCTGCTGTCGATGGTCGCCCGCCACGCCGGGGCCGACGCCATCGTGATCGGTCTGGTCGGCGAGCGCGGGCGCGAGGTGCAGGAATTCATCCAGGACGATCTGGGCGCAGACGGCCTCGCCCGCTCCGTCATCGTCGTCGCCACCTCGGACGAGCCGCCGCTGATGCGCCGGCAGGCCGCCCATCTCTGCCTGACCGTGGCGGAGGAACTGCGCGACCGCGGCCTGCACGTCCTCTGCCTGATCGACAGCGTGACGCGCTTCGCCATGGCCCAGCGCGAGATCGGGCTGGCCGCCGGGGAGCCGCCGACCGCAAAGAGCTACCCGCCCAGCGTCTTCGCCGAACTGCCCAAGCTGATGGAGCGCGCCGGGCCGGGCCGGGATGGCCAGGGCGACATCACTGGCATCTTCACCGTGCTGGTGGACGGCGACGACCATGACGAGCCCATCGCCGACGCGGTGCGCGGCATCCTCGACGGCCACGTCGTTCTGGACCGCCGCATCGCCGAGCAGGGGCGTTACCCCGCCGTCAACGTGCTGCGCAGCGTGTCGCGCCTGCTGCCCGGCTGCCACACGGCGAAGCAGAACGCTCTGCTGCGCCGCGCGCGGAGCCTCGCCGCCACCTACGACAACATGCGGGAGTTGGTGCGCATCGGCGCCTACAAACAGGGCACCGACGCGGAAGTAGATGGCGCCGTCGCGCTGAACCCGGCGCTGGAGGAGTTCCTGCGCCAGGGCAAGGACGACGCCACGCCGTCTCTCGACTCCTTCCGAATTCTCGACCGCATCCTCGCCGTTCCCACGGGAGTCGCTCCATGACCAACGCCAACGCGCTCGCCACCCGCGCGCTTGCCCCCACCACCGCTCCGGCCAAGCCCGCCGCCGCCAAGCCGGAGACGGCGGACCTCAGCCTGGATTTCGGGGACCTGCTGGACGCGGTGAATCCGCTGCAACATCTGCCGGGGGTGTCGCAGGTCTACCGCCACGCCACCGGCGACGACATCGGCCTGCCGGCGCGGCTGGCCGGCGGCTTCCTGTTCGGCGGCCCCATCGGCCTGCTCGGCAGCGCCGCCATGGCCGCGTTCGAGGCGGTGACCGGCGACGACCCGCTGGGCCACCTCGTCACGCTGGCCGAGGGAGGCGCGGAAGAGACGAAGGCTGCGGCGAAGGACGTGCCGTCCAACGCCCCGCCCCTGCCCTTCCTCGCCGGTCCGGCGCATGACCATCCGGCGGACCATCGCCCGTCCCCGGCCGTGCTGGCGGAGGCGCTCGCCCGCAAGGCGCCGGGCACCGACGCCGCGGCGGACAAGGCGGCGGACGCACCGGCACCCAAGGCGGAGCAGCCCGCCCCGCAAATCCTAGCGAAGCTCTACGAACTGCACGCCACCCAGCCGGCGGACCGCGCGGCCGCCCGGCTCTGACCCCGGTCAGCGCAGAGCCTTCGCCAGCGCGTCCATGAACAGCCGCACCTTCGGCGGCACGAAGCGCGCCGAGGGGTGGACGCCCCACACCGCCAGCGGCTCCAACGCCCCGTCGGACAGGGTGAGCGCCACCAGCGCGCCGCGCGCCACCTCGTCGCGCACGTCCCACTCGGACAGGACGGCGATGCCGAGCCCGGCGAGGCAGATGTCGCGCAACCCCTCGATGGAGTTGGCGGTGAAGCGCCCACGCACCCGGATGCGCCGCTCCCGTCCGTCGCCCGCGAAGCTCCAATGGGTGGTGCCGGACAGACACAGGCATTCGTGCTCCACCAGATCGGCGACGGCGGCGGGCGTGCCGCGGGCCGCCAGATAGCCGGGCGTGGCGTAGAGCCCCCGCGGGTTGTCGGCCAGCCGCCGCGCGATCAGCGCGCTGTCCTTCAGACGCGCGATGCGGATGGCGAGGTCGATCCCCTGCCCGACGATGTCCACCACCGTGTCGGTCAGCAGCAGATCGACCGAGACCTGCGGGTTGTCCGTCAGGAAGTCCGCGACCACCGGCACCACCACCTTGCGCCCGAAGGCGGCGGAGGCGGTCAGCCGCAGCAGCCCCGACGCGCCGGCGGAGGACGGGCGGACGCTGGCCCGCGCCGCCGCCTCGTTCTCAAGCATCGCCTGGGCGAAGGGCAGCATCGCCTCCCCCTCCGGCGTCAGGGCGAGCGAACGGGTGGTCCGCTGCATCAGCCGCGCCCCCATGGCCTCCTCCAGCGCGGCCAGCCGCCGGGTCGCCATCAGCGGCGAGATGCCCAGCCGCCGGGCGGCCCCGGCCAAGCTGCCGGCCTGGGCGGCTTCCACCAGAACGGCGAGTCCGGCGAGGTCCATTGCTTCATATTCCGATATACAGGCCATTCATTCTGCATGACTGATGCGGATTGTGAAAGTGCGATAGGGTCCGTTCCAAGGTTTTCGCACGTTGAGAACCCCTCTCCCGCCCCGGGAGAGGGAGGGGCCCGCCGCAAAGCGGCGGGAGGGTGAGGGTGCCGCCGAGGATCAGCGCTTCGATCCTCGTGCGACCCTCACCCGGCGCCTCCGGCGCCACCCTCTCCCGGGGCGGGAGAGGGATTGTCGGAAAGGACCCCCTGTCATGAGCATCACCGACACAATGTCCCACACATCAACCCACACGCCCGACCAGACCCGGCTCGGCCGCGGGCTGACCTTCGCCATGGCGACCGCCGCTGGGCTGGCCGTCGCGAACATCTACTACAACCAGCCCATGCTGGGCCTGATCGAGGGCGACCTGCCCGGCCCGCTGACCGGCATGATCCCGACCGCCACGCAGCTGGGCTACGCCGCCGGCCTGCTCCTCCTGGTGCCGCTGGGCGATCTGGTGGAGCGGCGGCGGCTGATCGTCGGGCAGTTCCTGCTGCTCGCCGCGGCGCTGGTCGCGACGGCGCTGGCGCAGGGTCCCGCCCTGCTGGTCGCCGCCTCGCTGCTGCTCGGCGTCTCGGCGACGGTGGCGCAGCAGATCGTTCCCTTCGCCGCCCATCTCGCCTCGCCGCAGCGGCGCGGGGCGGCGGTGGGAAGCGTCATGTCGGGGGTGCTGACCGGCATCCTGCTCAGCCGCACGCTGGCCGGCTTCGTCGGCACGCACGAGGGCTGGCGCGCCATGTTCTGGCTGGCCGTGCCGCTGGCGCTGGCTGCGGCCGCGTTGATGGCCGTCATGCTGCCGCGCAGCCACCCGAACGCGTCCTTGCGCTACCCGGCGCTGATGCGCTCGCTGGTCCATCTGTGGCGGGAATTCCCGGCCCTGCGGCTGGCCGCGGTCACCCAGGGGCTGCTGTTCGCCGCCTTCACCACCTTCTGGACCATCCTGGCGCTGCGTCTGGCCGAGCCGCGCTTCGGCCTGGGCGCCGACGCCGCGGGGCTGTTCGGCATCGTCGGCGCGGTCGGCATCCTGGCCGCCCCGATGGCCGGGCGGATCGCCGACCGCAGCGGGCCGCACCGGGTGATCCTGCTGGGCACGCTGCTGACGCTCGCCTCTTGGCTGCTGTTCGGGCTGTGGACGTCGGTCGCCGGTCTGGTCGCCGGGGTGATCCTGCTCGACTTCGCGGTTCAGGCGGCGCTGGTGTCGAACCAGCACATCGTCTACGCCCTGCGCCCCGAAGCCCGCGCCCGGCTGAACACCATCTTCATGGGCGGCATGTTCCTGGGCGGCGCGCTGGGGTCGAGTGCCGCGACGCTGGCCTGGAACGCCGGGGGCTGGACCGCCGTGACCGGCCTGGGCATTGCCGTCGCCGCGACGGCCACCGCCCTCCAGCTCGCCGCGCGGCGCCGGTAGGAGGTCTGTGGAATGCCGGGGGCCTTACCGCCCCCCGCTCCGCGCCGAGCGCTCCAGGGAGCGGATGTGCGACAGGCCCGGCAGGATTTCGGAGCGGATGAACTCCAGCCGGCGGACCGGGCCGCCGCCGCTGGAGAAGCGGGCCTTCCACAGGGCCATCTTCACCGCCAACCCGCACAGCACCCCGCCGATGGTGACGTGATGGTTGGTGATCAGGTCGCGGATGCTGCGGAAGCTCTGGGCGTTGATGTTGCGCCAGAAGTCCTTGGAGCGGTTGTCGAAGCTCTCGAACCGCCCGGTGATCGAGGCGGCGATCTCCGTCAGGTCACGGCCCACCTCGTCGAGCATCCGGGCGTGACGGGCGTCGCGGCGGACCTCGCTGAAGCCGCGGACCGCGTCCATCCAGGCCAGGAAGGCCTGCACGTCGGGGACGATTTCGTCCAGGCACTGCTTGAAATAGGCCAGCGACAGGAAGATGTCGCCGTACTCCTCCAGGAAGGCCGGGATGTCGGCCATGGCGATGTCCAGCCGGTCGGCCATCATGGTCAGCCGGCGGCGCACCTCCGCCAGATCGGGCTCGGCGAACAGGCGGATCAGGTCCTCGACATTCTGCACCTGCACGTCGTCGCTGCCGTAGACGCTTTCGATCAGCGGCCGGGTGAAGACGCGCATGTAGCGGGTGAGCTGGTCCTTCCGGCGCTGCGACAGGCGGAGCGCGGCGTGCTCGTCCACCGCAATCTTCAGGCGGCGCAGCTCGATGCGCAGCGAATAGACGTCGAAGCTGGCGGCCTGGGCGATCTGCCCGATCATCAGCAGGTCGCGGTCCAGCTCGGGCGAGCGGTTGCCGAAATGCAGCGGCAACTGGCTGGGCATCACCTGCCCGCTGCCGGCGTGGACATCGTTGAACAGCTCCACCACCGTCTGGAGCCGGACGTTCTTGATCAGCCGCGCCCGGCGCAACCCCGGAGTCTCCAGCGGCAGGATGGTCATCGGCAGGATATGAAGGGAGTCGCGGGCCGTGTCCTCGTCCCGGTCGTCCGGGCCGGGCAGCAGGGCCACGACATGCGGCCACGCGCCCGGCGGCCTGGCCTGTCGGCTCGGCTGCACAGCCATCCTCCGGAGGTTCCGCCTGCCGAAATTCCGCCGCTCTCTGCTCAGAAGCGCGGGAAATTCAGCAGCGACATGGTGATGGACGAGTCGATGGCGATGATCGGGGAGCGTCCCCCGCGGCTGACCGGCCCGATGTAAGGCAGACCGGCGGAGGCCCCCGCGGGCGCGCCGTTCTTCAGGTCGTACATGGCCGAAAAACGGTCCAGGAACGTCTGCACCTTCGCAGGGTCCTGGAAATCGGCGATGTCGAAGCGCTTCTTCATCCTGTCCACCAGCCGGTCCAGGTCGCCCAGCGCCGACTGCTCCGGAATGTCCATGGCCGTGAAGACGACCTTCTGGAGCGCGCGGTCGGACAGCACCTGATACCAGTTGGTGATGCGCCCGGCCTTGCGTTGGAAATAGAGGGCGAGGCGGACGGCCGGATTCTTCTCCTCCGCCGAGACTTCCATCTTCACGTCGACATAGCGGTCGACGATCGCCTGGACGATCGCCGGCTCCTTCAGCGTGGCGCCGCCGGTTTCCGGGAAGGCCGTGGCCGTCGCCAGTTCCTTGAACTTGGCGTCGTTCATGCGGTTGGCGAGAGCGTTCGGGTCGGTGACGCCTTCGTCCAGAATCTTGCGGATCAGGGCGCGCGCGAAGATCTGGCTTTCCAGGTCGAAGGCTTCCATGACGAAGCGGTAGAGCTTCTCGTCCTTCAGAAGCTCCTCGGCGCTGGTGATCTTGCCGATATTCTCCTGAAAATACTCGACGTTGCGCTTCACGTCCGAACGGACCCGGATCATGTTTTCGAAACGGTCCTGGTTCCGCACGATCTGACGGTAATCCTGGATCGTGCTCATGCCTTCGCCTCCGGATCGTGGCCGTCGGTGGGCCTGGCGGCATCGGCACCCTTGTGGGCATCCGCGGGGGCATCCGTAACGCCCGTCAGGTCCAACGGATCGACGTAGGCCGGCGGAATGCGCAGGATGACCTCGCCCGTCTCGATGTTCAGCACCTCGGTGGACAGGCGACCGGTACCGGGGTCGAGATTGACGCGGTAGGGCGGGATCGGCTCCGAACGGGTCCGGTTGTCGGCCTCCGCGCTCGTCTCGGATTCCTCCACGATCTCCGTGCGCTTGGCGGACTCGGCCTGGGCGGCGCGCAGCCGGTCGGCCTGGCGCTGGCGCGCCTCGGCAATGACGTCGGCGCTGGCTGCGGACCGCTCGCCGGTCACACCGGAGCCGCCCGTGATTCCTTGGATGGGTGCGGCCATGGCGTCGTCATCCTTCCGCGTGGGCTTCGGGCGCCCCGGCCGGCGCGCGCGCGGGACGGGCGGGATGCAGCAGGCCATCCTCGTAGGCCATGACCGGCCGCAGGCAGGCCAGCGCCTTGTAATAATCCCGGTCGCTGACGTTGCGCATCGCCTGCATGATGCGGTCCTGCATGTCCGGATGGAGGAAGGCGGTGTAGAGCTTGGCCATCATGCCGGCGACGACGCTGCCGTATTCCTCCGCGGCGCGGGGGTCGAGAAGCATGCTCTGGATCACGAAGTAGGCGCGGCGGACCGGCGTGTCGGCCTCCTCCTCCTGCATGATGTCGCTGCCGCGGATGATCTGCGCGAAATTGCTGACCGTCAGGGTGTAGCGGCGGTTCTCGTTCTGCACGACGCAGCCGTTGATGACCACCCGCTCGCAGGGCTTGAGGCGGAGCTTAAGCGCCATAGGCGGCCTCCATCGCAACGGGCGCCTCCGCATGGGCGACGCCTTGCAGACCGCGCATGACCGACCGGTTGATGTCGATCAGCACACCCGCGTCGGCTTCGCCGCGCAGCACCAGCCGGGTCTGCCGCTCCACCGAGAAGGACAGGGAAATCAGACCGGCGCGCAGGTTTTCCGGCAGCGCGTTGTCGTCGTCCACCAGATCGGCGCGCAGGATGTTCCAGAGTTCCAGATTGCGCCACAGCGCGCCCTTCAGCGCGTCCGACCGCCAGCCGGCCCCGCGGTGCTCTTCCATGGCGAGGGTGATGCGCAGGAACACCAGATATTCGATGCGGCGCGGGTCTTCGCACTCGGCCATCGTCTGCTTGTAGGCGGCGATGCTCATGGACGCACCTTATGGAATGCGCACGGATGTCGCGCGATGTCGGGACGAAGGAAGGCGGCCGGCGCCCATGGAGGACGCCGGCCGGACAAGGATCAGCGGAACAGCGAGAGGATGTTCTGCGGTCCCTGGTTCGCGATCGAGAGCGCCTGGATGGCGAGCTGCTGCTGGACCTGGAGGGCCTGCAGGCGGCTGGACTCTTCGTTCATGTCGGCGTCCACCAGGGCGCCGATGCCCTTGTTCATCGCGTCGGTCAGCTTCGACACGAAGTCGTTCTGCACCGACACGCGGTTCTCGATGGAACCGATCACCGTCGCCTTGGCGATGACGCTGTCGATCATCTTGTCGATGACGGCCAGCGACTTCGCGGCGTTGTTGACGACGTCGAGCTGCGACAGGTCGGCCAGACCGCCGAAGGCGTCGCTCTCCGTCGTGTTCATCCACAGACCGTCGATCTTGGCGCGGAAGTTGCCGTCGGTGTTCGGGTCCTGGTCGGTGAACTCCAGGGTGTCGCCGTTGAAGGCGACATCGAACTCCGGACCGACCGCGGCGTTGATCGCCGTTTCGATCAGGCCCTGGGTCGTGGCGAGGTCGGTGTCGTAGTCGATCGCCGACAGATCCACCGTCACGGCCCGCTTGACGCCGGCCTCATCGGTGATGTTCAGCTCCAGGGACTTCAGGCCCAGGTTCTGGCCATCGATGAAGGTCGCGCCGGGAGCACCCAGCTTGATGTCGAGCGACGCCTTCAGGTCGTTGGTCGAATCGGTCTGCTGTTCGATGGTCGCCTTGCCGACGATCGAGGCGACGCGCATGTCCTGGCGCTGGAAGTCGATGTAGCTCGGCACCACACCGGTATCGTCACGGCTCAGCGAGGCCAGGATGCGGACGTCCTTGTCCTTGGCCGTGCCGTCGTTGGAGTAGGTGACGCGCAGCAGGTTGTCGCCGTTGAACGACGCGTCGTTGGCGGCGCCGGTGATCAGCCGGACCGTCTGGTCGACGTCGGCCTGGATCAGCTTCTTGTCGACGCCCTGGGCCTGACCGGCGATGATGCGCTGCTTCAGGTTCGTCAGGGATTCGGAGATGCTCTTGGCGGCGACCGACGCGGTGTTGGTCGTGCCCGAGCCCAGTTCCAGCGACTCCTTCACCGCCTTGAAGCCGGCGACGTCGGCCTTCATGGTGGTGGCGATCGACCAGTAAGCGGCGTTCTCCTTGGCGCTGTTGACCTTCAGGCCGGTCGAAATGCGGTCCTGCGTGGTCTCCAGATCGCCCGTCACGCGACGCAGGGTCTGCAGCGCGGTCATCGCCGAGGTGTTGGTCATGATCGAGGCCATGTGTATCTCCATTCGCGAGATGCAGAGCGCCTTTCTGACGCTGGGGCCGGGCTGCGCGGGCCTTCCCACTTGGTTTTTATGGGCGCGCAACCGACCATTCGACTGTGACCGACCCCGTTTAAACCGGAGTAAAAAACCGCAGCATTTCCAGGGTGACGCATTCGTCTTTCAAAGATGGGGATCTTTTAAAAGTAATGACGCATTTTATAAAAATGCGGCGACCGCGCAAAGCGGCTCAGCCGCCGTGCCCCGAAGGGCCGCGGCCATGGCGTTTTTCAAACTGTCGGAAGAAGGATGTAAGGCGGGACTTTGAAATAAGGCGCCGTCACTCGGCGGCGATGAGACAGCCGGGGTGCAGCCCGGACGCAGCGAAGGGGATGGCCGGGAAGCGGCGGGCGGCGGTGGCGGGTGCGGCGGCCGGAGTGGCCTCTTCATGCTCGGGCGGGGCCTCGAACTTGTAGCCGCGGCCGTAGACGGTCTCGATGTAGCGGGAGCCGCCGGTGGCCTCGGCGATCTTCTTGCGGAGCTTGCAGATGTAGACGTCGATGACCTTGTCCAGCGGGTCGGCACCGGACAGGCCGTAGACCTCGTCGTAGATGTGCTCCTTGGAGACCACGCGGCGGTGGTGGGCGGCC
>NZ_JBHSLC010000023.1:171510-177402 GCF_042657465.1 Azospirillum himalayense | reverse complement strand
GCCGCTCGCCGCCGACCTCCGGGTCGCGCCCGTCGAGGAACACCGTCAGCCGGCCGACCCGCACCGCGTTGCTCAGCAGGCCGCGCGAGCGCCGCCGCGCTACCTCGATGCGCGCCCGCACCTCGGCGCTGACCACCGGCTTGACCAGCACGTCGTCGGCCCCGGCGTGCAGCAGCTCCACCGTCGTCGTCACGCAGCGCCGGTCGAGCAGGCAGAGGATCGCCGCCCCGACCTGATGCGCCCGCAGCGCCGCCACGCAGCGCGCCGGGTCCTCGACGCTGCCCAGGACGATGGCGTCGTAGCCGAGCCCTTCCGCACCCTGCTCCTGCAGAAGCTCCTCCAGCCCGGCCCAGTCCTGGCGGTCGTAGCGGATCTTCCCCATGCCGAGCTGACGGCCGAGCGCGTCGGCGATCAGGGGGTTCGGTTCAACCAGGACAGCGCGCATGGGATTCTCCGCAACAGGGGTTTCGACTAGAGGGCTGGAGGACAAGGCACTTAAAATTTTCCTTAATTCCGAGTGCTTTATTTTCTCACACCCTCAGGTAATAGCCTTCCTGTACCGCGAGTCAACCATTCGGCTTACCTCAAGGGATAATGTTACGGCCCGCTTTTATATGACTTTTAATATCCGTTAAGGCGTAGATTCTTGGCTGCTCTTTGCCTCGAAATTCGAAGCATTTTCCTCCCGAGTTGCCTGCAACGCCGAACCTCCGCGCACGCCATCCCGCTGGCTTGAACCGGGCTTTAACCCGGTTGTATTTGACTGGTGGCGAGAGGATGCGAACGGGGGAGAGGAACCGATGCCGACCCGCAACAGACAGGCGATTGCCGGAACCGCGCTTGCGGGTGTCCTCCTGCTGGCAGGCGGCTGTGCGATGACCAGCCCGGCGCCCGACACCGCCTACCGCCAGGCGCTGGAAGCCGCGGTTGAGGCCGGGCGGTGCGAGGGGCCGACGGTGGAGGCGCTGTGGACCGCCTACGACCGCTGGTTCGCCGTGGCGGCCAGCCTCGCCTCCTATCACCGCGGGACGGAAGCGGGTGCCCTGCTGCGGCAGGGAGAGGCGTTCCGCATCCTGGGCTGCCCCGCCGCGGCGCGCGACACCTACGAGACGCTCCTGCAACGCTTCCCCGATCCCGATTACGAGCTGGAGCGCAACGCCGCCCGCCGCGGCCTGATGGACTTGCCGATCAACCCGCCGACGCCGCTGCTGCGCCCGGCGCCCGCCGTCACCTCGGCCCTGCGCAGCCCCGCCACCGTGGACCGCGGCGACGGCTGACCCCCAGGCGCACCTTGTGGATTCGCGGGGCCGGGCCGTATGGCTGCCATGACGCTCCGCACCATTGTTCCCAGGCATGATATATCAGTAACCTGACGGTTAACCGGGCGAGAGACCCGGACCATCCTTCCGCTTGCCGTCCTCCTGCCTGGAAGCGCCCTCCGGCCATGCCCGACTGCTCCCGACCCCCGGAAGGGGTGTCCGCCGCCCAGACCATGCCCTCCCATGGCCGCGAGCGCCGCGACGATCCCGTGCGCGGCATTCTGATGGTCGTCGCCGCGGTCTTCTTCTTCTCCTGCTCCGACGCGACGGCGAAGTATCTGGCCCAGACGCTGCCCTCCATCGAAATCGGCTGGATGCGCTATGTCGGCTTCACCACGCTGCTGCTGCCGCTGATGATCCGCGGCGGCCCGCCGGTGATGAAGACCGCCAGCCCCGGCCTTCAGGTTCTGCGCGGGCTGGGCATGCTGGGCTCGGCGCTGTTCTTCATCATGGGCATGCATTACCTGCCCCTGGCCGAGGCGGCGGCGACCAGCTACGTCTCGCCGGTCTTCGTCACCGTGCTGTCGATCCTGGTGCTGGGCGAGAAGATCGGACCGCGCCGCTGGGCGGCGGTGCTGGTCGGGCTGCTCGGCGTGCTGATCGTCATCCGGCCCGGCGGGGCGGCCTTCCAGCCGGCGGCCATCTTCCCCATCCTGTCGGCGATGAGCTGGGCGACCGGCGTGGTCATCACCCGCAAGATGACCGGGCAGGAGCATCCCACCACCACCCTGATCTGGTCCGCCCTGACCGGCCTCGCCGTGCTGACCATGCTGCTGCCCTTCAACGTCACCATGCCGACCGCAACGGAGGTGGCGCTGGGCGCCCTGATCGGGCTGGTGTCCACCATGGGGCAATGGCTGATGGTGCAGGCCTACCGCTTCGGCGAGGCGTCGGTGCTGGCCCCCTGCTCCTACGTGCAGATCGTCTGGTCCACGCTGCTGGGCTTCCTGATCTTCGGCGCGCTGCCCGACCACTGGACCTTCCTCGGCACCGGAATCATCATCG
Organism: Azospirillum himalayense; assembly: GCF_042657465.1. Classification (NCBI taxonomy): domain Bacteria; kingdom Pseudomonadati; phylum Pseudomonadota; class Alphaproteobacteria; order Rhodospirillales; family Azospirillaceae; genus Azospirillum; species Azospirillum himalayense. Next base: position 175,078 of record NZ_JBHSLC010000023.1, on the reverse strand, counting down.
CCAGCGGCCTCTACACCGCCCACCGCGAGCGGCTGCGCAAGAAGCAGCAAAACGCCGCATGACCACACCAATGGCCAGCGCCCGAAAAGCCTTGCCTCGGATATTGATATATTAGTATACTTGACCCCAGGAGGCACGGGACTAAAAACCCGTGTCGTTCGAACTCTTTAGCACAGACCGGCGGATCGGACCGCCGGACGGGGGATGGCGATGGGTGAGTCCGCACGCCGGGTTGCGGCCCTTGGCGAATGCATGATCGAACTGGTGCGCCGTCCCGACGGGACCTTCACCATGGGCTTCGGCGGCGACACCCTGAACACCGCCGTCTACATGGCGCGGCTGGGCGTCGCAACGGATTACGTTACGGCGCTGGGCGACGACGGCAACAGCGACGCCATGGTCGCCACCTGGGAAGCCGAGGGGGTCGGCACCGGCCATGTGCTGCGCGTCCCCAACCGCGTCCCCGGCCTCTACATGATCGAGACGGACGACAGCGGCGAGCGGCGCTTCCTCTACTGGCGCGATTCCGCACCGGCCCGCGACCTGTTCGTGCTGCCCGACAGCCCGGCGCTGGTCGCCGATCTGGAAAGCTACGACCTGCTCTACATGTCGGGCATCAGCCTGGCCATCTGGGGCGAGCGCGGGCGCGAGGTGCTGTTCCCCATGCTCGACCGCCTGCGCGCGCGCGGCGGCCGTGTCGCCTTCGACACCAACTGGCGCCCCCGCCTGTGGCCCGACCGTGAGACGGCGCAGCGCGCCTACGACGCGATGCTCCGGCGCACCGACATCGCCCTGCCGGGCGTCGAAGACCTGCGCGGCCTCTACGGCGACGCCGATGCCGACAGCGCCATGGCCCGCGTCCGCGGCGCCGGGGTGACGGAGATCGTGCTGAAGCTGGAGAAGCCGGGCTGCATCGTCTCCGCCCCCGGCGTCGAGGAGACCGTGCCATCGGAGAAGGTCGCCAAGGTCGTGGACACCACCGCGGCGGGCGACAGCTTCAGCGCCGGTTACCTCAGCGCCCGCCTGAAGGGCCTTGGGCCCGTGGAGGCGGCGCGCTCCGCCCACCGCATCGCCGCCGTGGTCATCCAGCACCGCGGCGCCGTCATCCCGCGCGACGCCATGGCGTCCGTGCTGGACGGCTGATCCCCTGACGGAGGGACCCTCCATGCCCCCTGGCCAGACGTCGACCGCCCCGGGAACCATGAAGCCGCCCCGCGCGTCGCAGCGCGGGACCACGGCGGCGGCGGCGATCTACCGCGATCTGCGGGCCGACATCGTGTCGCTGGCCCGCAGGCCGGGCGACCCGATCGTGGAGAAGCTGGTGGCCGAAGCCTTCGGCGTCAGCCGCACCCCGGTGCGCGAGGCCGTTCTGCGGCTGGCCGACGAGGGGCTGGTGGAGGTCTTTCCGCAGTCGGGCACCTTCGTGGCGCGCATCCCCATCGCCGCCCTGCCGGAAGCCAACCTGATCCGCAAGACGCTGGAGCAGGCGACCGTCCGCTTCGCGGCGGAACGCGCCACCCGCAGCCAGATCGCCGCCCTCCAGGCCAATCTGGAGCGGCAGCGCGAGGTGGACTCCTCGGGCTGCGCCGACGGCTTCCACCAGGCGGACGAGGCGTTCCACGCGCTGATCGCCGACATCGCCGGCTATCCCGGTTTCTGGCCGATCACCCAGCAGGTGAAGGTGCAGATCGACCGCTGCCGCCACATGACCCTTCCCTATCCCGGCCGCCTGGCGACCGTCATCGCCGAGCACGAGGCCATCGTCGCCGCCATCGCGGACCATGACCCCGACCGCGCGGTGACGGCGCTCGGCGACCACATCGACGGCCTGCTGCTGACCATCGACGACATGCGGCACGCCACCCCACTGTATTTCTCTCCTGCCGAGGCCCTGACATGACCCACCCGCGTCTTGAACCCTCCCTGTCCGGCCCGCGCATCGTCCCGGTCCTCGTCCTCGACGAGCCGGACACCGCGGTCGCCCTGGCCGAGGCGCTGGTCGCCGGCGGCCTGACCACGCTGGAGGTGACGCTGCGCACCCCCGCGGCGCTGGCCTGCGCGGAGGCCATCGCCGCCCGCGTTCCGGGCGCCCTGGTCGGCCTCGGCACGCTGATCCGGCCCGAGCAGTTCGCCCAGGCCCGCGACGCCGGCGCCCGCTTCGTCGTCAGCCCCGGCCTGACCGACCGTCTGGCGGAGGCCGCCAAGACCGCCGGCCTGCCCTATCTGCCGGGCATCGCCACGGTGGCCGAGGCGCTGATCGCCATGGAGCACGGCTTCCGCGAGCTGAAGTTCTTCCCGGCGATGCTGAACGGCGGCGCCCCGGCGCTGCGCGGCATGGCGCCGCTGATGCCGGAGATCCGCTTCTGCCCGACCGGCGGCCTCAAGGCGGAGCATGTGAAGGAGATCCTGTCGCTTCCCAACGTCTTCGCGCTTGGCGGCACTTGGCTGACTCCGGCCGACGCCATAAAGGAGCGCCGCTGGTCCGAGATCGAGCGGCTGGCCCGCGAGGCCTCCGCCCTGGCCCAGGGCTGATTGACGATGGCGGGGCGGCGCCGCGTCGGCGTGATCGGGTTGGGCATGGCGGCGACGCCGCACGCCCAGAGCCTGCTGGATCTGGCGGACCGCGTCGAGGTGGCGGGCTGCTTCAGCCCGTCGGCCGACCGCCGGGCCGCCTTCGCGGCGCGCTTCGGCCTGCCGGCGGTGGACCGGGCGGAGGCGATCCTCGACGATCCCACCGTCTCCGCCGTCCTGCTGCTGACCCCGCCGGACACCCACGCCGACCTCGTCGCCCGCTGCGCCGCTGCCGGCAAGCACGTCCTGCTGGAAAAGCCGCTCGACGCCACCCCCGCCGGCTGCCGCGCCGTGGTGGAGAGCATGGAGCGCGCCGGGCTGACGCTCGGCGTCATGCTCCAGCACCGCTTCCGCGCCGCCGCCGAACGGCTGGCGGAACTGCTGCGCACCGGCACGCTGGGTCGCCCGCTGTCGGCCTCCGTCGTGGTGCGCTGGTGGCGCGACGACGCCTATTACGCCCAGCCGGGGCGCGGCATGAAGGCACGCGACGGCGGCGGCGTGCTGCTCACCCAGGCCATCCACACGCTGGACCTCTATGTCAGCCTGCTCGGCCTGCCGCGCGAGGTGGCGGCCTTCGCCAACACCAGCGGCCTGCGCCCCATCGACACCGAGGACGTGGTGTGCGCCGCCCTGCGCTACGACGGCGGGCTGCTCGCCACGGTGGACGCCACCACCGCGGCCTATCCCGGCTATCCGGAGCGCATCGAGATTGCCGGAACCGCCGGCTCCGCCCTGCTGACCGGCGATCGGCTGGAGGTGCAGCTGCGCTCCGGCGGGACGGTCCAGGCCGGGGAGACGGCGGGCACGCTGGGCGGCGGGGCCGACCCCATGGCCTTCTCCAACGCCCACCACCGCGCCGTCCTGGCCGACTTCCTCGACGCGCTCGACCATGGCACCCAGCCGCGCGTCTCCGGGCGGGAGGCGCTGAAGGTCCACCGGCTGATCGAAGCGATCCTCCAGGCGTCCGAAAGCGGCGCCGTCACGGCGGTTCCGGAAG
>NZ_JBHSLC010000023.1:146238-171386 GCF_042657465.1 Azospirillum himalayense | reverse complement strand
CACCCTCACCCTCCCACCGCTTCGCGGCGGGCCCCTCCCTCTCCCGGGGCGGGAGAGGGGCTCGAAGACTCCTCACCTTTCGCTCACGAACTCGTGTCCCGCGCTTGATTTGCCGAGAGCGGCGACCAAGGCTAGATGAGGGACGGGGGGCGCTGTCGCCTCCCGGCGGCTTTCCTGTGGAGAGTGTTCATGCTCATCAAAGTCCGGAGCGCGTCGCAGGCCAGCGAGAACGAGGTGACGCCCCGCGGCCTGTTCCTGTCCCGGCGCTCGATCATGGCTGGCGGCGCCGCAGCCCTGGCGCTCGGCGGCACGGGTGTCCTGCCGGGTCCGGCGCTGGCCGCGCCCTTCCAGGCCCCGCTGACGGTCAGCCCGAAGGATCCCAAGCTGGACGCCCAGACTCCGATGAAGTCGGCGACCAGCTACAACAATTTCTACGAGTTCGGGACGGACAAGACCGACCCATCCGAAAACGCCGGCACGCTGCGCACCCGCCCGTGGGAGATCGCGGTGGACGGCGAGGCCGGCAAGCCCACCACCTTCGGCATCGAGGATCTGCTGTCCTTCCCGCTGGAGGAGCGTGTCTACCGCCTGCGCTGCGTCGAGGGCTGGTCGATGGTGATCCCCTGGGTCGGCTTCCCGCTGGCCGAACTGCTGAAGCGCGTCGACCCGACCGGCAACGCCAAATACGTCGCCTTCCAGACGCTGGCCGACCGCTCGCAGATGCCTGGCCTGAAGTACCCCGTGCTGCAATGGCCCTATGTCGAGGGGCTGCGCATGGACGAGGCCATGCACCCGCTGACCATTCTGGCGGTCGGCATGTACGGCGAGACGCTGCCCAACCAGAACGGCGCGCCGGTGCGGCTGGTCGTGCCGTGGAAGTACGGCTTCAAGTCGATCAAGTCGATCGTCCGCATCACCCTGACGCAGGACCAGCCGCCGACCTCCTGGAACCGCTCGCAGCCGCGCGAGTATGGCTTCTATTCGAACGTGAATCCGGAGGTCGACCACCCGCGCTGGAGCCAGGCGACGGAGCGCCGCGTCGGCGAGTTCTCCCGCCGCAAGACACTGCCTTTCAACGGCTATGGGGAAGAGGTGGCGTCGCTCTACGCCGGCATGGATTTGCGGAAGAACTACTGAGATGGCCGCGGTGTCGAAAGGTCCGGTCGCCCGGGCGCTGTCCTCGCGCTGGGCGAAGCCGGTGGTGTTCGTCCTGGGTCTGGTCCCGCTCGGCTGGATGGTCTGGCTGGGCGTGAGCGGCGGGCTGGGGGCGGAGCCGGTGGCCGAGGCGGTGCGGCAGAGCGGGCTGTGGGCGCTGCGCCTGCTGCTGGTCGCGCTCGCCGTCACGCCGCTGCGCATCCTGACGGGTCAGGCGGGGCTGGCGCGCTTCCGCCGGATGATCGGGCTGTTCGCCTTCTTCTACGCGCTGCTGCACGTCTCCGTCTATGTGGGGGTGGACCAATTCTTCGACTGGGCGGCGGTGTGGAAGGACATCGTGAAGCGGCCCTACATCACCGTCGGCATGGGCGCCTTTGTGATCCTGACGGCGCTGGCCGCGACCTCGACCAACGGAATGGTGCGGCGGCTCGGCGGGCGGCGCTGGAAGGCACTGCACAAGGCGGTGTTCGTCGCCGGGGCGGCGGGCTGCGTCCACTACGTCATGCTGGTCAAGGGCTGGCAGTACCCGCCCTTTGTCTACGCGGCGATCCTCCTGGGTCTGGTCGCGCTGCGCTACGCGAAGTCACCGGCGGCGGGGCGGCTCTCCCCGTCCTACCGGACCTGAGCCCGCACCGCCCGCTTCAGCCCAACTGGCAGGCACACCCGCATGCCATCCGCCCCCACGGCCACCACCTCGACCTCCGTCCCGTAGACCTCGCGCATCATGGCGGCGGTGATGACCTCCTCCGGCGTGCCGAAGCGGGCCAGCCGCCCGCCGTGCAGCAGCGCCACCCGGTCGGCGATGGCAAAGGCCTGCTCCGGGTGGTGTGTGGAGAAGACGACGGTCAGGCCCTCGCCTCCCTCGCCGTCCGCCAGCCGCCGCACCTGCTCCAGCACGCGGACTTGGTTGCCGAAATCCAGGCTGGCGGTCGGCTCGTCGAGCACCAGGACACGCGGCGCCTGGGCCAAGGCGCGGGCGATCAGGGCCATCTGCCGCTCGCCGCCGCTGATGCGCAGCCAGTCGCGCTCCGCCAGATGCCCGATGCCCAGCCGTTCCAGCGCGGCCTCGGCGGCGGCGTGATCGGACGCGGCGGGGGCGCTGAAGGCGCCGCGGTGGGCGGTGCGGCCCATCAGCACCATCTCGCGCACGGTGAAGGGAAACTGCCCCGCCCCGGCCTGCGGGACGTAGCCGAAGGCCAGCGCCCGGCGGCGTGGCGACCAGCCGGCGGTGTCCTCGCCATCGACCCGCACCCGCCCGCCGCGCGGCGGCAGCAGGCCGAGCAACGTCTTGAACAGCGTCGTCTTGCCGCCGCCGTTGGGGCCGAGCAGGCACAGCACCTCCCCCGCCGCCACGGAAAAGCCGACCCCGGCGCCGACCACCCGCTCGCCGTAGCCGAAGGCGAGGTCTTCCACCGACAGCCGCGCGCTCATGACCAGCCGCGCTTTCCGAAGGCGAGCAGCCAGAGGAAGACCGGCGTGCCGATCACCGCGGTCAGCACGCCGAGCGGCAGCTCCACCGGCCCCAGGCTGCGCGCCAGCGTGTCCACCGCCAGCAGATAGGCCGCCCCCAGCAGCACCGCCGTGGGCAGCAGCCGGACGAAGGCCGGGCCGACCATCAGCCGGGCGAGGTGCGGCACCAGCAGCCCGACCCAGCCGACGATGCCGCTGACCGACACCGCGGCGGCGGTCATCAGAGTCGCCGCCACGATCACCACGACCCGCACCACCCGCACCGGCACACCAAGCGCCGTCGCCTCCTCGTCGCCCAGCGTCATCACGTCCAGCCGCCAGCGCAGCAGAACCAGCGGCAGCAGCGCCACCGCCACCGGCGGGACCAGCGCCGCGAGGTCGCCGCGGTTGACCGCCGACAGGCTGCCGAGCAGCCAGAAGGTGATCGCCGGCAACTGGTTGTAGGGGTCGGCCAGATACTTCAGCAGAGCCACGCCGGAGCCCAGCAGCGCCCCGATCACCACGCCGCCCAGCACCAGAACCAGCACCGGGTCCCGCCCGCGGATGGCCGAGGCGACGGCCAGCACCACCCCGACCGCCAGCAGCCCGCCCGCGAAGGCCATGCCCTGGATGGCGAGGACCGGCAGCGAGGCGAAGATGCCCAGCACCGCCCCCAGCGCCGCCCCCGACGACACGCCGAGGATGTCCGGCGAGACCAGCGGGTTGCGGAACAGCCCCTGATACGCGGCGCCCGAGGCGGCCAGCCCCGCCCCCACCAGCATGGCGGTCAGCACGCGCGGGCCGCGGATGTCCCAGATCACCGTCTCCACCGCCGGGGCGACGGCGGCGCTCCCGAGCCCCAGCTTTGCCGCGAGCAGCCCGGCCAGCTCCCCCGGCGAAACGGGATAAGCGCCGGTGCTGAAGGCGACGCAGACCGCGGCGACCAGCAGCGCGGCCACCCCGCCCAGCGTCAGCGCGAAGGGGACCTCACCCCGGCGGGCGGCTGCCGGCGAGGAGGGCGTCGATCTGCTCCGCGGTGGGCTCCCGGTGGTAGAAAAGGGCATAGAAGCGTCGCGTCTCCTCGCGCAGATCCTCCGGAAACAGCTCCGGATAGAGGACGGCGCCCAGCCAGCGCAGGCCGAGCAGGCGGTTGGCGGCGGGCGGGGAATCGATCCAGGTGAAGGGCAGCCCCGGCGAGAGGTAGACGCGCCGGTCGCGCACCGCCTTCACCCCCTGCCACAGCGGGTCGGTCCACACGCTCTCGTAAAAGCCGCGGTCGATGGTGACGATGGCGTCCGGCTGCCAGGCCAGCACCTGCTCCATCGACACGTTCACCAGCCCGCCGTTGCCGAGATTCTCCGCCGCGACGTTGCGCACCCCGGCCACATCCAGCGCCTCGACGTTGATGGAGCCGCGGATTCCGGTCTGCAGGCCGCGCGGCCCGCGCGCCATGTAGACCTTCAGCCGCTTGTCCTCCGGCACGCCGTCGAAGCGGCGGCGCACCTCGGCCAGCGTCGTCTCGGCGTAGCGGGCCAGTTCCTCTCCCCGCTCCGCCACGCCCATCAGCGCGCCGAGCGTGCGGAAGGTGCGCGCGGACTCGGCGAGATGCCCGTCGATCAGCAGGGTCGGCACCCGCGTCTGCTCCTGCACGCGGTCGGCCAGCGACACGAAGGTCGGGGCGGTGCTGCCGACATCGACGACGACGTCCGGCTTCGCCGTCACCACGGTTTCCAGGTTGACGGTGTTGCCCCGCCCGGTCAGCCGCCCCAGTTCCGGCAGGTCGGCGTAGCGGTCGGGCAGGAAGGGCCGCTCCGGCGGGCTGATCGCCCGCGTCCAGCCCAGCAGCCTGTCGGGCGCCAGCATGTAGACGACAACGGAGGCTGGCGGCCCAGCGGGAAACACGCGCTCCACCCGCTCCGGCAGGGCGACCCGGCGCCCGGAGGAGTCCGTGACAATCCGCTCCGCCGCCGCCGGCCCGGCCAGCAGGGCGAGCAGCAGCCCGGTGCCCGCGCCCGTCATCCATCTATGCCTGCCCGCCATGCCGATCCTGCTTCTCCCGTAATCTCCTCCAAAGCATGGGGTCTGCGCCCGCCACCGTCCATACGACAATTGCCATTGAATCCCCTCTCCCGCCCCGGGAGAGGGAAGGGGCCCGCGCAAAGGCGCGGGAAGGGTGAGGGTCCCGGCAATCGGCAAGCGCCTTGATCCTCGGCTCTACCCTCACCCGCCCGCTTCGCGGGCACCCTCTCCCGAGGCGGGAGAGGGATACTGGCCTTCGGGCAGACGAGCCATACAGTGAGGTGAAGGTCACGCTTTGGCCACGGGCGGCCTCTCCATCCGAACGGATAGGGTGCGGCGGTCCGCTCACCACCCCCGAGCCGCTCCATGACCGCATCCGCCCTCCGCCGCGCCGCCCTCGCCGCCGCCTCCTTGCTCGCGCTGTCCGGCTGCGCCGGGTTCGGCTCGGCGGTCACGGGGGTGACCACGGCGGGCGTGGCGGCGACGGTCGGCTCGGCCACCGGCAATCCGGTGCTGGGCATCATCGCCGGCGCCGGGGCCAGCTACGGCATCGACCAAGGCGTGAAGTACGCGGAACGGCGGATCACCGACAACGTCCACAACGCGGTCGCCCGCGCCGCCGGCCCGCTCGCCGTCGGACAGGCGGCGACCTGGACGGTGGAGGAGAAGCTGCCGCTGAGCGGCAAGACCGGCACCGTGCAGGTGGCGCGCGGCTTCGGCGAGGCGATCCCCTGCAAGGACGTGGTCTTCACGCTGGACGACACGCCGGACCTGAACGTCACGACGATCTGCCGGGCCAAGGACGGCCAGTGGCGCTGGGCGTTGGCCGAACCCTCCACCCGGCGCTGGGGCAGCCTGCAATAGCGCCCGGTCCATGCGGCGTACGCATGCAGTCGGCCATGTACGCACGGCCCGCGTTGGGGTAAAGCTCCGCGGGCGTCTGCGTCACGGGAGTCCGCGCATGTTCACGGCCAAAATCCTTCTTCTCGGCTCGGGCGAACTCGGAAAGGAGTTCGTCATCGCCGCCAAGCGCCTCGGTTGCGAGGTCATCGCCTGCGACAGCTACGCCAACGCCCCGGCGATGCAGGTCGCCGACGCGGCGGAGGTCTTCTCCATGCTCGACGCGGACGCCCTGCGCGCGGCCATCGCCAAGCACACGCCGGACTTCATCGTGCCGGAGGTCGAGGCCATCCGCACCGAGGTGCTGCACGAGTTCGAGGACGCCGGCCTGACCGTCGTCCCCTCCGCCCGCGCCGCCACCATGACCATGAACCGCGACCGCATCCGCGAGGTCGCCGCGGTGGAGCTGGGCCTGCGCACCTCCAAGTACCGCTACGCCGAAAGCCTGGAGGAGGTGATCGCCGGGGCGGAGCACACCGGCCTGCCCTGCGTCATCAAGCCGGTCATGTCCTCCTCCGGCAAGGGGCAGAGCACCGTCCGGACCACGGCGGAGCTTGAGGCCGCCTGGACCTACGCCGTCGCCAACATGCGCGGCGACCGCCGGAAGGTCATCGTCGAGGAGTTCGTGCCCTTCGAGTACGAGATCACCCTGCTGACCGTCCGCACCCGCGAGGGCATCCTGTTCTGCGAGCCGATCGGCCACCGGCAGGAGCGCGGCGACTATCAGGAATCCTGGCAGCCGGTGCCGATGCCCGCGGCGCTGCTGGACGACGCCAAGGACATGGCGGCGAAGGTCGTGGACAATCTCGGCGGCTACGGCATTTTCGGCGTGGAGTTCTTCGTCACCAAGGACGAGGTGGTCTTCTCCGAGCTGTCGCCGCGCCCGCACGACACCGGCATGGTGACCCTGCTGTCGCAGAACCTGTCGGAGTTCGACCTGCACGCCCGCGCCATCCTGGGCCTGCCGATCCCGGCGATTCACGTCCGCGGCCCGGCCGCCTCCGCCGTCATCCTGGCCGACCGCGAGGCCGAGCGCTTTGCCATCGAGGGTCTGGCCGACGCCATGCGCGTGGGCAGCGCGGAGCATGACGTGGACGTCCGTCTGTTCGGCAAGCCGACGACCCGCAAGAACCGCCGCATGGGCGTGGCGCTCGCCGCCGGCACCGACACCGACGACGCCCGCGAGCGCGCGCTGAAGGCGGCCTCGGCGGTCGGCATCCGCTACGAGTGAGGTTACGGAGCCGGGCGCGACCGCCGACCTTCGGCGGCGCGGTCCGGCTTTGGGCGCGAACCGCCGCTCAGCGCAGAGCCGCTCCGATCAGCGGATAAAGAACGTAGATCCCGAAGAGCGCCACCCCCAGCAGGGTGAGCAGCATCCGGAACCCCACCCGCCAACCGCCGTCCGCGCGGTGAAGGTCCAGATAATGGGTGAGAATCCGGTCGGCCTTGACGTTGGCCGCGGCGAGGACGAGTCCGCTCCCGAGCGGGCCGAGACCGCCGGTGCCCTCGCCGTGCCCGGCCCACATCGAGACGGCGGTCAGGAGCATCAGAACCATCCAGGTGCGTGTCAGGATCACCATCGCTTCACCTCAGCAGATAGACGATGGGGTAGAGCAGCACCCAGATCAGGTCCACCATGTGCCAGAATGCGGCCCCGGTCTCCAGATTCTCCAGGCTGTCCCACCACGTGACGATGCCCAGGACGACGAGCCCCGCGGCGACGTGCATCGCGTGAAAGCCGGTCATCAGGTAGTAGAGCTGGAAGAAGCTGTTGCTCTCCAGCGTGAGGCCCCGGCCGATCTTGTCGCCGTACTCGACCGCCTTGATGGCGAGGAACAGGCCGCCGAGGGCCATCGCGCCGAGCATCGCCGCGCGATGGGAAAGGCCCAGGGCCCGGCGCCGCACGGCGACCGCGACCAGCCAGCCGCTCGTCACCAGGACCATGGTGTTCACGCCGCCGAGCAGACGGTCCAACTGCGCTTGGGACGCGTCGAAAGTCGCCGTGTCGAGGGCGCGCGTCACCGCGAAGCCGATGAACATCGCCCCGAAGGCCGCCAGCTCCCCCAGGATGAGAATCCACATCATGGGGTTGCCGGGCAGGCTGGAGAGGGGTCCCCAGTCGGCGGCCTCCCCGTCCACAGCGACGACCGACGTCGATACGGGAGTTTCCGTCATGTCCGCTGTGCCTCCGGAAGTGATGACCGGAAGGGACCATGACGCGGGACAGGGGCGCCGTCTTTGCCCGAGGGCAAACTCGCGGCCGGTTGCCGATCAGATGACGCCGGTCACTGATAGCCGCCCTTTTCCGCACGCTCCCGCGCGGCGTCCTCCTGGGCCTTGGTCATCTCGTCCTTGGTCGCCGCCGGCTGGTCGTCGGGCTTGCCGGTCGCGCGGTCGTTCTCGGCTTGCGGTTGGGAGTCGGTGTTGCGGTTGTCGCCCATCGCGTCATCCTCCGGCATGAGGCGGGCCGATGCGGCCCGCCGTAAGCCTCACCAACACGCCCGCGCGCCGGTCGTCTCACTCCCCTGCGGAACGGGATTGCTGTCAGGCGACGATGCCGGCGTCGTGCAGGCGGCCGATCTCGGCGGACGGCAGGCCAAGCAGGTCGGCCAGCACCGCGTCGGTGTCCTGCCCCAGCACGGGCGACGGCCGGTGGTCGGTGCGCTCGCCCAGGCCGGGGAAGCCGAGGGGCGAGCCGGGAACCAGCAGCGGCCCGACCTCCGGCTGCTCGACCTCGCGGAACAGCGGGTTGGCGGTGGAGCAGCGCGCGTCCTCGGCCACCAGCTGGCCGAAATCGCGGTACGGCCCCCACAGCACGCCCGCCCCGGCGAAGGCGCTCTCCACCTCGGACAGGGTGCGTGCGGCGAACCAGGGGGCGAGCACGGCGGAGATGGCGTCGCGCGCCACAAAGCGCCCGCCCTCGTCGTTCATGTCCACATCCATCAGCGGACCGATCATCGCCAGCCGCTCGGTCAGCCCGGTCGCCTTGCCCAGCGCCTTCCACTGGCGGTTGGAGATGGCGACGACCATCGCCCGCCGCCCGTCGGCGGTGGCGAAGTCGCGCCCATAGGCGCCGTAGAGGTCGTTGCCCATCGGGGGCCGTACCGCGCCGTTCACCCGGACGTCGGCGAGGTAGCCGAGGTTGCCGACGGTCGCCAGCATCACGTCGGCCAGCGCCACCGTCACCTCCTGCCCCCGCCCGGTGCGGCGGCGGTGCCGCTCCGCCGCCAGCAGGCCGGTCGCCAGATAGAGGCCGGCGGCGACATCCCAGGCCGGCAGCACATGGTTCACCGGCTCGCCGCCGCGGCCGGTCGCCATCGGGAAGCCGCTGGCGCAGTTGACGGTGTAGTCGACCGCCGCCGACCCGTCCGGATTGCCGGTCAGCCGCAGCATGATCAGGTCATCGCGCTTGGCCGACAGCGCCTCGTAGCCCATCCAGCCGCTGGCCGGCAGGTTGGTCAGCAGGAAGCCCGCGTTTTCGCCCGAGGCGGTGATGATCGCCTGGGCGATCTCCCGCCCCTCCGGCCGGTCGAGCGCCAGCGTCACCGACCGTTTCGCCTTGTTCAGCGCGGTCCAGTAGAGGCTGGTGCCGTTCGGCGCCACCGGCCAGCGCCGGTAGTCGATGTTGCCGCCGATGGGGTCAATGCGGATCACCTCGGCGCCCAGCTGGGCCAGCGTCATGCCGCCCAGCGGCGCGGCGATGAAGGCCGACACCTCGACGACGCGCAGATCGGAGAGAAGCGAGGACATGGGAGTCTCGGTCCAGATGGAAACAATGCGGTTAACGGGTGCCCCCACCCCGGCCCTCCCCCGCTGGGCGGGGGAGGGAGATTTTCGCGAGGGCGGCGGCAGTCCCCTCCCCTGCGTGAGCGGGGGAGGGTTAGGGTGGGGGCTAACGGCCGACGCGCTTTACACGCAGCGCCCGCCGTCGATCTCCAGCACCACGCCGGTCAGGAAGGCCGCCTCGTCCGACGCGAGGTAGAGGGCGGCGTTGGCGACGTCGGTCGGCTGGCCCAGGCGGCCGAGCGGAACGATGCCCATCATGCGCGCGCGCTTCTCCGGGGTGTCGCCGCCCATGAAGGTGGCGAGCAGCGGCGTCTCGGTGGCGACCGGGGCGAGCGCGCAGACGCGAATGTTGTCGGGCGCCAGCTCCAGCGCCAGCGACTTGGTGATGTTGTGCACGGCACCCTTGGTCGCGTTGTACCAAACCAGGCCCGGACGCGGCCGCAGGCCGGCGGTAGAGCCGAGGTTCAGGATCACGCCGGACTTCTGCGCCCGCATGGTCGCGACAACCGCCTTGGAGTAGAGGTAGATCGACTTGACGTTCAGCGCGAAGACGCGGTCGAACTCCTCCTCGGTCACGTTCTCGAACGGGCCGTTGGCGTGGGTGGAGCCGGCGTTGTTGACCAGGATGTCCAGCCGCCCGAACTTTTCGACGGTGGCGCCGATGGTCATCTCGACGTCAGCCATCTTGGTGACGTTGGCGGCGATGCCGATGGCGGACTCGCCCAGACGTTCGGCGACCGCCTTGGCGGCGTCGCCGTTGATGTCCACGACCGCGACGCGGCCGCCCTCGCGCACGAAGGTCTCGGCCATCGCGAGGCCCAGCCCCTGCGCCGCACCGGTGATCAGGGCGACCTTGCCGTCCAGACGCTTCGTCATTCTTGCTTCCTCCCCAAGGGATTATGTGGTGTTGGGGAGGCTATCCGCGCCGCACCGGCCGTGCTATGGACCATCCGTCATAGCTGCTATCAGCCCGCACAGCCGGTCATGACCATCGCGTCAGGGAGCGCTGTTCTCCCCGGCGCTGCCGGGGGCGACGACCTTGCCCTTGAGCACGCCGTTGGCGACGCATTTCGCCACCTCGGCGTGGATCAGCCGCAGCAGGGCGCGCGTCGCCTTCGACACCGGCTGGTGCAGCGGCGTCGCGGTGACGAGCATGGCGTGCATGTCCTTCGAGCTGATCTCGCGCGCGATCAGCCGGCCCTGCCGCACCTCGCGGTGGACGGCGCCGAAGGGCAGGATGGTCGAGCCCATGCCCTCCTCCACCAACTGCTTGATCGCGGTGACGGAATCGATCTCCATGTCGACCTGGAGGTCGATGTCGGCCCGCCGCACCGCCGCGTCGACCACCCGGCGCAGCCCATTCTCCAGCCCCGGCAGGACGAAGCGCAGGCCACCCAGAGTCTCCACCTCGACCGGCCCGTCGTCGCCGGCCACCGCGTCCTTGGCGGGCTGGACGAGCAGCAGATTCTCGACGAGCAGCGGCGAGGACAGCATGCTGCGCCCGCGCCGGGCGTCGTAGAGCACGGCGAGGTCGAGCCGCCCCCCCTCGACCCATTCCAGCAGCGTGCCGCTGAACACCTCGTGAATGCGCAGCGTGGCGTCGGGGTAGTTCTCGTGGAAGCGGCGGGCCAGCGGCGCCCCCAGCGTGGCGCAGATCGACGGGGGAAGACCCAGCGTGACGGAGCCGGTCAGCCGCTCCGACTGGTCCTGGATCTCCTCCTTGATCTCCGACAGCGCGCCCAGCAGATGGCGCACCACGTCGTAGAGCTTGCGCCCCTGCTGGGTCAGCGAGACGCCGCGCCCATGGCGGTAGAACAGGCTGGTGCGCAGCTCGTGCTCCAGCTTCTGGACCTGCCGGCTGAGCGCCGGCTGGGTGATGCCAAGCTTGACCGACGCCTTGGAAAAGCTGCCAAGGTCGGCCACCTGAACAAAGTAGCGCAGTTCCAGAAGTTCCATCGCGGGACAGGTCTCGTCATTCGGCCTCCGCGTCGGATAGCGAATACGCCGGTATGACACAAGCGGAGTCCTGGCAGGTCAGTCCTGCCCGGTCCTCCGCCGTGTCTCGCGATCAATTGCGCCGGGTGAGCAGGCCGCGCGCCACAACCTGGGCCTGGATTTCCGCCGCCCCTTCGAAAATATTCAGAATACGGGCGTCGCACAGCACACGGCTGATCGGATACTCGACCGCATAGCCGTTGCCGCCATGGATCTGCACCGCGTTGTCGGCGTTCGACCAGGCGACGCGCGCGGCCAGCAGCTTCGCCATGCCGGCCTCGATGTCGCAGCGGCGGTCGCTGTCCTTCTCGCGCGCGGCGAAATAGGTGAGCTGGCGGGCGATCATCGACTCCACGGCCATCCAGGCGATCTTGCCGGCGACGCGCGGGAAGGCGGCGAGGGGGCGGCCGAACTGGACGCGCTCCTGGGCGTAGCGCAGGCCGAGTTCCATCGCGTTCTGCGCCACCCCGACGGCGCGGGCGGCGGTCTGCACGCGGGCGGATTCGAAGGTCGCCATCAGCTGCTTGAAACCCTGGCCCTCGACGCCACCCAGCAGGTTCCCGCGCGGCACCGCGAAGCCGTCGAAGCCGATCTCGTACTCCTTCATGCCGCGATAGCCGAGCACCGGGATCTCGCCGCCGCTCATGCCCTCGGCCGGGAAGGGGTCGGCCTCGGTGCCGCGCGGCTTCTCGGCCAGCAGCATCGACAGGCCGCGGTAGCCAGGGGCGTCCGGGTCGGTGCGCACCAGCAGGGTCATCAGGTCGGAGCGGCTGCCGTGGGTGATCCAGGTCTTCGCCCCGGTGACGCGGTAGGTGTCGCCGTCCAGCACCGCGCGGGTGCGCAGGCTGCCCAGGTCGGAACCGGTGTTGGGCTCGGTGAAGACGGCGGTCGGCAGAATTTCGCCCGACGCGAGGCGCGGCAGCCAGCGCGCCCGTTGCTCGGCGGTGCCGCCCAGCCGGATCAGCTCGGCGGCGATCTCCGCGCGGGTGCCCAGCGAGCCGACGCCGATGTAGCCGCGCGACAGCTCCTCCGTCACCACGCACATGGCGAGCTTGCCCATGCCGAGCCCGCCGTCCTCCTCCGGCACGGTCAGGCCGAAGACGCCCATCTCGGCCATCTGTTCGACGACCGGCATCGGGATCAGCTCGTCCTTCAGGTGCCACTCGTGGGCGTGCGGCTCCACCACGTCGGCGACGAAGCGGCGGAACTGCTCACGCACCATGTCGAGCGCCTCGTCCTCCAGCGCCGCCTCGCCGAAGCCGCTCCCGTGCAGCGCGTCGGCCAGCAGCTCGGCGATGCGCAGCCGCAGGGCGGAGGCGTTGCCGGCGGCGATCAGCCGGCGCACCGCCTCGGTGCGGAAGGCGGCGCGCTCCGCGTCGTCCAGCCCGAAATCTGCAGGGCGGACGATCTCGCCCTGGCTCATCGCCAGACCGCCGTCGAGCTGGGCCAGATACTCGCCGAAGGCGGCCTGGAGCATGCACGCCTCCAGCTCGCCCAGCCGGCCGGCGCGGTCCAGCCGCTCCGCCCAGCCCTGCATCTGGCGCAGCGCCTCGGCGTAGGTCGCCACCCAGGCGAAGCCGTGCGCCGCCACCTGATGGCGGTCGAGAGCCGCCGCATCGACGCGCCCGCCCGGCGCCACCAGCGCGGCGACGCCGCGCTCGGCGGCCTCGGCCAGCCGCGCCACCGCGTCGAGCGCCACCGCCGTGGTGGATAGCAGGTCGGACAGCGGAAGCGGGCCGTTGGAGGTTGGTGTGGACGACATGGCGCGTTTCCTCGGTGCGTGTTGTTTTGGTGTCGTTCTTGCTCAGTCCGCCGCGATCGTCTCGCGGGGCGGGAGGGACGCGGCGATCCCGGCGAAGGCCTGCTCGACCAGCCGGCGCTGGTCGGCCTCGTGGTCGCCGTGGAAGCTGCCGGCGGGCGACGCCGCCTCGTCACGGGCCACGCAGGCGACGCGCGGTTCGGCGCAGCCGGCGGCCGCGCGCAGCGCCTCCAGGCGGCGGTCCAGATAGGTCCAGGCGCCGAGATTGCACGGCTCCTCCTGCACCCAGGCGCAGGACGCGCCCGGCCAGCGGCGGAACAGCGCCGACAGAGCGGCGTCGGGCAAAGGGTACAGCATTTCCAGCCGGACCACCGCCACCGCGTCGGCCCCGCGCTCGGCCCGCTCGCGCTCCAGCTCGTAGGCCAGCTTGCCGCTGCACAGCAGGATGCGCTCGACCCGCGCCCCGGCGGTGACGATCACCGGCTGGAAGGCGGTGCCCGGCGCGCAGTCGGCCAGGGTCGACACGGCGGCGGGCAGGCGCAGCAGCGTCTTCGGGCTCAGCACCACCAGCGGCTTGCGGTCGCGGCGCAGCATCTGCCGGCGCAGCAGGTGGAAGTAGTTGGCCGGGGTCGAGGGGTGGGCGACGCGGATGTTGTCGCGCGCCGCCATCTGCAGGAAGCGCTCGGGCCGGGCGGAGGAGTGTTCCGGCCCCTGCCCTTCCAGCCCATGCGGCAGCAGGATGACGAGGCCGGAGGGCTGGCGCCACTTGTCCTCGGCGCTGACAATGAACTGGTCGATCATGATCTGCGCGCCGTTGGCGAAGTCGCCGAACTGCGCTTCCCAGATCACCAGCGCGTCGGGCCGCTCCAGGCTGTAGCCGTACTCGAAGCCGAGGACGGCGTATTCCGACAGCGGGCTGTTGACCACGTCGAACCGCGCCTGTTCCACATCCAGATGGTTCAGGCTGACATGGCGGCGCCCGGTGACGGTGTCGGTCAGCGCGAAGTGGCGGTGCGAGAAGGCGCCGCGCACCACGTCCTGGCCGGTCAGCCGCACCGGCGTGCCCTCGGCCAGCAGCGTGGCGAAGGCCAGCGCCTCGCCGGTCGCCCAATCCAGCGGCTCCTCGGCGCGGCGGCGGATGACGCGCTCCACCTTGCGGTCCACGGCGAGCCCGTCGGGAATGGCGGCCAGCGCCGCCAGCAGCCCGCGCAGCCGGTCGTCGGCGATGCCGGTGTCCGGTTCCGCGGGAAGCGTACCGGCCGGAGCGAAGGGCGCCCAGCGCCCGCCGGGGAAGCCATCGTGGTTCGGCCGGTGGTCGGAGGCCGCGGCCAGCGCCTCCTGGAAGCGGGTCTTGTGCCCGGTGGCCAGCGCCTCCGCCTCCTCGGGGCCGACCAGACCGTCGGCGGCCAGCCGCTGCGCGTAGAGCGCGCGGGCCGGCGGGTGGGCGTCGATCGCCTTGTAGTCGAGCGGCTGGGTGAAGCGCGGCTCGTCGATCTCGTTGTGGCCGTTGCGGCGGTAGCCGACGAGGTCGATCACCGCGTCGCGCCCGTGCGCCTGCCGGAAGGCCACGGCGAGGTCGGCGGCGCGCAGCGCGGCGTCGGGATCGTCGGCGTTGACGTGCAGGATGGGGCTGTCCACCGCCTTCCACAGGCCGGTGCAGTGGAGCGAGGTCCGCGCCTCCTCCCGCTCCGTGGTGAAGCCGATCTGGTTGTTGACGATGACGTGGATGGTGCCGGCGACGGTGAAGCCGGGAACGCCGGACAGTTGCAGCGCCTCCGTCACGCTGCCCTGGCCGATCACGCTGGCGTCGGTGTGCAGCAGCACGCAGAGCACCCGCTTGGCGTCGCCGCCCTGCGCCCGCTCCAGGTCCTGGCGCGCCCGCGCGCGGCCCAGCGTGACCGGGTTGATCGCCTCCAGGTGCGACGGGTTGGGCGACAGGGTCAGGGCCAGCGACCGCTCGCCGAAGGACAGGGTGCTCTCCACCCCCATGTGATAGGGCACGTCGGCGGGAACCGGCGGGTCGGCCAGGAAGGGGTGCATGCCCTTGATCCCGGCGAACAGCTCGACCAGCGGCTTGCCCAGCGCGTTGGCCATCAGGCTGAGCCGGCCGCGGTGCATGGTCCCGACCTGCACCTCGGTGACGCCCGCCGCCGCCGCCGCCGCGAGAATGCGGTCGAGCAGCGGGATCAGCGTTTCCATGCCCTCCGCCCCGAAGCGCTTCTTGGTCGGGTAGCGGACGCCGAGCAGCCGTTCGAACTCCTCCGCCGCGGTCAGCAGCGCCAGCGCCCGGCGGCGCGCCTCGGCGGGCGGAGCGGTCTCCGCCCCCTCATAGGCGTCGCGCAGCCAGGAGCGCAGGGCCGAATCGTCGATGTGCGCGGTCTCCAGAGTCAGCGTGCCCTGATAGAGCCGGCGCAAGCGCGCGGTTTCAGTGTCTTCGGACACGGAAGATGCGGAGGGCGCGGCACGGCCCAACGGGTCGAGGGCGGCGGTGGCGTGGCCGCGCTGGCGGATCTCCTCCTGCCGCAGCGGAACCGTCGGATCGCCGGCCGGACCGCCCGGCGGTGCCCCGGCGGGAACGGCGCCCAGCTCGTCCAGGATCTGGAAGACGGCGCGCCAGCTCACGTCCACCGACGCGGGGTCCTCGCGGAAACGTTCCTGCAACGCTTCGAGATAGGCGGCTCCGGCGGCGTTGAGCGGAGAGGACGGCCTAGACATGGCGCACACCGTTCATGCGATTGAACATCCGTCGGTTTGATGGCGGTCGGAGACCAGTTGCCCCCAGCTTATCGACCCATTGCGCGGCGCGGAGCGCATGGCGTGCCTGTAGCAGATATTCATTGCGGGCATAGCAAACCGTCCGCGCCCGCACCGGTCGGGGTGGGGCCTCCGCGGGTTTCGGGCGAAACCGTTCGTACCGCTGATGGCTTGCCGCGCTTATGGCTGATATGCCGGCAATACGCATTCCGCTGTGCGGCCGCCTGATCCACTGTCAGGGTCACCACCCCCTCCCCGGCCACCCGCCGGGGGCCAAGCGCCTCGGGCCGGCATCGCCTCGTCCGGGCAACAAAAATCTCGGCCACAAAAATTTCGGGAGGAAGATCCACATGAAGCGCCGTCAATTCTTCAAGGGTGCCGCCGTCGTTGCCGGCGCCTCCACCCTCGCCGCCCCGGCCATCGCCCAGTCGGAGCCGACGATTCGCTGGCGCTGCGTGTCCAGCTTCCCGAAGAACATCGAGGTGCTCTACGGCAGCGCCGAGGTGCTGGCGAAGAACATCGCCGAGGCCACGGACGGCAAGTTCCAGATCCAGGTCTTCGCCGCCGGCGAACTGGTCCCGGCGCTGCAGGCGCTCGACGCCGCCAGCAACGACACGGTGGAGATGGCCCACACCGCTTCCTACTACTATGTCGGCAAGGATCCGAGCTTCGCCTTCGGCTGCTGCCTGCCCTTCGGCCTGAACACCCGCCAGCAGAACGCCTGGTTCTACCATGGTGAAGGCGGCAAGCTGCTGGAGGAGTTCTACGCCGGCCACAACCTGAAGGCGCTCGCCGGCGGCAACACCGGCTCCCAGATGGGCGGCTGGTTCCGCAAGGAAATCAAGAATGCGGAAGACCTCAAGGGGCTGAAGTTCCGCATCTCCGGCCTCGGCGGCCAGATCCTGTCCAAGCTGGGCGTCGTGCCGCAGCAGGTCAGCGGCGGTGACATCTACCCGGCGCTGGAGCGCGGCACCATCGACGCCGCCGAGTTCAACGGCCCCTACGACGACGAGAAGCTCGGCCTCTACAAGATCGCGCCGAACTACTATTACCCGGGCTGGTGGGACGGCACCTCGCTCCAGCATTTCTTCATCAACACGAACCGCTGGAACAGCCTGCCCAAGCATTACCAGGCGGCGCTGACCTCGGCGGCGGCGCTCGCCAACGTCGACAGCGTGGCGCGCTACGACGTGCTGAACCCGGCGGCGCTGAAGCGTGTGGTGGAGAAGGGTGCCAAGCTGCGCGCCTTCCCGCAGGACGTGCTGCAGGCCAGCCACAAGGCGGCCATGGAGCTTTACGACGAGCTGTCGGACAAGAACCCGACCTTCAAGAAGTTCTACGAGAGCTACCGCCGCTTCCAGACGGACTCGAACCTGTGGAACCAGGCGTCGGAATACGCCTACGACAGCGCCGTCCTCCGCCTCGCCCGGCGCTGATCCGGCACGTCCTCAACCATGACCGGGGAGCGGGGCCGCCGCTCCCCGGCCGTGGCATCGTCGCGTTCCGCGCGACCGGCTTTTTCGGGAGGGCCTGCCCACCATGCCGAGCCCCAACGCTTCCCCTTTCATGACGGCCCTGGTCGGGGCCTGCCGGCTGGTCGACGCGGTCACCGCGCGGCTGGGCAAGGCGATATCCTGGCTGATCGTGCTGGCGATCCTGGTGTCGGCCGTCAACGCGGTCGTCCGCAAGATGTTCGACATCAGCTCGAATTCCTGGCTCGAACTGCAATGGGTGCTGTTCGCCGCGGTGTTCCTGCTCTGCTCCCCCTGGACACTGAAGGAGGACGAGCACATCCGCATCGACATCGTGAACGCGCAGCTCGGCAAGCGCGCCCGCGACACCATCGACCTGTTCGGCCATCTGACCTTCCTGCTGCCCTTCAGCTTCGTGATGCTGGTCACCTCCTGGCCCTTCGCACTGGCCTCCTACGCGATCGAGGAGCAGTCGATGAACGCCGGCGGCCTGCCGCAATGGCCGGCGAAGATGCTGATTCCGCTGGGGTTCACCGTGCTGTTCATCCAGGGCCTGTCCGAGCTGGTCAAGCGCGCCGCGATCATGTCCGGCCATCTGGAGGACGACAACCACCGGGCCGGCGGCCATCAGGCGGCGGCCGAGGCCGAGGCGGAACGGCTGCTGGCGGCCGAACGCGAGCGCACCACCCACCCCGACACCCTTCCCAGCCGGTGACCGCGCGATGAGCACGACCTCCCCCACCCCTTCGCCGCGCGCCGTCCGGCTGTCGGTCATCTCCCTGGTGCTGCTGGCGGTGGTCGCCGTGGCGCTCTACGTGCTGCCGGTGCCCGGCGCCGCGGCGCTCGCCGAACAGGACGGCTGGCGCGGCTGGTTCGGCCACAACATGGCGCCGATCATGTTCGCCACGCTGGTCGGCATGCTGCTGCTCGGCTATCCGGTGGCCTTCGCGCTGGCCGCCAACGGGCTGCTGTTCGGCCTGATCGGCATCGAGATCGGGCTGTTCCGCCCCGACCTGTTCCAGGCGCTGCCCGAGCGCGTCTACGGCACGATGAACAACGACGTGCTGCTCGCCGTGCCCTTCTTCACCTTCATGGGTCTGGTGCTGGAGCGGTCTGGCATGGCCGAGGATTTGCTCGACACCATCGGGCAGCTGTTCGGCTCGATCCGCGGTGGCTTGGCCTACGCGGTGATCTTCGTCGGCGCTCTGCTCGCCGCGACGACCGGCGTGGTGGCCGCGTCGGTGATTTCGATGGGCCTGATCTCGCTGCCGATCATGCTGCGCTACGGCTATGATCGCCGTCTGGCGTCGGGCGTCATCGCGGCGTCGGGCACGCTGGCCCAGATCATCCCGCCGTCGCTGGTGCTGATCGTCATGGCCGACCAGCTCGGCCGCTCGGTCGGCGACATGTACGAGGCCGCCTTCATCCCCGGCCTGCTGCTCGCCGGTCTCTACGCCCTCTACGTCTTCGTCGTCTCGATGATCTGGCCCAAGGCCGCCCCCGGCCTGCCGCCGGAAGCCATCGCCCACCGCGAGCCGAACGGCGCGCGCGGCGTCTGGCAGCTCGGCCTGCTCGCCCTGTTCTCGGGCGCGGTCGCGACCTGGGTGATGGGCCGCACGGACGTCAAGTCGGGCGCCGACTACGTCGTGCTGCTGCTGTCGGTGGCGGTGCTGGTCGCCTTCCTGGCGGCCGCCTTCAACCGCGGCTTCGGCGCGCAGCGCCTCGTCCTGCAGACCGTCGCCACGGCGGCGCTGACCGCGGCGGCGGCATGGCTGACGGTCAACGAATGGACCACCCTGGCCCTGATCGGCGATTCCATCGCGGCGGGCGCGCTCTACGCCCTGGCGGTGGCGGTGGTGGAGCGGGCGACCGGCCGGCGCCTGATCTCCCGCATGGCCGAGCAGGCGACCTTCGTCATGGTGCCGCCGCTGGCGCTGATCTTCCTGGTGCTGGGCACCATCTTCATCGGCCTCGCCACCCCGACCGAGGGCGGCGCCATGGGCGCCGTCGGCGCGCTGGCGCTGGCGGCCATGAAGAAGCGCCTGAACTTCGACATGGTGCGGCAGGCGACCTATTCGACGGCCAAGCTGGCGGCCTTCGTGCTGTTCATCCTGATCGGCGCGCGGGTGTTCTCGCTGACGTTCTACGGCGTCAACGGCCACATCTGGGTCGAGGAGCTGATGGTCTCACTGCCCGGCGGGCAGATGGGCTTCCTGATCGCGGTCAGCGTGATGGTCTTCCTGCTGGCCTTCTTCCTCGACTTCTTCGAGCTGGCCTTCATCGTCATCCCGCTGCTCGCCCCGGCGGCGGATCGTCTGGGCATCGATCTGGTGTGGTTCGGCGTCATCCTCGCGGTGAACATGCAGACCAGCTTCATGCACCCGCCGTTCGGCTTCTCGCTGTTCTTCCTGCGCTCGGTGGCGCCGAAGGTGCCCTACATCGACCGCATCACGAAGAAGGAGACGGCCCCCGTCCTGACCAGCCAGATCTACTGGGGTGCGGTGCCCTTCGTCGTCATCCAGCTCGTCATGGTGGCTCTGGTGATCGCCTTCCCGCAGATGGTCATGCATTACAAGTCGACCGCCACCAAGCTCGACGACAAGCAGATCGAGGAGCAGTTCAAGGGCCTCGGCGGCGATCTGAACGACGACCTGCCGCCGCTGGAATTCAAGTGATCGGGACTGAGGAAGGGAGAGCGACATGCGCATCGCCGTCGTAGGGGCCGGAGCCGTTGGCGGCGCGCTGGCCGGGTACCTTGCCGCCACGGGCCGGCACGAGCTGTCGCTGCTGGCCCGCGGCGCCCATCTCGCGGCGATCCGCGAGAACGGGCTGACCGTGCAGACTCCGAAGGGGACGCTGACCAGCCGGCCGCGGGCCAGCGATTCCTCCGCGGACCTCGGCCCGCAGGACGTGGTGATCGTCACGGTGAAGGGGCACGGGCTGCCGGCCCTGGCCGCGTCCTTCCCGGCGCTGTGCGGGCCGGACACGCTGGTGGTGGCGGCGCAGAACGGCATTCCCTGGTGGTACCTGTACGGCGCCGGGGACGGCGTGACACCGGAGCCGCTGGAGGTGGTCGATCCCGGCGGCGCCGTCTGGTCGGCCATCGGGCCGGAGCGGGTCGCCGCCTGCGTGATGGAGGTGCTGCCCGCCCGCATCGTCGAGCCGGGCGTCGTCGCCCACACCGCCCTGCCGGTGCTGGCCTTCGGTGCTCCCCGGCCCGGCGACCACGCGGAGAAGCTGGCGGCCCTGGCCGACTCCTTCAACGCGGCGGGCGCCACCGCCCGCCTCCCCGCCGACATCCGCGTGCCGCTGTGGAGCAAACTGATGCTCAACATGGCGGTCGGCCCGACCAGCGTGCTGACCGGCGCCACCATGGGCGCCATGGAGCAGGCCCCCGGCATGGCCGCCGTCCAGGGCCGGCTGATGCGCGAATGCCTGAACGTCGCCCATGCCTGGGGCGTCGCCCTGCCCGACGACATCGACGAGCGGCTGAGCCGGGGCAGCGGCGTGCCCGGCCACAAGCCGTCGATGCTCCAGGATTTCGAGGCGGGGCGCAGCATGGAGATCGACCCCATCGTGACCACCGTCCTGGAGCTGGCCCGCCGCCGCGGCGTGCCGGTGCCGACCATCGAAACATTGTGGGCGCTGACCGCCCTGAAGGAGCGGGTGGCGCGCGCCTGAGCGCACTTGCCCCCACCCTAGCCCTCCCCCGCTCACGCAGGGGAGGGGACTGCCGCCGCTTCGCGCATGGCTCCCTCCCCCGCCCAGCGGGGGAGGGCCGGGGTGGGGGCAGGACCAGCGCCACCAAAGAACGTCCCCGGAGAAAAACGACATGTCCCCCGCTTCCGATCGCATCACCAACTTCATCGCCGGCTCCTGGCGTGCGGGCCGCGACCGGCTCGACATCTTCAACCCGTCGAACCTCGACGAGCTGGCCGGCTCCTACTCGCTGGCCGGCGCCGAGGACGTGACGGAGGCCGTCGCCGCGGCGCGCGCCGCCCAGCCGCAATGGCGCGCCGCCACGGTGGAGCAGCGCTCGCTGGTGCTCGACGCCATCTCGCGCGCGCTGTTCGACCGCAAGGACGAGCTGGCCCGCATCGCCGCGACCGAGGGCGGCAAGACCATCCCCGACGCGCTGGGCGAGATCACCCGCGCCGCCCACCTCGCCCGCTTCTTCGCCGCCGAGGCGCTGCGCGCGCCGGGCGAGACGCTGGGCTCGGTCCGGCCCGGCGTCGAGGTCGACGTGACGCGCGAGCCGGTCGGCGTCATCGGCCTCGTCACGCCCTGGAACTTCCCGGTCGCCACGCCGATGTGGAAGATCGCCCCAGCGCTGGCCTTCGGCAACGCGGTGATCTGGAAGCCGTCGGAGAAGACCCCCGGTATCTCCATCGCCGTCACCCGCCTCATCGCGGAGGCGCTGGAGGCCCACGGCATGCCCGCCGGCCTGTTCAATCTGGTGATCGGCGCCGGTCCCAACGTCGGGGCCGCCGTGGTCGACACGGTGGACGCGGTGTCCTTCACCGGGTCGGTCAACACCGGACGGCGCATCGCCGTGCGCTGCGCGGAGCGCATGATCCGCGTCCAGCTCGAACTGGGCGGCCAGAACCCGCTGGTCGTGCTGGGCGACGCCGACCCGGAGCGCGCCGCCGAGATCGGCGTCAACAGCGCCTATTTCCACGCCGGCCAGCGCTGCACCGCCACCGGCCGCTTCATCGTCGAGGACTCCATCCACGACGCCTTCGTCGCCGCGATGACGGAGCGGATGGCGGCGCTGCGCGTCGGCCACGCCCTGTTGCCGGAAACGCAGATCGGCCCGGTCATCGACGAGTTCCAGCTCACCAAGAACCTGCAATACATCGACACCGGCCTGAAGGAAGGCGCACAGTTGGCCTCCGGCGGCGGGCGGCTGGACCGGCCGACGCGCGGCTGGTTCCTCGCTCCGACCCTGTTCACCGAAACCAGCAACGCCATGACCATCAACCAGGAGGAGGTCTTCGGCCCGGTCGCCAGCGTCATCCGCGTCAAGGATTACGAAGAGGCCCTGGCGGTGGCCAACGACACCGACTATGGCCTGTCTTCGGGCATCATCACCAACTCGATGAAGCACGCCCGCCACTTCCAGGCCAACATCCAGGCCGGCATGACCATGCTCAACCTGCCGACGGCCGGCGTCGACTACCATGTCCCCTTCGGCGGCCGGAAGATGTCGAGCTACGGCCCGCGCGAGCAGGGACGCTCCGCCATCGAGTTCTACACCATCATCAAGACGGCCTATCGCGCGCTGTGACGCCGAACCGAAGCCCAGGGAGAGCCTTCTTGTCCAACGACACCCTGACCACCGGGCGGCCGGACTTCGCGACGGCCGTGCTCGCCCCCATTCACGCCATCGTCGGCGACCGCGGGCTGATCACCGATCCCGGCACCATGCAGCCCTTCATGGAATCCTGGCGCGACGGCTGGGTCGGCCGCTCGCCCGCCGTAGTGCTGCCCGACAGCACCGAGGCGCTGGCCGCGGTGGTGCGCATCTGCGCCGAGACGCGCACCCCCATCGTGCCCCAGGGTGGCAACACCGGCCTGACCGGGGCCAGCCAGCCGCACGCCGACGGGACGGAGATCGTCATCTCCACCAACCGGCTGAACCGCATCCGCGAGATCGACATCGACAACGACACGATGACGGTGGAGGCCGGCTGCATCCTCGCCAACATCCAGAACGCGGCGCGCGACATCGGCCGGCTGTTCCCGATGAGCCTCGCCGCCGAAGGCTCCTGCCAGATCGGCGGCAACATCGCCACCAACGCCGGCGGCGTGCAGGTCGTGCGCTACGGCAACATGCGCAACCTCGTCGCCGGGCTTGAGGTGGTGCTGCCCGACGGGAGGATCTGGGACGGGCTGCGCGGCCTGCGCAAGGACAACGCCGGCTACGACATGAAGCAGATCTTCATCGGGTCGGAAGGCACGCTGGGCATCGTCACCGCCGCGGTGCTGAAGCTGTCGCCGCTGCCGCGCGCCACCGCCACGGCGCTGGTCGCGGTGTCGGCCCCCAGCGACGCCGTCGATCTGCTGACCCGCGCCAAGGGCGTGGCCGGCGACCGCATCATCACCTTCGAGCTGATCCAGCGCGACTGCATCGACGTGGCCCGCCGCCATGTGCCGGACGTGCCCGACCCGCTGCGCGACCGCTACCCCTGGTACGTGCTGGTCGAGCTGGCCGATCAGGACGGCGGCAACCGCCTGATGGAGATGCTGGAAGGCATCCTGGAGGCCGGAATGGAGGCCGGGGAGGTGCTGGACGGCGTCGTCGCCGCCTCCAAGGCCCAGGCCGATTCGCTGTGGCGCATCCGCGAGGGCATCCCGGAGGGCCAGAAGCGCGAGGGCGTGTCCTTCAAGCACGACGTGTCGGTGCCGATCTCCCGCGTGGCGCGCTTCCTCGACCGCGCCAACGCGGCGCTGGAGCGGGAATGTCCGGGCATCCGCCCCTTCGCCTTCGGCCATCTCGGCGACGGCAACATCCACTTCAACCCGATCCAGGCGGAGGGCGGCGACCCGGCCGAATGGAAGGCGAAGCTGGCGACGGTCAACGCCATCGTCCACGACATCGTCGTCGAGCTGGGCGGTTCCATTTCCGCCGAGCACGGCATCGGACGGCTGCGCATCGACGAGATGCCGCGCTACAAGTCGCCGGTCGAGCTGGACATGATGGCGACGCTGAAGCGCGCCTTCGATCCGCACAACATCATGAATCCCGGCAAGATCCTGCGCGCCTGAGCGCGGTTCCGCCAGTCAAGGATTAAACCCATGAAGGTCCTCGTCCCGGTCAAGCGGGTGGTCGATTACAACGTCAAGATCCGCGTCAAGGCGGACGGCTCCGGCGTTGAGACCGCCAACGTGAAGATGAGCATGAACCCCTTCGACGAGATCGCCGTCGAAGAGGCCGTCCGCCTCAAGGAAGCCGGCAAGGCGACCGAGGTCATCGTGGTCACCGTCGGCCCGACGGCCGCGCAGGAGACGCTGCGCACCGGCCTCGCCATGGGCGCCGACCGCGGCATCCTGGTCCAGACCGACGCCGAGACGCAGCCGCTGGCCGTCGCCAAGGTGCTCAAGGCGCTGGTCGAGAAGGAAGGCCCGACTTTGGTCATCCTCGGCAAGCAGGCGATCGACGACGACTGCAACCAGACCGGCCAGATGCTCGCCGCCCTGCTGGGCTGGCCGCAGGGCACCTTCGCCTCCAAGGTCGTGCCGGGCGAGGGCTCGGTCACCGTGACCCGCGAGATCGACGGCGGCCTGGAGACCGTGCAGCTGACGCTGCCCGCCGTGGTCACCGCCGACCTGCGCCTCAACGAGCCGCGCTACGCCTCGCTGCCCAACATCATGAAGGCCAAGAAGAAGCCCATCGAGACGCTGGCCCCCGACGCGCTGGGTGTCGACGTGGCGCCGCGCCTGACCACGCTCAAGGTCGCCGAGCCGGCCAAGCGCAAGGCCGGCGTCAAGGTCGCCGACGTGGCCGCCCTGGTCGACAAGCTGAAGAACGAAGCCCGCGCGATCTGAGGGGCCAGTGCGCCTTGAAGGGAAAGTGATCTGACATGTCCATTCTCGTCATTGCCGAACACGACAACGCCGCGCTGAAGGCCGCCACGCTGAACGCGGTCAGCGCCGCCGCCAAGATTGGTGGCGACATCCATGTGCTGGTCGCCGGCCAGGGCGCCCAGGCCGTCGCCGAGGCCGCCGCCAAGATCGCCGGGGTTTCCAAGGTGCTGCTGGCCGACGACGCGGCCTACGCCCACCCGCTGCCGGAGAACGTCGCGCCGCTGGTCGTCAATCTCGCCAAGGGCGACGGCCCCGAAAAGTATGAACATCTT
>NZ_JBHSLC010000023.1:0-146228 GCF_042657465.1 Azospirillum himalayense | reverse complement strand
AGGGAAAGTGATCTGACATGTCCATTCTCGTCATTGCCGAACACGACAACGCCGCGCTGAAGGCCGCCACGCTGAACGCGGTCAGCGCCGCCGCCAAGATCGGTGGCGACATCCATGTGCTGGTCGCCGGCCAGGGCGCCCAGGCCGTCGCCGAGGCCGCCGCCACGGTGGCCGGCGTGACCAAGGTGCTGCTGGCCGACGACGCGGCCTACGCCCACCCGCTGCCGGAGAACGTCGCGCCGCTGGTCGTCGGGCTGGCCAAGGGCTACGGCCATGTGCTGGCCGCCGCCTCGTCGGAGGGCAAGAACCTGCTGCCGCGGGTCGCCGCGCTGCTCGACGTCGCGGCGATCTCCGACATCACCGGGGTGGTCTCCGCCGACACCTTCGAGCGGCCCATCTACGCCGGCAACGCCATCGCCACGGTGAAGTCCGCCGACCCGATCAAGGTCGTCACGGTGCGCACCACCGCCTTCGAGGCGGCCGCCGCCACGGGCGGTTCGGCGACGGTCGAGGCGATCGCCGGGACGGGCGACGCCGGTTCGGCCAGGTTCGTCGGCCAGGAGCTGACGAAGTCGGAGCGTCCGGAGCTGACCCAGGCCAAGATCGTGGTGTCGGGCGGCCGCGGCATGCAGTCGGGCGAGAACTTCAAGCTGCTGGAAGCGCTGGCCGACAAGCTGGGGGCTGCGGTCGGCGCCAGCCGCGCGGCGGTGGACGCCGGCTTCGTGCCGAACGACTATCAGGTCGGCCAGACCGGCAAGATCGTGGCGCCCGAGCTGTACATCGCCGTCGGCATCTCCGGTGCCATCCAGCACCTCGCCGGCATGAAGGACAGCAAGGTCATCGTCGCCATCAACAAGGACGAGGAGGCGCCGATCTTCCAGGTCGCCGACTACGGCCTCGTCGCCGACCTGTTCAAGGCGGTCCCGGAGCTGACGGCCGCGCTGGACAAGGCGTAATCGGCCAGTCCTCTTCCGAAGACCAGCGGGCCAAAGACAAGCGGGAAAGCTCATATGTCCACGATCAAGAAGATTGGCATCATCGGTGCCGGCCAGATGGGCAGCGGCATCGCCCACGTCTGCGCGCAGGCGGGGTACGAGGTCGTCATCTCCGACATCAGCGCGGAGATTCTGCAGAAGTCGGTGGCCGCCATCTCCAAGAACATGGACCGTCAGGTTCAGAAGGGGAAGCTGACGGAGGCCGACAAGACGGCGGCGATCGCCCGCATCTCCACCGGCTCCGACCTGTCCGTGTTCCATGACGCCGATCTGGTGGTCGAGGCCGCGACGGAGAACGAAGCGCTCAAGCGCGAGATCTTCAAGAAGCTGGTCCCGAACCTGAAGCCCGAAGCGCTGATCGCGACGAACACCTCGTCGATCTCGATCACCCGCCTCGCGGCCTCGACGGACCGCCCGTCGAAGTTCATGGGCATGCATTTCATGAACCCGGTGCCGGTGATGCAGCTCGTCGAGCTGATCCGCGGCATCGCGACGGACGAGGCTACCTTCAACGCGATTGCCGAGCTGACGGCGAACATCGGCAAGACCGCGGCGGTGGCCGAGGACTTCCCAGCCTTCATCGTCAACCGCATCCTGCTGCCGATGATCAACGAGGCGGTCTACACCCTCTATGAGGGTGTGGGCGGCGTCCAGGCCATCGACACGGCGCTGAAGCTGGGCGCCAACCACCCGATGGGCCCGCTGGAGCTGGCGGACTTCATCGGCCTGGACACCTGTCTGGCGGTCATGCAGGTCCTCTACGAGGGGCTGGCCGACAGCAAGTACCGCCCCTGCCCGCTGCTGGTGAAGTATGTCGAGGCCGGCTGGGTCGGCCGCAAGGTCGGCCGCGGCTTCTACGACTACTCCAAGAATCCGCCGGTCCCGACCCGCTGACGCGGCGGTTCCGAACGGACGTTTTGGCGAAGCCCGTTCCGGGAAACCGGAGCGGGCTTCGTTCTTTTGCGGAACCGCTGCGCTCGCGCTCTGTTCGTCCCGCAGGGGCATGGGACCCGCAGGGGAAACGGGGTGAACAGCGGAAAGGACGGGGGCGATGCGGCGCGGCTTCCTGACGGCGATGCTGGTGGCCGGGCCTCTGGTGGCCTGTCTATCCGGCCCGGTCCTGGCGCAGGCCCCGGGCTCCGTCCCGGCGTCTCCTTCCACACTGTCCCGGCAGGAGCGGAACTTCATCGCCGAGGCGCTGGCCGACGGCATGGCCGAGCAGGCGCTCGGGAAGCTGGCGCAGGATCGGGCCGAAACCGAGCCCGTCCGCCGCTTCGCCCGCCGCATGGCCGACGACCACGGGCTGAAGACCGACCGGCTGGCCGGCATGGCGCTGCGTCATGGCATTCCCATCCCGCGCGAATTGGGCCTGTCCGCCCGCGCCCACATGTCCAGCCTGCGCGACACGCCGGAGGAAGCCTTCGACCGCCGCTACATGGCCGCGGAAGAGGAAACCCACGCCCGCGCCATCAAGCTGTACGAAGCCCAGGCCGAGCGCGGCGGCGAGACGGGGGACTTCGCCCGCGACGCCCTGCCCATGCTGCACAGCCATTTCGAGGAGGCGCGGGACGTCATGGCCGAACTGGCGCGCGGTCCGGCCCCGCCGCAGACCCAGGCACCGCCGGGGACGTCCGGATCATCGCAGTGACTTCGAAGCGTTTGTTCGGCAGCGCCAAACGCAAGCCGCTCCACGAGAAATCAGGGTCGATAGACCTGGCTCAGTTGCCAGTGCGCACGCTCATCATGGACGGAAGCGTCTCCAAAAAAGATAGAACCGCTTTTTCGCCACCGGAGGCCCACAGACCAACATGATCTGCCCCCTCAAGCACGACAAAGGTTTTTGGATTGTTCGCGGCCTCGAAAAGATGTCCGGA
Source organism: Azospirillum himalayense (assembly GCF_042657465.1). Classification (NCBI taxonomy): domain Bacteria; kingdom Pseudomonadati; phylum Pseudomonadota; class Alphaproteobacteria; order Rhodospirillales; family Azospirillaceae; genus Azospirillum; species Azospirillum himalayense. The sequence continues at coordinate 143,359 of NZ_JBHSLC010000023.1, read as the reverse complement.
ATGGTCGACCGATATCACCCTGTCGAGAGTGCCATGGTAAATCAGCAAGGGCGCCTTCACTTGACCAATTTTTGAAAGGCTGTCGAACGGGTGGCGGATCATCGAACGCACCGGCAGAAAGGGCAGCAGCCGGGCACCGATGTCCGCAATGCTGGTGTAAGGGGCGGCGAGGATCACCGCCTCAACGCGCCGTTCCGTCGCAAGCTGCACGGCGACACCGCTGCCCAACGAATAGCCGTGCAAGACCACCCGCGCGCCCGATGCCTCCAGGAAATCCAAGGCCGCCCGCCCGTCCTCATACAGGCCCGCCTCGCTCGGCTTTCCCGGATTCCCGCCGTAGCCGCGGTACTCCGCCATGAACACACCGTACCCGCCGTCGATCAGCGCACGGGCGATGTGGCCGTTCCACGCCACCGTCTCGCCATTGCCGTGGAACAGCAGGAGCGTCGGCCGCCCCGACGCAGCCGGCGCCTTGTACCAGCCCAGCAGGTCCAGCCCGTCACCGGTGCGCACGGACACCACCGCCATGTCGCCCACGCCGACCTCATCCGGGGTCTGTGCGAGCGGAATGGCCGGAAAGATCAGGCGGTCCTGGGCAACATAAGCCAGCAACAGGACGAGGGCGTAGAGCGTCGCCCCCAAGGCCAGGATCGCGATCAGGATCTTCATGCGGCTCCGGTGGGCTGAGGAGGAGACCGACGTGAGGCGCACAGTTTCACAAGGCCGGGTCTCACCCGCCCGTCTTCACCAGACCGCCGCGGCTGTCGCGGTTCGGGCCGCCGCCATGGCCCATGTGCTTGCGCAGGAAGGCGATGACCTCCGGCGAGTCCCATTCCACCGCACCTTCGATGCGGCCAAGCTCGCGGCCTTCCTGATCCACCAGCAGGGTCGTCGGCAGGCCGCGCAGCTTCAGAGTCTGCATGGAGGCGCTCGACGGGTCGAGGTAGAGGGCGAGGTTCTTCACACCGGTCCGCTGATAGAAGGGCTGCACTTGATCCTTGCCGCCGCGGTCCACCGACAGCGCCACCACCTGGAAGCCCGGCCCGCCCAGCTGCGCCTGCAGGCGGTCGAGCGCCGGCATCTCCTTCACGCAGGGCGCGCACCAAGTCGCCCAGAGGTTCAGCAGAACCAAGCGGTCCTTGAATTCCGAGAGGTCGACCCGGCGCCCCTCGCCGTCCAGGAAGGGCAACTCCGGCACCGGCGCCAGCGGCTCCATGTAGCGGAACTTGTCGAGACCCACCGCCGTCACTCCGGGAGAGGGCTGGTCCAGCGTCAGCACGGCGGGCGGCGGCGGGGCCGCCGGGCCGGCCAGCGCGATCCACAGCCCGGCACCGCCCAGCGTCACACAAAAGATTGCGGTGGCCGCCAAAGTCCGCATACTCACGCTTCCCGTCCTCCCATCCGTATTGTGCCCGCCATGAGCGCCGAACAGCCCAAGCCGAACTCACAAGACCGCAACTCCGCCCCGGCTGCCAGCCAGATGTGGGGCGGCCGCTTCGCCCGCGGTCCCGCCGCCATCATGGAGAAGATCAACGCCTCCATCGGCTTCGACAAGCGGCTGGCCGACCAGGACATCGCCGGGTCGAAGGCCCACGCCGCCATGCTGGCGCGTCAGGGCATCATAACCCAGGCCGACGCCGATGCCATCCGCGAAGGGCTGGACCGGGTCAAGGAAGAGATCGACTCCGGAGCCTTCACCTTCAAGGTGGAACTGGAGGACATCCACATGAACGTGGAGGCCCGGCTGGCCGAGCTGATCGGCGAGCCGGCCAAGCGCCTGCACACCGGGCGGTCGCGCAACGATCAGGTTGCGACCGACTTCAAGCTGTGGGTGCGCGACGCGCTCGACCGCGCCGACCAGGGTCTGAAGGCGCTCCAGGCCGCGCTGATCGATCTGGCCGAGAAGCACACCGACACGGTGATGCCGGGCTTCACCCATCTCCAGGCCGCCCAGCCGGTCAGCTTCGGCCACCATCTGCTGGCCTATGTGGAGATGTTCGGGCGCGACCGCGGCCGCCTGCGCGACGCCCGCGCCCGGCTGAACGAGTGCCCGCTCGGCTCCGCCGCGCTGGCCGGCACGCCCTACCCCATCGACCGCTTCATGACGGCGGAGGCGCTGGGCTTCGACCGGCCCACCGCCAATTCGCTGGACGCCGTGTCCGACCGCGACTTCGCGCTGGAGTATCTGGCCGCCGCCAGCATCTGCGGCATGCACCTCTCGCGCTTCGCGGAGGAGATCGTGCTGTGGTGCTCGGCCCAGTTCCGCTTCATCAAGCTGACGGACGCCTTCACCACCGGCTCCTCCATCATGCCGCAGAAGAAGAACCCGGACGCGGCGGAACTGGTGCGCGCCAAGGCCGGGCGTGTCATCGGCAGCCTGAACAGCCTGCTGGTCGCCATGAAGGGCCTGCCGCTGGCCTATTCCAAGGACATGCAGGAGGACAAGGAGCCGGTCTTCGAGGCCGACGACACGCTGGCGCTGTGCATCGCCGCCATGGAAGGCATGGTGCGCGACATGCAGCCGAACGTGCCGGCGCTGCGCGAGGCGACCGACCGCGGCTTCCTCAACGCCACCGACCTCGCCGACTGGCTGGTGCGGGAGCTGAACATCCCCTTCCGCGAGGCGCACCACATCACCGGGCGCGCCGTGAAGGCGGCGGAGGACAAGCGCGTCGGCCTGACCGCCCTGACGCTGGAGGAACTGCAGGCCATCGAGCCGCGCATTACCGAGTCCGTCTTCCCGGCGCTGAGCATCGAGGCGTCGCTGGACAGCCGGCGCAGCTTCGGCGGCGCCTCCCCCGTCCGCGTGCGCGAGGCCGTCGCGGCGGCGCGGGAGCGCTTCCTGTGAGGCGCCCGCTGCTGATCCTGGCGACCGCCGCCGTCGCGCTGGCGCTGGCCGGCTGCGGCAAGAAGCCGAGCTTCGTCGATCCCCCGCAGGGCCGGGAGGCCGATAAGTTCCCCGGCACCTACCCGAACCCGAAGACCGATCCCAAGCCCGGTCAGCCGTCCTCCGGAGCCCGCTTCCCATGAGCGCCTTCGCCTACCGCAACGGCGTGATGCACGCCGAATCCGTGCCGCTGTCCACCATCGCGGCGGAGGTCGGCACGCCCTTCTACTGCTACTCCACGGCGGCGCTGGAGGCGCATTACAGCGCCTACGCCGGGGCCTTCGCAGGGCAGGACGCCGACGTCTGCTACGCGGTGAAGGCCAACTCCAACCTCGCCGTCATCCGCGCCTTCGCCCGGCTGGGCGCTGGCGCCGACGTGGTGTCGGGCGGCGAGATGCGCCGCGCGCTGGCCGGCGGCATCCCGGCCGGCAAGATCATCTTCTCCGGCGTCGGCAAGACCCGCGAGGAGATGCGCGCCGCGCTGGAGGCCGGAATTCACCAGATCAACGTGGAGTCCATTCCGGAAGTGGAGGCGCTGTCTGAGGTGGCGGTCAGCCTGGGCGTCACCGCGCCCATCGCCTTCCGCGTGAATCCGGACGTGGACGCCAAGACCCACGCCAAGATCGCGACGGGCAAAAAGGAGAACAAGTTCGGCGTCGACTACGACCACGCGCGGGAGGTCTACGCCCAGGCCGCCAAGCTGCCGGGCATCAAGCCGGTGGCCATCGCCGTGCACATCGGGTCGCAGCTGACCGACCTCGCCCCCTTCCGCGCCGCCTACGAGCGGGTTGCCGCGCTGCTCCACGTCCTGCGCGAGGACGGGCACGACATCACCCGCCTCGACCTCGGCGGCGGGCTGGGCATCGTCTACAAGCACGAGGCCCCGCCGGACATCGCCGACTACGCCGCCATGGTGAAGTCGATCACCGGCAACCTCGGCTGCCGCATCTCGCTGGAGCCGGGGCGCTCGCTGGTCGGCAACGCCGGCATCCTGGTGTCGCGGGTGATCTACCTGAAGCAGGGGCTGCACCGCCGCTTCGTCATCATCGACGCGGCGATGAACGACCTGATCCGCCCCACCCTCTACGAGGCCTATCACGGCATCGTCCCGGTGACCGAGCCTGCCAGGGGCGCCGCCACCGAGCCCTACGACGTCGTCGGTCCGGTCTGCGAGAGCGGCGACACCTTCGCGCTCCAGCGCGCCCTGCCGGCGATGGCGCCGGACGATCTGGTGGCGATCCTGTCGGCGGGGGCTTATGGCGCGGTCATGTCCTCCACCTACAACACCCGCCCGCTGATCCCGGAGGTGCTGGTGAACGGCGACCGGTTCTCCATCATCCGGCCACGCGTGCCGGTGGAGGAGCTTCTGGCGCTGGACCGCGTGCCGGACTGGCTGAAGGACTGAAGACCGGCAGGACTGAAGACCGGCCCTTCACGCACATCGGCCGGACAGCGTCAGGAAGGGGGCATCCAACCCGAAGGGAGCCCCTTTCCATGACGTCCATCCGCCTCAACGGCGCCTTTCGCGACGCCGTCGCCGACATCGCCCTGGCCGTCGCCCAGGACCCCAACCTCGTCGCGCTGGTCATGCGCTGGAACGAGGACGACACCCTCCTCTGGACGCTCAACTCCCTGCCCAACGGCCAGAACACCGTTCCAGGCGGCGGCGCGGCCCACGCCGAGGAGGCGCTGATCGTCAATTGGGCCGGCTATGTCGCGCAGAACAACGGGCAAGAACCCGACACCGTCGAAATCCTGCTGACCAAGAGCCCCTGCATGGACCGCTCCCCAGCCCGCCAGATGGCTGGCGGCGCCTGGGCGCCGGGCTGTTCGTCCAAGCTGCGCCAGCTCGTCCTGGCGAAGCCCGCCAACGATTGGCGCATCTGCTTCCTCGCCTACTACCAAGAGGACATCCGCATCGACGCACAGGCCTATGGCGCCGTAGCGGAATTCACAGGAATCGCCAAGGCCGACGTCTATCTATGGGCCGACCGGCACAGAGGTTGAACCGGGAGCGCCCGCAGCGCGCAATAACCTCTGCACAGAATCACCCATAAGGCGTATGATTCCCCGTTCGAGAAACGGGCGGGGAACATCATGGAGTGGGACGCGGCCTATGCCATCGGTCAGAGCGCGGTGGACGCGGACCACCAGCGGCTGTTTCAGCTCTTCAACCAGTTCAGCGCGGCGATCGCCGCCGGGGAAACGCGGGAATCCGCCAACCGTTTCCTGCGCGAGCTGGCCGATTACTCGGCCTATCATTTCCGCCGCGAGGAAGGGCTGATGCACGCGGTCGGCTACCCCGACTACGCCAAGCACAAGACGATGCACGACACCTTCGCCGACTTCGTCCGCCGGCAATCCGACTCCGGCGCCCGCGATCCGGAAGAGGTCCAGTTCCTCCAGAGCTACGTCGAGATGTGGCTCTGCGGCCATATCCTGGTGATGGACAAGTGGTTTGGCGAATGGCTCGACGGGCGGGGTGAAAAGGCCGGCACGGTGGCCCCGACGGCCTGAGCGGCCGGGCTGCGGCAGCCCGGCCCTCGGAACGCCGCGACCGCGCGCCGTTTATTTCTTGTAGGGATTGGCCACCCACGACTGGAGATAAGTCTCGAGTTCGGTGTTGCCATCATAGTAAAGCCACTCGGTTTCCTCCTTCGACAGCGGCTTGGTCGGTGACGGCCGATAAAGCTTGTCGTAGGGCACCGAGAAAACGCCCAGGTCGGGGGCCGCCTCGAGAATTTTCTTCACCCACCCCTCGGCCCTTGCATAGAGGGTCTCGTAATCCGTGGCGACGGACACGAAGGGGTTTTCGTTCGAGTTCTCGGATTGGCTGCCGAACGAGCTTTGCTTGATCGCCCAGTCGTTCAACGACGAATCGCCGGGCTTGGCGAAGCCGCCGCCGACGGTGTTCCGGCGGCGCGACCTCCATTCGGTCGCTTTCGCCTTGTCGGCGAACCGATAGACAAGGACCTGTCCAGCCTTGGCGGGATCGAGGGTGTATCGTTCCCCGGCGGCGGTCGCGGTCGAGAATGTCTTGGGGCTTGGCATGGAAACGCTCCTGATCGGACACGGTGGCACGGACGCGCTGCACCTCGCCTCCTGGAGAACGTCCCATCGTCCGCGGCCGTGAATGGGAAAGGGCGCCGCCCCCTCGACCATCCGTCGGGTTGCCTTAATTTGGACATGGCCCGATGTTTCGGTAGCGAACCGGCATGCCGGACCGCGACAGACGGCGCAGCCGAGCCTATATCCTGACGATGTTCCGGCGGCGGTGTCTCCTCCCGCCCGGTGCCTGACCTGACGGGAGAGCGGCATGAGCGACAGCAAGGACGGGTTCCGCTTCCCCCTGCGCAAGGAGGCGCCCCCCGCACCCGCCCCGCGGGAACCCCGCCTGCGCATGGGGCAGGCCCGCGCCGCCCTGCTCTGGGAACGGCTGTGGCCGGCGCTCTGGGCGCCCATCACCATCGCCGGGGCCTTCCTCGCTTTGGCCCTGCTGAACGTCTTCCTGCTTCTGCCGGGCTGGCTGCACGCGCTGGTCCTGCTGCTGTTCGTCGCCGCCATCGGCTGGACGGGGTGGCGTGGGCTGCGCGCCTTCCGCCTGCCGGACGAGAATGCCGCCCGCCGCCGGCTGGAGCGCGACAGCGGCCTGCCCCACCGCCCTCTCCACGCTTTGCGTGACACACCCGCCGGCAACGACCCCGTCGCCGCGGAGTTGTGGCGCCTGCACCAGGAGCGGCTGCGCGCCGCCATGCGGCGGCTGCGCGTCGCCATGCCGCTGTCCGACGGCCTCGCCGCCCAGGACCGTTACGCCCTGCGCGCGCTGGTGGCGCTGGTGCTGATTGCCGCCGGCGGGGCGACCTGGGGCGACTGGAAGCCGCGGCTGGCCGCCGCGATCACCCCGCATTTCGGCGGAACGGCAACGGCCTCCGTCGCGACGCTCGACCTCTGGGTGACGCCGCCGGAATACACCGGCCTGCCGCCGATCTTCCTGAAATCGGCCAACCCCGCCCACACGCCGAGCCTTGCCGATCCGGTCCCGGTCCCGGTCCCCAAGGGCAGCCTCGTGCTGGCTCGCGTCACCGGCGGTGGCGGCACGCCGTCGCTGGAGGCCGGCACCAAGTCCACCGCCTTCGAGCCGGTCGACTCCTCCACCTTCCAGATCCAGCAGCCCATCGAGGACGGCAACCGCATCGCCGTGACCCAGGGGTCCACCCTGCTGGGCGGCTGGAATGTGCGGATCATCCCGGACAACCCGCCGACCATCGCCTACGCCAGCCCCCCGGCCAAGGGGGAGCGCGGCGCGCTGCGGCTGGACTACACGGCGCAGGACGATTACGGGCTGGCCGAGGCCAAGGCCGTCGTCCGGCTGGACCTGCCGGAGGGCGAGGCCCCGGCGCTCGACCGCAGTCCGCTGGAGCTGCCGCTGGCCCTGCCCGGCGTCCGTCCGCGCGAGGCGCGCAACGCCGCCTTCCATGACCTGACCGCCCATCCCTGGGCCGGGCTGAACGTCACCATCCGCCTGTCCGCGCTCGACGGCGCCGGCCAGACCGGCGGCACGGAGGACGTGGCGATGGTCCTGCCGGAGCGCGTCTTCAACCACCCGGTCGCCCGCGCCATCGTGGAGGAGCGCAAGAAGCTGACCCTGCGGCCGCAGCAGCTCCGCATCGAGGTGGCCCGCGCCCTGGCCGAAATCTCCGCGCGGCCCAGCCAGTTCGGCGGCGATCTGGTGGCCTTCCTGGCGATGCGCACCGCGGTGAACCGCCTGCTGCTCGACGAGGAGGGGGCCTCCGTCCCCGCGGTCCAGCAGCTGCTGTGGGAAACCGCGCTGCGCATCGAGGATGGCGGCCTGTCGTTGGCCGAACGCGACCTGCGCGACGCCGAGCGCCGTCTCGCCGAAGCGCTGGAGCGTGGGGCGGACGACCAGGAGCTGAAGAAGCTGATGGACGAGCTTCAGGCGGCGCTCGACAAGTTCCTCGACGCCATGGAGCAGCAGATGCGCGAGGCGCTGGAGCGCGGCGAGCAAATCCCCATGGTGCCGCCGGAAATGGCCGACCAGATGATGGACCGCCAGGACCTCCAGCGCATGATGGAGCAGATGCGGCAGATGGCCGAGACCGGCGCCCGCGACGCCGCGCGGCAGATGCTCTCCCAACTGCAGCAGATGATGGAGAACATGCGCAACGGCGCCATGGCCCAGATGCAGCAGCAGGGCCAGAACGAGGCGGCGCAGATGATGCGCGAGCTTCAGGAGCTGACGCAGCGGCAGCAGCAGCTGCTCGACCAGACCTTCCGCCAGTCGCAGGAGCAGATGGGCCGGCAGGACGGGCAGCAAGGCCAGCAGCAGGGGCCGCGCAACCGCCAGGGCCGGCCGCAGCAGGGGCAGCAAGGCCAGCAGGGTCAGTCCGGCAGCCCGCTGATGCAGCAGCAGGCCGAACAGCAGGAGGCGTTGCGCCGCCAGCTCGGCGAGCTGATGCGCCGCATGGGCGAGCAGCAGGGCGGCGAGATCCCCCGCCCGCTGGGCCGCGCCGAACGGGCCATGCGCGACGCGGGCCAAGCGCTCCAGCAGGGGCAGCCCGGCTCCGCCGTTCCGTCGCAGACCCAGGCGATGGACGAGCTTCAGCAGGGCATGCAGGCGATGGCCGAGCAGATGATGCAGCAGATGATGGGCCAGCAGGGGCCGGCCATGAGCGGGCAGCAGCCCGGACAGGCGCAGCAGCGCCAGGGCCAGGGCCGCAACCGCGACCCGCTGGGCCGCCGCCCCTCCGGCTTCGGCAACTACAACAACGAGGACGTGAAGATCCCCGAGGAGGCGGAACTCCAACGCGCCCGGGAAATCCTCGACGAGCTGCGCCGCCGCTCCGGCCAGTATGGCCGCCCGCAGATGGAACGCGAGTACATCGACCGGCTGCTGAAGCAGTTTTAAGGCGGGGGGACGGGGCGGCTTTACCGGAGGGCGGCGCTGGTGCAGTATCCGCCGCGCAAGGCGCCGCCGCTTGCCCTTCCGGCACGGACGCCCCCGGACACAACGAACGTTTCCTCATGGTCGCGGTCCTTTCGAACCACGGGTCGGGCGGGCTGGCCCCGCAGCGCCCGGAACTGACGCTCGGCAGCAAGTTCCGCATGATCAACTGGGGGCTGGTGCTCCTGGTCTGCATCATCACGTCGGTCGGGGTGGCCCTGCTCTACTCGGCCGCCGGCGGCAACTGGAAGCCCTGGGCACAGCCGCAGCTCGTGCGCGCCATCCCCGGCCTCGTCCTGATGCTGATGATCGCGCTGGTCGACGTGCGGCATCTGATGAAGTCGGCCTACGCCATCTTCCTGATCGTGCTCTGCCTGCTGGTGGCGGTGGAGCTGATGGGCCGCATCGGCATGGGCGCGCAGCGCTGGATCGACCTGGGTTTCTTCCAGCTTCAGCCGTCGGAGCTGATGAAGCCGGCCCTGACCCTGGCGCTGGCCCGTTACTTCCACGGCATCTCGCTGGACCAGATCGGCCGCCCGCTGCTGCTGATCCCGCCCTTGCTGCTGGTCTTCATCCCGGTGGCGCTGGTGCTGATGCAGCCGAACCTGGGCACCTCGCTGCTGCTGATCATGGGCAGCGGCGCCGTCTTCTTCGCGGCGGGCGTGAGGATCTGGAAGTTCCTGCTGGTCATCGGCGGCGGTCTGGCCGCCATCCCCATCGCCTGGGAATTCCTGCACGATTACCAGAAGCAGCGCGTCTACACCTTTCTCGACCCAGAAACCGACCCGCTCGGCGCCGGCTACAACATCCTTCAGTCGAAGATCGCCCTGGGATCGGGCGGCCTGTTCGGCAAGGGCTTCATGTCCGGCTCGCAGAGCCAGCTGATGTTCCTGCCGGAAAAGCACACCGACTTCATCTTCGTGGTGCTGGCGGAGGAGTTCGGGATGGTCGGCGCGCTGATCCTGCTGGCGCTCTACCTGATGCTGTTCATCTACGGCGTGGTCATCGCACTGAGCTGCCGCAGCCAGTTCGCCCGGCTGGTGGCGGTCGGCATGACCGCGCAGTTCTTCCTCTACGTGATGGTCAACGTGTCGATGGTGACCGGCCTGATCCCGGTGGTGGGCATACCGTTGCCGCTGGTGTCCTACGGCGGGTCGGCGATGATGACGCTGATGATCGGCGTGGGGCTTCTGCTCAGCATGTCGGTGCACCGCGAGATCCGCATCCCGAAGAGCGGCGTCACCGAGTTGTGACGCCGCCATGAGCCGCCCGCGCCGCGCCCATCTGCTGCCGGCCATCCTTCTTTACCTCGTGCTGAAGGTGGTGCTCTACCGGGCCGCGGGGCTGTTCGAGGTGGCTCCCAACGCGAGCGCCTGGTATCCGCCCATCGGGCTGATGCTGGCTTTCGTGCTGTACGGCGGCTGGACCACCCTTCCCTTTCTCTTCATCCCGTCCGACCTGATCGTCTATGGCACGGTGAACGGCTTCAGCCTGCTGATCATCCCACAGGCGATCGTGGTGAGCGCCGTCGGGCTCGCGCTGCGGCGGTGGCTGGGGGGAGACGTCTTCGGGAGCACGAAGGGGATCGGTGTCTTCATGGTCGCGGCGCTCGCCGCCGTCTCCATCCTGCTCGTTCTGTCGACCGCGGCGGTGCAGGCCATCACGGCGCAGCGCATCGCCATCGCGGGCAATGTGAATTTCGCCTATTGGCTGGGGGACCTGTCGGGGCTTCTGCTCTGCACGCCCGTGTTTCTGGCCATCTTCCGCCTGATCCGACCGTCGCCCGGCGAGGAGGACCGTTGGCTGTCGCCAGGCGTGGGCACGGTGCTGCGGGCGGCCACGCTGAGCGCCGCCGCGCTGCTGGCCTGGTCCTTGACGCGCGACCGGATGGCCACGCCCGCCAGCGCGTTCTTCCTGCTCATCCTGCCCATCGCGACGGCGGGCTTCCTGTGGGGGTTTGCCGCCTCCACGCTGACGGCCTTCCTGACCAACGGCGGGCTCGTGCTGACGATGCATGGGGCGCTGCCCCCGCCTGACACCGTCGATCTTCAAGTCTTCATGCTGGCCGCCGGAGCCACGGGGCTGCTTCTGGGGGCCTTGGGCAGCACGCGCATGGAGTTGCTCGGACGCAACGCGCACTTGGTGCGCGCCATCGAAGAGGCGCCTCTGGGCATTGCCCTTCTCGAACGACGGGCGTCGGGCGACGTGGGGATCGCCTTCGCCAACGCCACCTTCCGGCGCTACGATCCCGACCTCGCTCCCCTCTTACGGCGGATGGCGCATGGCGAAGCGGTCGAGGGGGACGCCGAGCAGGGCGGGCGGACGCTGAACTGGACGATCAAGCCGGCATCGGTCTTGCCGGCCGGCGAGACGATGATCGCCATCCTCCAGGACGTGACGGACCAGCGCCGGACGGAGCGGGCGGAGCAGCACCGGAGCCGCATGGTCGCCATCGGCGAGATCGCCGGCGGCATGGCTCATGAGTTGAACAACCTCCTTCATCCCGTCCTCAATCTCAGCCAGCAGGCGCGCAAGGACGCGGCCACCCGCCCGGAACGGCTGGGCCGTGCGCTTGCCATCATCGAGGACAGCGCCCGCAGCGCCGCCGAACTGGTGCGCCAGGTGCTCTCCTTCGCCCGCGGCAGCGACCGGCACGAGGAGGGAACGGAACTGGTGTCCGCGGTGCGCGACGTGACGGCCCTTCTGGCGGCTACCCTGCCGCCCAGCTTCGTCATCACCTTGACCAGCGTGGCTTCCGTCGCCCCGGTCCGCCTGACCCGTACGGAGGTTGGACAAATCGTCACCAACCTCGCCGTCAACGCCCTGGACGCCACCGGCCAGACAGGGCATTTGCGCGTTCACATCGGCCCGCCCGCCGGAGGCTTCGTGACCATGACGGTCGAGGACGACGGGCCCGGCATCCCCGGCCCCGACGCGGAGCGCGTCATGGAGCCCTTCTACACCACCAAGCCCCACGGCCAGGGCACGGGGCTCGGCCTGGCCGTGGTTCAGGACCTGCTGCTCCGCCGCGGCAGCGGCATCCGGCTCGAGACGCAGGCTCCCCAGGGTGCCCGCTTCGTGCTAACCCTTGCCCGGCACGGCTGAGGGGGCATGGTGATGCGGATTCTGGTGGTCGACGACGCGGAGAACGTCCGCTACTCGCTCCGCACCAGCCTGGAGGACGCGGGTTACGCGGTGGACGAGGCTGCGGACGGCGACGAGGCCCTCGCGAAGCTCCGGTCGGGCGCGTTCGATCTGGTGATTGCCGACGTGTGGATGCCGCGCCTGAACGGAATCGATCTCCTGCAGACGATGCGCCGGAGCAGCCCCGCCACCTCCGTCTTCGTCATTACCGGCGGCGCCGCCCGCATTCCCATCGAAAGCACGGCGGCCATGGCCCGGACCTGGGGAGCCGACCAGATCTTCTACAAGCCCTTCGACAACGAGGATCTGATCGCCGCCATTCGTCAACGCGCCGCCGGCTAGAAGATGAACCGGACCCACTTGTGATCCGAGCCGGCACTGCCATTTGCGGGAGGAGCCAAAGGATCGACGGCAAGACCAAGCATGCCGATCGGCTGAACTCGCCGAGGAGCGACGCCAATCCCCTGAGGCCGCACCGAGGTTACAAAGTAGTCCAATTCACTGTTACGGGGATTTCCGAAATGCGTATCGACACCCACCGCGTGCACGTCCCAGTTTTGTTCCCGCTTTCTCGTGCCGACATTGAGCGGATTTGCCAGCGGCGGAATATTGAAATCGGCACCAATGACCATGTCGAAGGCATTGATGTATTTCTTGTATAAATATTGCAGAAATCCTGTGCGATCTGCCGCAGCGTTCCTCGCCGAATTGGCATGCAGCGTACCAATCAATGTTCTGCTCAATCCATCGATCGCGAATATACCGAAGCGACCATTGCTGCTCATTAGCGATCGATACCCAAATCCAAGAATGTTTCGGGTTGATATGGTCAGTATAGCCGTACCACAGCGAGGGTTGAAGGCCCCAGCCTGCGGCACACCGATCACGCGATACTGAGCACCAGCCAGTGTACTGTAGGTGATTTCACTTGCAAGATCACCAGCCTCCTGCAACAGCACGAAATCATTCGCGACCAGGAGCCCATCCAGCTCATTCCTCTTTGCTACATTGTTGATGGGATTGCCGCGGGAATTCCATGTCACAATGGAGGTGGGCATAACGATTGACCCTTCGTTCAGAAAAGATGCCGGGAGCGTCTCCCCCTCCTGCCTGACGAAGAAAAGATCAACATTGTGAAGAGGTCGGATTGGATCATTTCCCGCCCGACCACAGTCGTATCCGGCGGCCGGAAAGACGTGCACGCCATCGGTCGGAGTGATGTCACTACCTGCCGAAACGACCCCCCTGGGGAGCGCCATCTCGATCGGCCGCTCACCCAGCTTCAGGCAAAGAGGTGCCATCCTCCGGGCTGGCCTCCCCGGCCAACCCACTTCCTGAATCAGTTCTCATCCATCACGGGAATCCACCTTCGAATCCGACCGCCGGGAAAACGTTCAGCCATCGGCCTTGTACTGCCGAAGCTCAAGCAGGCGTTGCAGGAGTCTGGTCGCGGTGCGGGCGTAGGATTCGATGTCCTCGTCTGGAATCTCCGCCAGCGCGCGCTCCAGCGCGAGGCGCGGGTCGTTCTTCAGCAGTTCGCGCCCTTTCTCCGTCAGGTCCAGCACGTCGGCCCGCGCGTCGCGCGGGTTCGGCCGCTTGGTGAGAAGCCCTTTGTCGACCAGGGTGACGACGGTGCGCGCCACGCTTGCGATCGCCAAATCCTGGAACCGCGCCAGCGCCGACGCCGTGCGCTGAGCTTCGGACATTTCCGCGAAATAACGAAGCGCCACCCACTGCGCCGGGTAGAGCCCTTCGGCATGCCCCGACGCGTGCAGCAACCGCGACGTGTTTTCCACGACCGTTGCCAACCCCGTCATGGATAGTTTCTGGACCATTGCGCCTGTCTGAATCCGTTCCGGGCCACTGGCGGCCACAATAGCCACGTTCCGCCAAAGGCGCCACCGCCGCCCCTTTAACGACCCATTAACGCATCACTGCATAGTATTTTTTGCTAAGCACTGCTTCATATATGGCCGGGCGCCGGGTGCCGCGCGCCCTTCCGTCCGGCTGCATCCACTGTTCCGGGCGCCCCGCCCTCGTCCCGACACCACACAACGATTCGATCAGGTGAGATCCGCGACCATGACAGCAACAGGGAACTCTTGGACCAAGACGCGGATCTTGGGCGTGATGGCCCTCGGATCGGCGATGATGCTGTGCACGACGGGCAACGTTTCGGCGAGGAACTACACAAGCGTCGGCGAAATGATCATGCTGTGCGAAAGCCACGGCGGTTCGGACTTTGTCAGCTTCGCACAGTGCTACACCGCCAATCTCCGTGAATTCATGCCGGGAAATACGAATCCCACCCTGCAGTCGATCCAGGACGAAATGGTGGCGTTCACCAACGCGCTTGCCGCGGCGGTCGGCCAGCGCAGGATATCATCCCGGACCGCGAAGATAGTTTTCCAGAACGCACGCGCCACATTCAACGACATCGACAAGAAGTCGCGAAGCAATCCGGCGCAGTACAATTCCAATGACCTGAGGCAGACAATATACGGCGAGCTCAACGGCGCGCTGAAAACCTATGATGATGCCAAGCGGCTGTTTGCGGCGACGAGCGCCGAGGAGCGGCGGTGCGTCGGCGATCTTGACGCCTATGTGCAGCAAGACAAGGTGGCGGCGCTGGAAGGCAATGTGAGGGAGTGCAAGCGTCAGATCGCCGACCGGAACGCCGCGCTCGCTCGGCAAGAGGAGGCCCGCCTCGCCGCCGAGCGGGAAAAGGCCCGGCAAGCCGAAGAGGAGGCCCGCCGGAAGATGGCGCAGCAGGAGCAGCTTCGCCAGGAGGAGATCGCTCGCCAGAAGCGCGCGAAGGAAGCCTATGAACGGTGCATGGCCGACACCGACTGCCGCGCTCAAAAGGAAAAAGCCCAGGCCGAGTGGCGCTCGATGGTGGCCCTCGGGCTTTATCCGAAAAAGACCTACATCCGGATCTACAGTGTCCGGCAGCAATGCGAAACCAGCGGCAACTTCATGTGCATGCAGGTCTGCAACCAAATGGCGGACATCGTCGACCGGCAGGTCCGGGCGATGACCGGGACGGGGATTCTTGCCTCGACCAGTCTGGAGTTCAAACTTCCCGGCATGGAGGAGGTTTTTGCCGGCGCGCTGAAGCAGTGCATCGATGTGAGCCGGCAGTGACGCCGGCCAAGCCGGTCACACTTCGAACATTGCACGGCCTTGGAGACGATTTTGAAGACAGCGCTGTTGGCGTCTCTGCTGTATCTGGTGGTCTTCACCACCCCCTTGCTGGCACAGGACGCAGCCACTCCGCTCACCCAGACCGAAGTCACCGAATTGACGGGGAAGCTGGCCGATTGCTGGAGCGCAGGCGAACTCGCCAAGCTCAACGGCCGGGCGATCCCGGCCCGCCTGTTCTTTGATGAGGAGGGGAAATATTCCGGTATTTCGCTCGTCGACCGCAGCGCGATGGCCGATCCGGTTTATCGGAGCGTTGCCCAGTCTCTCATCCAGACCTTCAGGAGCTGCAAGCATCTGAGAGCGCCCGAGCGTCTGAAAGGGCGGCACGTCGAGGTGCTTGTGAACGTGCGTCCGCAGGATTTCCGGGACTCCGCCTCCAACGCCCGGGGCATCGCCAGCACGAAGCCCTCCGCAGGGGAAGAAGACTCCCTCTCCATCAAGGCCATCGAAGGCGCCTGGGGCCGAG
This sequence comes from Azospirillum himalayense, assembly GCF_042657465.1. Taxonomy (NCBI): domain Bacteria; kingdom Pseudomonadati; phylum Pseudomonadota; class Alphaproteobacteria; order Rhodospirillales; family Azospirillaceae; genus Azospirillum; species Azospirillum himalayense. The sequence continues at coordinate 127,696 of NZ_JBHSLC010000023.1, read as the reverse complement.
GCAGCGCGGTTTGCGGACGGACGATCTACGCGGTCCACCGTCCGGGTGAGTTCCTGCAGGTGATCAGCGACGGCATGAGCGATGCGCGGCAGACGCCCGGCGGAGGGTATCTGATGGGTGGTTACCTGGGAAAATACGTGAACGAGGGCGACGGAAACTTCGTGTTCGTCGTCGAAAGGTTTCCGAAGATAAAATTCCGCATGAAATACAACCGGTCCGACGCAACGTTGGATCAGCACCTCGAATATGACGGGCTGCCAGCGCAGACCGCGCATAAGATGATGAAATGCCTGTCGGCGGAAAATGCCAAGACGGCGGAGATCATGGATTATGATGATCGCAGCAAGTGGCTATCGGAGAAGGACGAGGCTTTTCATCTCGTCCTGGTCACGGCAGCCATCAACGGACATGCCGCCGCCGCGACAGCCGCAATGAGGGATGGCGCTGACCCCTTGAAAGCCGGCTTCAACGAGGGTTTGGGCATTCTCGATCTCGTCTACCAGAACGGCCAGCTGTCATGCGAACAGAAGCTGGCGATGCGCAACCTCCTGAAGGCGCAGTCTCCAGCGCTCAAGGAGCTTCTGCCACCCGCGCTGCGAACCAGCTATGTGGGCAACTGCGCCTTTTACGCGACGCTGAGGTGACGACGCCGCTTGCAGGACGGAGACGACGCCGGGCCGACAGCCCGCGACGGCCCGTCATGGGCGTTGCGACCGGCAGGGTTCGTGGGGCCGAAGGGGGTTCGAGCGGTCGAGGGGGCTGGAGCCTGACGCTCCCCCGCCGCCAATCTCCCCCTCACATCCTATGCTCTTGTCGGGCCATGCGCGCCGGCCCGGGCCATGGAGGTCGTAACGGTGTGCACGCCCTGTTATGCGCCCGCGCCCGTCGCGGCCTTGTCCTGGTTCTGGATCAGCACCTTGTCGATGCGCCGGCCGTCCATGTCGACAACCTCGAACCGCAGGCCGTTCCAGTGAAAATGCTCCGCGGCGGTGGGCACGTGGCCAAGCTGGTCCAGCATGAAGCCGGCGATGGTGTGGTAATCGCCCTCGCCCTTGAGCCCCCTCACGCCGACCAGCGACTCCACCTCCTCCACAGGGGTCATGCCGTCCACCAGCCAGGATCCATCCTCGCGCTGGACCGCGAAGCCGTCGCCTTCCTGCCCCTGTTCGGGCAACTCGCCGGCGATGGCCTCCATGATGTCGGTCACGGTGACGATGCCCTCGACGCTGCCATACTCGTCCACCACCACGGCCATGTGGATGCTGGCCTGCTTGAACAGTTCCAGCAGCCGCAGGACGGGGGTGCCGTCATGGACGATCAGCGGCTCCACCATGGCCTCGCGCAGATCGAAGCGGCGGCCTTGGAGCGCTTGGTTGAGCAGCGCCTTGCTGGACACGATGCCCTGCACCTCGTCCACGTCGCCGCGGCAGACCGGGAAGCGGGAATAGCCGCTGGCCTGGATTTCCTTGGCGATGGCATCGGGCGGGTCGTCGAGGTCGATCCACACGAGGTCCGGGCGCGGCGTCATGATCGACCGCGCGGTGCGGTCGGACAGGCGGAACACGCCCTCGATCATCTGTCGCTCGGCGGGCTCGAAGACGCCGCTCTGCGTGCCTTCCTTGATGAGGCTCTTGACCTCCTCCTCGGTGACCGTCTGCTCGCGCGCGGTGGGCAGGCGCAGCAGCTTCATCACCCCCTCGGTCGAGACGCCGAGCAGCCAGACCAGCGGCATGGCGATGCGCGACAGCACGCTCATCGGGCCGGCCACGCCGGCGGCGATGCGCTCCGCGTTGACCAGCGCCATGCGCTTGGGCACCAGTTCGCCGATGATCAACGACAGGTAGGTGATCGCGGCGACGACCAGCGCGAAACCGACCTGCTGCCCGTAGGGGGCGATCCAGGCGACGTTGGCGTCCAAAACGGTCCCCAGCCGGTCGGCCAGCGTCGCGCCGCCATAGGCGCCGGCGATGATGCCGATCAGCGTGATGCCGACCTGCACGGTGGAGAGGAAGTTGCCGGGGTCCTCCGACAGTTTCAGCGCGGTGCGGGCACCCTTGCTGCGCGTTTCCTCGGCCATCTGCTGAAGCCGCGCGCGCCGCGACGACACCAGCGCCATTTCCGACATCGCGAAGAAGGCGTTCAGCAGGATCAGCAAAATGATGACCAGAACTTCCCAGATCATGGCGTCGAGCCCGCGGGCGCTCCCTTTTATGAAAACAATTTGTCGAATATCAGCATACCGGCCTGCCCGAAACCGAACAGGACGGCGGCGACGATGACGATGGCGATCAGCCCGGCCACAAGGCCAGCGACGACGAAGGCCCCATCCTTCTCGATCAGTCCCAGCGCGATCAGCGCGATGGCGAAGGCGGGCGGCTGGTTGCCGAAGACGACGGGAAGGGCCAGGATTCCGGCCAGGATCATCACGGCCACGCCGAGCAGCCGCTCCGCCGTCGGGGCGGTCATCGCCGGCAGGCGCGGGCGCAGATGCCGCTCCAGCCGGTCGACGCGGGGCTTCGCCTTCGCGATCACGCGCAGGAAGGCGTCCCGGTCGAGGGTGAGGGCAGCCAGCCGGCGCGGCAGCCAGGGACGATCGCGCCCGGCGGCGATCTGTGCGCCGATCAGCAGCATCGGCAGGCCCGTCGCCGTCGACAGGCCCGGCACCGGCAGGATGTTCGGAATGGAGAGGATCAGAAGCAGGGCGCCGAAGGCGCGGTCGCCCAGTATGCCCACGAGGTCGCCCAGCGCGATCCGCGCGCCATGGTCGTGGTTCAGGAAATCGTCCAGCACCGCCGAAGCGGGGTTCACCGGCGGAAAGCCGGTGGTCGCGGCGTCGCCGCGGTCGACATCCTCGGGAGCCTGACGGTCCGGGGACGTGTCGGGAGGTCGGCCGTCGCTCACGGCGCTCCCCACGGAGGCCGCCCGAAACGGCGGAAGGGCAAACCCATGGACCTTTCGCGTCGCAACATCGTAAGGGCTCCTTTTACAGCAACGCCGGTCGGCGCGCCAGCCCGTCTGTGGAATGCCCCGCTTCTCAAGGGGATGATGCCCGCAACGGCAGCTCCACGGTGAAGGTCGAGCCGCGTCCCGGCAGCGAATCGGCGGTGATGAACCCGCCATGCCCCTCCGCGATGGAGCGGCAGATGTAGAGGCCGAGGCCGACCGTCCCCTCCCCCTCGGTGCCCAGCCGGCCGGTGCGGGCAAAGGGCTGGAAGAGCTGCGCCAGTTCGGCCGGAGGAATGCCCCGCCCGTCGTCGGAAACGCACAGGCGCGCCCGGCCGCCGTCTTCGCTCAGCGCGAGGCGGACCCGCCCGCCGCGGTCGGAGTATTTGATGGCGTTCGACAGAAGATTGTTGATTAGCTGGTCAAGCTTGGCCGGGTCGATATCGGCCAAGGGCAACGGGTGTACGGGCACGGACAACTCGATGGCGATTGATTTGCCTTCGGCCAACACGCGATTCATCGAGACGTTCCGCCGGACCAGCGCCACCAGATCGGACGGCCGCCGTGTCAGCCGCAACCGGCCGGCCTGAAGCGCCGCCAGGGACAGCGCATCCTCCACCATATGGCGCATCGACAGGCTGGATTCCCGAATGCGCTCCAGGCAGGCACGTTCCGTCGCGTCCAGCCGTCCGTCCAGCCGCTGCTCCAGCATCTCCGCGAAGCCGACGACGACCTGGAGCGGCGTGCGCAGATCGTGGGCCAGCATGCCCATCAGCCGGTTCTTCTGCTCGTTGCTGGCAGCCAGTTCGACGTTGGTCTTGGCGAGCGCCCGCTGGACGTTGGCGAGTTCGTTGTTGAGAAGGGTCATCTCGTCGAGCAGCGCGTCCGCCGTGGGAACCTCCGGCTTCGGAACCGCCGACCCGAGGGGGGCGAGCCGCCGGGCCAGCCGCGGATTGAGCGCGTCCAACGCCTCCATCAGGGTTGGCAGCCCGCCGGGCGTCCGCGCCACGGCCAGCACCATACCCTCCGCGTCGCTGAGCCCGCTGACATGAAGCACCCCGGCGGGGTCGAGGCGGCTGTGCACCGGATGATCCAGAGTCCAGCCGGATTTCCGCAAACCGCTGAACAGGTCCAGCGCACCCGCCATCGCGTCCGGGCCGAAGAGGGCCGGAAAGGGCGTGCCGGGTTTTCCCGTCAATCCCGGCAGTCCGGCGCCCAACCGGTGCAGGGCGCGCAGACGCCCGTCCTGGTCGCAGGTCAGGACCAACCCGTCCATGCCCCCTCCTTCACGCCACGCTCATCAGGCAACACCGGCGGCGCGATCCGGGGCGGCGCGATCCGGGGCGGCGCGATCCGGGGCGGCGCGGTCCGGGGCGGCCGGACCGACCAGCCGCTCCGCGATGGCGATGGCCTCCTGCGCGCCGGGGGCGAAGGCGTCGGCGTCGACCGTTCTCCACAAATCCGGGACGAGGTTGAAGGGGTAACCGCCGACCAGAATCCGTGGCGGCTGCTCCCACGATTCGGCGCGCACCGCGGCGATGAGGGCGGCCACCCGTCCGACATGGGCAGTGATGGTGGCCGATACCGCCAGAATCCGGGCGTTCCGCTCCCGCAACGTGTGGACGATGCTGTTCGCCGGCGTGTTGGCACCAAGATAATGGCTGTCCCAACCGGCCATCTCGAAGAAATCGGCGACCATGCGGATGCCGATCTCGTGCTGCTCCCCGCCGACGCAGGTGGCGACCATGGACAGGCCGCGCCGCTCCGCGGCGAAGATCGCCGGGTAGAGCTGGCCCATGATCGCCTGGGTGGCAGCGGTGGCGAAATGCTCGTGCGCCACGGTGATCGCCCGCGTCTGCCACAGCCGCCCGATCTCGCGCAGGGACGGTTGGAACACATGCAGGTAAAGGTCGGGCACCGTCGCCCCGGTCGTGGTGGCCTCCGTCACCAGCGCCGCCGCCCGGCGCCGGTCGCCGGCCAGAAGCGCGTCCATGTAGGAGCGCGCGAGCGCGCCAAGCGGCGCGTCCGACCGGACGAAGGGCGGCGCCTCCCGCGGCAGACCGGGCAGCGCGGACAGCCCCTCCCCAACGCAGGCGCACACGCGCGCCGCCGCGGCGGGATCGACCCGGGCGGCCACGACGTCGCGCAGGATCTCCAGGCTTTCGCCCAGTTCCTCGTCCGGAATGCCGATCCCGGCAAAGAGGATCTTGACCCAGGCCACATACTCGCGGAACAACGCCGGACTGTCGCTTGCCACCGCCTCCGCCAGATAAAGAAGGTGGAAGCCGACATCCTCGACGCAGCGCTCCCGGCCGTCCTCGCCGTAACGGGCGTAAAGCGCCGGCCAGCGCTCGAATTGGATGGCGACGACGGCGCGCGCCAACTCCTCACGGCGGTCCACGATGGGGTTCGAGGTGATCCGCGACGGACTTGGCCGCGACGGACTTGGCCGCGACGGACCAGGAATGGGCCGGACGGTCCCCGGCATGGCACGGCGTCTCCGGTCAGAGGAGGTGTTCGGAAGCAAGGTGCGCCCTCACATCCGTTCCCGCAACGCCTGACTGCGCCGAATGGTTCAGTTTCCGACCAACCACCCCTTATAATTGCAGAGTTCCCGTCAACGGCCTTTCTGCAGCACGAAGCTCAGTCGCTTCGTGAGGTCGGCCTTCGACACCGGCTTCACCAGATAGCCGGAGATGCCATAGGCGATGGCCCGCTTGACGGTGTCCGCCTCGCGGTGGGCGGTCAGCACGATCACAGGGAGGTCGGCCAGCGGGTTGCCCGTTGCCGTCCGCAGGGCGTGCAGCAGGTCCAGCCCGCTCATCCGCGGCATCTCCAGATCGCAGATGGCGAGGTCGACCTTTTCCGGATGATCGCGCAGGATGGCCAGCGCCGACATGCCGTCCGACGCCTCCCACACCTGGCGGACCTTCAAATCCTGCAGCAAACGGCTCATCAGCCGGCGGGTGAAATCGTCGTCCTCGATCAGCAGGACGCGCAGGTCGTTGATGCTGCGGCTCAGCACCCCATCCTTCGCGGGTTCGTTCAGCATCGGCGCGGCCATCCCTATCCGTGTCGTTGCATTGGGGAAACGCGAGCATACGTTACATCGCCGGGAACGGCCGGAGAAGCCTGTAAATGATGCAAGATTTGTAATTTTCACAACCTCAGGCGAGGGTGGGCGGTGCACCGGCCCGGTTGATGGCGGCCTTGCACCGGGGGCCGTTGTCCGCCCTGTCCGCGATCTGCTAAACCCGCACAGCCCGATGGATGATCGGGCCGACGGCCGGGCTGCGTCTTGGACATGGCCCCGCACCCTGCCCGCGGTTTCGGAACAGCCCCCCACCATGCAACTCGACCTTCTCAAGCGACCGGACGGACGGACAGCGATCCTGATGCCGTCCGGCTTCGTTCTCGACCTGCTGACGCCGGACGCCACGGGCATGCCGATCGAGGACATCGCCCAGTGCCTGTCGTCCCAGCCGCGTTGGGGCGGGGCGGCCCGGCCCTGGTACTCGGTCGCCGAGCATTCGGTGATGGTCTCGCGTCTGGTGCCGCCGCCCCTGGCCTACTCGGCCCTGATGCACGACTGCGAGGAGTTCCTCGGCGACTGGCCGTCGCCGGTGAAGGTGATGCTGGACCGCGACTACGTCAAACAGCGGCTTCATCCGGTCAAGGACGCGTTGCGCCGCTGGTTCGGCTTCGACGACGAGGTGCCGGCCATCAAGCAGGCCGATCTCGTCTGCATGGCGACGGAGCTGCGCGACCTTCTGCCGCCCGCCTGGCTGGACTGGGGGCATCTGCCGCCAGCCCACCCGGACAGGATCGTCCCGGTCGGCCCCGATCAGGCCTACGCGCTCTTTCTGAGCCGGTACGAGGAGTTGAAGCACCTCGCCCAGCCGCAAACCAAACCCAAGAAGGCCAAAGCCGCGCGGAGCGGGCGCAAGCCACCGCAGCCTTGAACACCACGCCAAGCTCCACACCGAAAGGGCGTACGTACGCCCTGTACGCCCCGCAAACCCTTCCTGCCAGCCGCACCGCGGCAAGTATCATACAGTAATCTACCTGCCGTGCGTCTCCGGACGCTCCAAACTGGAGCGCGACGCAATTGCAGGGATAAGCGCATGACGGCGATCCACCAGACGGCGACCCACCACGGTCCGGGAGAGGCGTAACCATGGCCGTTCCCGCGATCCAGGCGGCGCTGGTCGGCGCCTATGTGCTTCGCCAGCGCCTCAAGGGCAACCGGCGCTTCCCGCTGGTGCTGATGATGGAGCCGCTGTTCCGCTGCAACCTCGCCTGCGCCGGCTGCGGCAAGATCGACTATCCCGACCCGATCCTGCGCCGCCGCCTGTCGGTGGAGGAGGCCCTGGGCGCGGTGGACGAATGCGGCGCCCCTGTGGTCTCCATCGCCGGGGGCGAGCCGCTGCTGCATCCCGAGATCCACACCATCGCCGCCGGCATCGTGGCGCGGCGCAAGTTCGTCTATCTCTGCACCAACGCCCTGCTGATGGAAAAGCGGCTCGACCGCTTCACTCCCAGCCCCTTCTTCACCTGGTCGGTCCATCTCGACGGCGGGCGGGAGGAGCATGACAAGGCGGTCTGCCAGCCCGGAGTCTACGACCGCGCCGTCGCGGCGATCCGCGCCGCCAAGGCGCGCGGCTTCCGCGTCAACATCAATTGCACCTTGTTCGACGGGGCCGAGCCGGAGAAGGTCGCCGCCTTCCTCGACGAGGCCATGGCCGCCGGCATCGACGCCGTCACCGTGTCGCCCGGCTACGCCTACGAACGCGCGCCCGACCAAGAGCATTTCCTGAACCGCCGCAAGACCAAGGAGCTGTTCCGCGACGTCTTCGCGCGGGGCCGGGGCCGGAAATGGCGCTTCTCGCAATCGTCCCTGTTCCTGGATTTCCTGGCCGGCAACCGCAGCTACCGCTGCGCGCCCTGGGGCAACCCGACGCGCAACGTCTTCGGCTGGCAGCGCCCCTGCTACCTGCTGGGCGAAGGCTACGCCCCGACCTTCAAGGCACTGATGGAGGAGACGGACTGGGACGCCTACGGCACCGGCAACTATGAGAAATGCGCTGATTGCATGGTCCACAGCGGCTATGAGCCGACCGCCGTGGAGGACACGCTGCGCCACCCCCTGTCGGCGCTGGCGGTCAGCCTGCGCGGGCCGCGCACCGAAGGACCGATGGCGCCGGAGATCCCGCTGGACCGCCAGCGCCCGGCGGAGGAGGTCTTCTCACGCCACGTCGCGGACACGCTGCGCCGGATCGAGGCCGAGCGGACCGCCGCCGAGTAACTCCGCCGGAATGGCACTGGCTGCCTTGCGGAGCGCCGCCAGGGCACGGCCGAGGTCCCAGGCCAGCCGGCCCAGCGCGGCGAGTTGGCGGGGGTCGGCGGCCAGCCGGGCCAGCACGGCGCCGGGGGCCACGCGTCCCGCCCCGTCCAGCCCGGCCAGGGCCGCCGACGGCAGCGCCCGCCACGCCGGGTCGGCGACCGCGCGCAGCACGGCGAAGGGCCGCCCCCAGGCTTGGCAGGCCCGCGCGACGGCAAGACTTTCCAGATCGACCGCCGCGGCACCGGTCAGCGCCCGCAACCGCGCCTTGTCCCCGAACGTCGCCGCCGGCATCCGGACTCCGACCACCACGCCGGGATGGGCCTGCGGCAGGGCATGGCGCAGGCGGTCGTGCCAGGGCCGACAAGCCTCATGGACGGTCCCGTCCTCATCCACCACGGCGCCCGCCAGGACCAGCGAGCCGGGTCGCAGGTCGGGTGCCAACCCGCCCGCGATGCCGAAGCTGACGATCCCGCAGGCGCCCCCCTCCAGCAGGCGATGCGCCGCCACCCGGGCGGCGGCGTCTCCCGCGGCGCAGGCGACGGGCAGCCCGCTGCGCCGGGCGAGACGGGCCTCCAACGCCATGCCGGTGAGGATCGCCGCGGCCATCACGCCTCCCTATGGCGATATCCAGTAGCGCAACGTCAACGCCGTCTCCACACCATCCTCCCGCACCGTCACGGCGGCGTCGCGGAAGCTCGGCGGCACCAGGAGCACGGGGGCGTCGTTGCCGAAGCCGAAACCCTCCCGCGGCACGCCGAGAAGGTTGCGGTCCATCCGTCCGTTGCCGTTCTCGTCGTGGTAGGCGCGCAGCGCGTAGGTTCCCGGCGGCACGTCGGGCACGGCGATGCGCACCGCCCCCTCCGCCGCCGGGGCGGTGATCCGGAAGGCGCAGCGCCCCGCCGGGTAGGCGGCTTCTTCACAGACGGCCAGGACGACCTGCCCGTCGCCATTGCGCACGCCCTGCACGGTCACGGTCAGCGCCGCGGCCAGAAGCGCCGCTCCCGCCCTCACCCCCTCAAGGCCCGGTAGCGGGCCAGCGCCCACAACGGAAAGCTTGCCGCGTAGCCGTGGTACTTCAGGTAGAAGACGCGCGGAAATCCGACGGCGGTGAAGGGCTCCTCGCTCCACAGCCCCTCGGCGTCGCGGGCGGACAGCAGATACTCGACGCCGCGGTCCACCGCCGGGTGGTTGCCCTTCCCCGCCGCCATCAGCCCCAGCAGCGCCCAGGCGGTCTGCGAGGCGGTGGAGACCGGCCCCTCGCCGCGCGGATTGCCGACCCAATAGCTGGCCCCGTCCTCGCCCCAGCCGCCGTCCGCGCGCTGGTGCGCCAGCAGCCACTGGGCGGCGCGCTGCACGGCCACCGCGGAGTGCGGCACCCCGGCGGCGTTCAGCGCCTCCAGCGCCGACCAGGTGCCGTAGACGTAGTTGGTGCCCCAGCGCCCGAACCAGGCGCCGTCGCTCTCCTGCTCCCGCTCCAGGAAGGTCAGGCCGCGGCGGGTCGGCACGGTGTCGCGCCCCTCGCCCAGCCGGGCCAGCATCGTGACGCAACGGGCCGTCACGTCGGAGGTCGGCGGATCGAGCAAGGCGCCATGGTCGGCGAAGGGGATGTGGTTGAGGAAGTCGTGCTGGTTCTCGGCGTCGAAGGCGCCCCAGCCGCCGTTGCGGCTCTGCATGCCGACGATCCAGTCCCTCGCGCGGCGGATCGGCTCCTCATAACGCTCGGCGTCCAGCCGTTGCAGGGCCATCACCACCATGGCGGTGTCGTCGGTGTCCGGGTAATGGGCGTTGTTGTACTGGAAGGCCCAGCCGCCCGAGGCCAGCCCCGGACGCTGCCACGCCCAATCCCCCTCGACGTCCAGGATCTGCCGGTCGATCAGCCAGTCCGCCCCGCGCCGGGCCGCGGCGCGGGCCAGCGGGCTGCCGGTCTCCAGCAGGGCGTTGCAGATGATCGCGGTGTCCCACACCGGCGACAGGCAGGGCTGGCAATAGATCCGCCCCGGCTGCTGAATCACCAACCCGCGCAACGCGCGGCGCGCCGTCGCCGCGTCGGGATGGTCGGGCGGCACGCCCAGGCAGTGGAACATCAGCACGGCGTTGACCATCGCCGGGAAAATGGCGCCCAGCCCGTCCTCCCCGTTCAGCCGCTCCGTCACGAAGCGCACGGCGCGGTCGATGGCCGTCTGGCGCCCGTTGGCGGGCAGGCGCGGCTCCACCGCGTGCAAAGCGGCGTCGAGTGCGCGGAACAGGGTGGCCCAGCCGCCGCGGCTGTTGTTGCTGTGCCAGTTGCGCACCCGCTCCGGCGGCTCGGTGAACAGCTCCGCGATGCCGATGCCGCGCGGGTTGCGGGCGCGCAGCCGGTGCGCCATGACGACCAGCAGCGGCACCACCACCGTCCGCGACCAGTAGGAGATGCGCGAGATGTGGAAGGGCGACCAGGGCGGCAGGTTCATCACCTCCACCGGCATCGCCGGAACGGCACGCCAGGGAATCTGTCCGAACTGGGCCAGCAGGATGCGGGTGAAGACGTTGCAGCGCGCCGCCCCGCCGCGCGCCAGGATCGCCTCGCGGGCGCGGCGCATGTGCGGAGCGTCGGGGCTGTCCCCTGCGGCTTTCAGCGCGAAGTAGGCCTTCACGCTGCAGCTGATGTCCATGGCGCCGCCGAAGAACAGCGGCCATCCGCCGTCCTTGCCCTGCCGCCCGCGGATGAAGGCGGCCAAGCCGGCCTCCAGTTCCGGGTCGATCTCGTCCAGGATATGGTGCAGCAGCAGATATTCGGACGGGATGGTGGCGTCGGCTTCCAGCTCGAACACCCAATGGCCGTCGGCCTGCTGGCGGCGGATCAGGGCGTCCGTGGCCTCGGCCACGGCGTCGCTCACGGCCTTGGCCGACGGCTCGGACCGTTGGACCCGCAAGGTTGTGCTTGCGTTGTGGTCTTGCATCGACGCTCCCGCTATGCCCCGGTGTTCTCCATGGGTGTTTCCCATGGTGGAGGTATCTGGGTAACGAGGTGCCGTGGTTCGCCTGCTGGTTGGAAGTAACATACAGTAGCGTACGTTGGGTGCCACAGGTTGTCCTGGCAGACTGCGTACGCTTTCGAAGGAGACGTACAGCGTGACAGAACGGCAAGGTGTCCTGGGCCGGATGGCGGACTTCGGCCGCGCCATGATCGGGGGACTGGGCGCCCTGTCCTGCCGACGGCCGAAGGCGACCCTGGCCGTCTGGGCCCTGCTGTCGGTCCTGGCCGGCTGGTATTCCGCCGAGAATCTGACGATGAGCACCAGCACGTCGGACATGATCTCGCCGGACGCCGCCTTCCGCCAGCACACGGAGGAGTACCGGAAGGCCTTTCCCTTCGCCGACGACCAGATCGTCGTGGTGGTGGACAGCCCGTCCCCCGACCAGTCGGACGCCGCCGCCGTACGTCTGGCGGAGCGCATGTCCGCCCGTACCGACGTGCTGTCGGCGGTGGAGGTGCCGTCCGCCGATCCGTACTTCCACCGGTACGGGCTGCTCTTTCTCGACACGGAAAAATTGCAGGATCTGGCCACCCGGCTGGCCGGGGCGCAGGCGGCGCTGGGCGCGCTGAACGCCGCGCCGAACCTCCAGGGGCTGGCCGACCTGCTGGACCTGATCCTGACTCACGCGGACGAGGGCGCGCCGGCCACCCCCGCCGAACTGTTGAACCGGCTGGCGGTCAGCACCGCGACGGTGGCGGACGGCCACCCGGTGCCGCTGTCCTGGACCGGGCTGGTGCAGGCCGCGGAGGAGGAGGACCGGGCGGCCAACCGCCGCTTCGTCCTGGCAAGGCCCATCCTCGACAACAGCTCCTTCGGGCGTGGCCGGCCCGCGGTGACCGCGGTGCATGAGGCCATCGGCGCGGTGATGGCGGAGCCGGTCGGCCAAGGGGTGGAGATGCGGGTCACCGGCGCCGTGCCGCTGCGCCAGACGGAGCTGGACACGGTCGCCAACAGCGCCGGCGTCGCCACCATCCTGTCCTTCATCCTGGTTTCCGCGGTGCTGATCGCCGGGATGCGGTCGGGGCGGCTGATCGCCTGCATCATGGTGGTCCTGCTGCTCGGCCTGACGCTGAGCGCCGGGGCGGCGGCGCTGACCGTGGGGCGGCTGAACCTGATCTCCGTCACCTGCGCGGTGATGTTCTTCGGGCTGGGCGACGATTACGGCGGGCATCTCGGCCTGCGCTACCAGGAGGAGCTTCGCCGCGGCCTGCCGCCGCTGGCCGCGGCCATCGAGGCGGTGCGGGCGGTCGGGCCGGCGCTGGTGCTCAGCACCCTGTGCGCCATCATCGGCTTCCTGTCCTTCGTGCCGACCGCCTATCTGGGGCTGGCGGAGTTCGGCATCATCTCCGCCGTCGGCATGGTGGTGGCCCTGCTCATCAGCCTGAGCCTTCTGCCCGCCCTGATCGTCCTGCTGCGCCCCGGCCCCGGCGTCCCAGCGCCGGAACGCGAGGACCGCGGATTCGCCGGCTGGGTCACCCGCCATCACCGCGCCATCCTCGCCCTGGCCGGGGCCAGCGCCGTCCTGTCCATGGCGGCGCTGCCCCTGGTGCGGCTGGACGTCAACCCGCTGAACCTGCAGGACGAGACGACGGAGGCCGTCGCCACCTACCGCGATCTGGCTGTCACCCCGCGCACCTCGCCCTATTCCGTCAACGTCCTGGCGCCCGACCTCGCGGCGGCGCAGGCGTTGGCCGACCGTCTGCGCGCCCTGCCGGAATCGGGCGGCGTGCGCACCTTCGCCAGCTTCATTCCCAAGGACCAGGAGGCCAAGCTGCCCATCCTGGCGGACATGTCGCTGCTGCTCGGCCCCAGCCTGACCGCCCCCGCGGCCACGGCGGCGCTGGACCAGGGCGAGCTGGAGCACGCCTTCGCGACGCTGAAGGGCGTGGTGGGAGGGTATCTGTCGGACAAGCGCGACGGTCCACCCGAGTTGCGCGCCGCCGTGCAGGGCTTCGGCAACGCCCTGGCCCGCATCCAGCCGGCCCAGTTCGCCACGCTCGACGCCGCCCTGACCGGAGGCGTGCCGCCACTCCTCGATCGGCTGCGCGACGGCATGGCGGTGGAGCAGCCGGTCACCGCCGCCGACGTGCCGGACAGCCTGAAGGCCCGCTGGATCGCCGCGGACGGGCGCGCCCGAGTCGAGGTGCTGCCCACCCACGACATATCCGACAGCCGCGCGATGGCCGACTTCGCCGACGCGGTGCTGGCCGTGGCGCCCAACGCCACCGGCGCCCCGGTGACGGTGACGGAGGCGGCCCGGGTCGTCGGCTCCTCTTTCCTGGAGGCGACGGCTCTGACGCTGGTGCTGATGGTGCTTCTGCTGGTCGCCGTGCAGCGCTCGGTGACCGGGATGGTGCTGATCCTGGCGCCGCTGATCCTGGCCGCCCTGTGGACGATGGCGACCGCCGGGCTTCTGGACATCCCCTTCAACTTCGCCAACGTGATCGTCATCCCGCTGCTCTTCGCGCTCGGCGTGTCGAGCAGCATCCACATGGTCACGCGCGGGCAGGATCTGGTGCGGGAAGGCGCGTCGGACGGCGCCTTCGGCATCGAGCTGCTGGTGACCAGCACACCGCGCGCCGTCCTGGTCAGCACGCTGACCACCAGCACCGCCTTCGCCACGCTGGCGCTGTCCAACCACCGCGGGCTGTCCAGCATGGGGGTGCTGCTGGCGGTGTCGATCACCTACACGGTCATCTCGTCGCTGGTGGTTCTGCCGGCGCTGATGATCCTGTGGCACCGCTGGCGGCTTCGCCGCAGACCAGCAGTCCCGGCGCGGTCACCGACCCGATGACCATCCGCCCGTTCCACGAGAGGGCGACCGTGGCCGCGGAAAAGCGCCGCCCGTCCTCGTCCAGCAGGATCTCCACCCCGGCGGGGCCGAGCGCCGCGACGCGGGTCGGTGCCGCCGCTCCGCCCGGCCAGCCGTAGCGGTGCAGCGCCAGCCGGAACGGCGACGGGTGCAGCGCCACCAGCAGACGCCCGTCCGGGGCCGCCGTCAGATTGTCCGGCCCGCCCGGCACGGCGATGCGCTGCGGCGGGACCTGCGGGTCGGACAGGCGATAGACGAGCAGCGCCTCCTCCCGCGTGGCGGCGACGGTCAGCCGGTCGTGGCTCGGGTCGGGGAACAGGCCGTTGGCGAAGCCGATCCCGCCGACCAGGACACGGGCCGTTCCGTTGTCCACCACACCGACGAAACCATGACGCCCGCCGAGGACGTTGTCCTGGATCACGGCGCCCCAGCCGCAGCCGCCGTGGCTGCTGGTGAACAGGAAACGCTTACCATCGAGGAAGGACACGTCGTTGGCCCGGCAGAGCAAGGGGCTGGCGGTGGTGCCCTGGTGGGTCAGGGTGGCGCCGTCCAGACGGTAACGCTCGACCGTCGCCGATCCGTCCTCGTGACGGCTGACGGCGAGCAGGGAGCGCGCGCCGTCAGGCTCCGCGCGAAGGTCGATGCCCGCCGGACGCAGGCCGGTGGCGAGGGGGATGGCGGCGACGGCCGGCGCGTCGAGGGATTGCAGGTTCAGCATGTAAAGTCCGCCTGTGGTTCCGGCCCGGCGGTCGTAGGCGGACAGCACCGTCTGACCGCGCGCCGCGTCGAGCGCCATATCCTCGATGCCGGTGATGGGGGCGCCGTCGGCGGTGACGGAGACCGTGCGGCAGGTAGCGTAGGCGGGGTGGGTGAGGAAAGTGAGAAGGAGGAGTGCGAATGCCCCCTCCCTAACCCTCCCCCGCCTTTGGCGAGGGAGGGAATTTTGAGCGGAGCGGCGGCAGTTCCCTCTCCCGCGAAAGCGGGGGAGGGTTAGGGAGGGGGCAAAAGCCCTCACGCCACACTGGCCCCCCAGCGCGCGACGAAGGGAGCCCATTCGCGGTCCACCCGCTCCCGCCCCTCGTCGGACAGGCGGTGGCGGTTCTTCGCGTAATCGCTCACCGCCCCCAGATACGCCTCGAAGTTCGGACGCGCCGCCGCGTATCCCGGCAGTTCCAGCGTTTGGTACAGCCGTTCCACCTCCTCCAGCGGCGCGCGCTCGAAGCGTTCGAACGGCACCTCGGCGAAGCGGTTCGCCGGCAGGTCCGCCGTGTCGTCGATCAGCGCCTGCATGATGCGTGGATAGTGGTCCAGAACCACCCGCTCCACGTCGATGTGCCCGTGCGGCTGGAGCGCCAGCCGCGCCAGCAGCGTCCTGTAGAAGCCCACCGTGGACACGAACACCGCCCGCGGGTCGCGGTGGATGTGGATGAAGCGCGCGTCGGGCCAGATCTCCCGCATCATGGCGACCCGCGCGCTGTAGACCGGGTTCTTCAGCAGGATGCAGCGCCCGCCCTGGGCGATTGACACCTTCTCCAGGAAATAGAGAAAGCGGCGCTTCCAGGCGTCCCGCTCCGCCACCGTGCAACCGTCGAAATAGAGGCCGCGGCGCAGATTCTCGTCGAACCGTTCCGGGAAATAGAGCCCGTGGTAGAAGGAGACCGGCGACATGTTCGCCAACGCGATCTCATCCTCCTGCGGGCTGTCGGCCTTGACCGGCACGTTGTCGATGTAGCGCCGCTCCGGCAGGGCGCGGGCCAGCAGCGGCCGCAGGACCGGGCCCAGCCCCAGCATGTCCCAGGGCAGGCCGACCGCGAAGGGGTCGATGATGCCGAACTGCGGGTCGCGGCTCAGCACGTTGTAGAGATGGGTGGTCCCGCTGCGCCAATGGCCGAGGATGAAGACCGGCGGCGGCAGGCCGGCGGACGTCCGGCGCCGTGCCGCCACCCATCCGGCCTCGGCCAGCGAGAAGGGCGCGCGCCCGACGGCCGAGGCCAGCGCCGCCAGCGCCGTCGGCCAGCCGCGCCCCCGCGGCCCGCCGTTGCGCGCCAGCACGGTCAGCAGCGTGACGGCGTCGCAGCCATACAGCGGATGGTCCGGGATCGGCAGCCATCCGCTTCCCCTCTTCGCCGATCCACCCATCCGGACACCTCCCTTCGACAGCGCCGCGCAGGAGGATAGACCGGCCCGGACGCTGTTACATCCCACACGGACGGTTGAATCCGCTTGCCCCGAACGGGCAGATTTCCATCGACTCTTGCCGGAACAGGACGGGGCGCACCGCGATGACTGGGTCTTTCTCACGCCGAACATGGATGCGCGCTGCGCTCGCGCTGGCCGTCCTGGCGGCTGGCCTGCTGCCGGTCCCCGCCGTGGCGCAGCAAGCCGGCACCACGCCGGGCGCCCGCGCCACGGTGGCGCGGCTGAACGAGGCCATCCTGTCCCTGATGCGGGAGGCCGCGGGACGGGAGCCGGCCTGGGCGCGGCTTCAACGATTCCTGCCGGTGATGCTCGACACCTTCGACCTGGAAGCGGCGCTCCGCGTCGCCGCCGCTCCCTATTTCGATCAGTCGGCGGAGCCGGAGAAGCGGCAGGCGCTGGACGCCTTCGCGCGACGCAGCGCCGCCCAGTATGTCGACCGGTTCGACAGCTACGACGGCCAGCGGCTCGAGATCGTCGGCGAGCGGCCGGCTCCGCGTGGGATGCTGCTGGTCGACACCGATCTGGTGCGCGCGGGCAAGACGCCGGTGCGGCTGAGCTATCTGCTGCGTCCGGAAGGCGACCGCTGGCGCATCCTGGACGTGCTGGCGAAGGGCACGGTCAGCCAGCTTGCCACCCAGCGCTCGGAATTCCAGAACACGCTGCGCGGCGGCGGGCTGGCCGCCCTGACCCGCGACCTGAACAGCAACGCCGACCGCATCCTCGGCGGGGCGTAGAGGCGGAGGCGGAGGCGCATGGGCATCACCCTCGTCACCGGGGGCTGCGGCTTCATCGGCGGGCATCTGGTGGCGGCGCTGGCGGCGCGGGGCGAGCGGGTGCGCATCCTCGACCTTCAGGACCCGCCGGACGGCCTGCCGCCGGACGTGGAGGTCCAGCGCGGCTCCATCCTCGACGCGGCGGCGGTGACCCGCGCGCTGGAGGGGGTGGAGCGGGTCCATCACCTCGCCGCCGTCGCCACGCTGTGGGACCGCGACCCGACCATCTTCGACCGGGTGAACCGGCAGGGCACGCGGATGGTTCTGGACGCGGCGGCGCGGACGCCGGGATTGCGGCGCTTCGTCCATTGCTCGACCGAGGCCGTGATGATCGGCCATCCGCCGCCCCGCCGGCTAGACGAGAGCGCCGATCCGGGGCTGGAGGCGCTGGCCGGCCCCTACTGCCGGTCGAAGTATCGGGCAGAGAAGGACGCGCTGGCCGCCGCGGCGCAGGGGCTGCCGGTGGTGGTGGTCAACCCCACGGCGCCCATCGGCCCCGGCGACCGGCTGCCCACCCCGCCGAACGCCATGCTGCGCCTGTTCCGGCGCGGCGGCCCGCGGCTGATCCTCGACTGCGTGCTGAACCTCGTGGATGTGCGCGATGTGGCGCAGGGCATAATCCTGGCCGCCGAGCGGGGACGGATCGGGGAGCGCTACATCCTGGGGGGAATGGATATCGGGTTGGGCGATCTGGCGGAGCGGATCGACCGGCTGTGCGGCAGGGTGCCGCTCCGCCGCCATTCCGTGCCGCCCGCCCTGGCGCTGGCGGCCGCGCGGGTGGAGGAATGGCTGTCCGACCATGTGACGCGACGCCCGCCCACGGCGTCGGTGACGGGCGTCCGGCTGGCGCTGGGCGGTGGCGGCTTCGACAGCGGCAAGGCGGCGCGGGAGTTGGGTTACACGGTCCGGCCGCTGGAGGCGAGTTTGCGGGCGGCGATGGGGTAGCGGCTTGCCCCCACCCTTCCCACGGCTTCGCCGCGGGCCCCTTCCCTCCCCCGCTTCGCAGGGGAGGGAGCTTGTCCCCTCCCCTGCGTCAGCGGGGGAGGGTCAGGGTGGGGGCTCGTGGGGTGGAGTTACGGAGGGGCCCCGTGGCAGCAACTTCCCCCGCCCTCCTCCAGATCGCGCAGGATCGGGCAATCCGGCCGCTCGTCGCCATGGCAGGCGTGGGCCAGATGCGTCAGCGTGTCGCTCATCGCGCGCAGCTCGGCGATCTTGGCCTCCAGTTCCGCCACATGGTCGAGCGCCACCCGCTTCACCTCGGCGCTGGAGCGGCTGCGGTCCTGCCACAGCCCGACCAGGATCTGGATGCGCTCGATGCTGAAGCCCAGCGTCCGCGCCCGCTTGACGAAGCGCAGGACATTCACGTCGCTGGACGAATAGACGCGGTAGCCCGCCGCGGTCCGCCCGGCCTCCGGGATCAGGCCGATGGACTCGTAGTAGCGGATCAGCTTGGCGTTGACGCCGGACGCCTTCGCCGCGTCGCCGATGGTCATGCCGCCCATGCTCATGGCTTCCACCCCCGCAGCGACAGGGCGTTCAAGACGACGCTGACCGAACTCAGCGCCATCGCCGCCCCGGCCAGCACCGGGCTGAGCAGGCCCGAGGCCGCCAGCGGGATCCCCACCAGATTGTAGATGAAGGCCCAGAACAGTCCCTGGCGGATCTTGGAGTAGGTGCGGCGCGACACGTCGATGGAGCCGGCCACCAACGCCGGATCGCCGCGCATCAGCGTGACCCCGGCGGTGTGCATCGCCACGTCGGTGCCGGTCGCCATGGCGATGCCGACGTCGGCGGCGGCCAGCGCCGGGGCGTCGTTGATGCCGTCGCCGACCATGCCGACGACCTTGCCCTCCGCCTTCAGCGTCGCCACCACCTCGGCCTTGCCGTCCGGCAGCACTTCTGCGAAGACGCGGTCGATGCCCAGGTCGGCGGCCACCGCGCGGGCGGCCCCGGCACCGTCGCCGGTGACCATCACCGTCTCCACCCCCTGCGCCTTCAGGGAGCGGACGGCGGCGCGGGCGCTCTCCTTCACCGTGTCGCCGAACGCGACGAGGCCCAGAACGCGCCGTTCCGGGGCCGTTTCGGCCAGCCAGGACACGGTGCGCCCGGCGGACTCCAGCGCCGCCGCCCGCGCCTCCAGCGCCGCGTCGGACAGGCCGCTTTCCGCGATCAGCCGGCTGCTCCCCAGCAGCAGGGCGCGGCCCTCCACGGTGGCCGACACGCCGCGCCCGGCCAGCGCCTTGAAGCCCTCCGGAGTGGCCGCCGGCACGCCCTGTTCCGCCGCGCGGTCGCGGACGGCGCGGGCCAGCGGGTGTTCGCTGCCGCTCTGAAGCGCTGCGGCCAGCCGCAGAAGTTCCACGTCGTCGACGCCATCCGCGGGCACCAGATCGGTGACGCGGGGCTTGCCCTCGGTCAGCGTGCCGGTCTTGTCGAAGGCGACGGCGGTGATGGCGTGGGCGCGCTCCAGCGCCTCCGCGTCCTTGATCAGGATGCCGTGGCGGGCCGCCGCTCCGGTGCCGACCATGATCGCGGTCGGCGTGGCGAGGCCCAGCGCGCAGGGGCAGGCGATGACCAGCACCGACACCGCCGTGATGATCGCCGTCTCCGCGTTCCCCGTGCCGATCCACCAGCCGACGAGCGTCAGCCCGGCGATGACCAGCACCACCGGCACGAAGACCGCCGCCACCTTGTCGACCAGCCGCTGGATCGGTGCCTTGGACGCCTGGGCGCCCTCGACCATGCGGACGATCTTGGCGAGCATCGTTTCGGCGCCCACCGCCACCGTCTCGACCAGCAGCAGCCCGTCCACGTTGATCGACCCGCCGGTGACGCGGGAGCCCGGCGCCTTTTCCACCGGCAGGCTTTCGCCGGTCAGCATGGATTCGTCGACGCTGCCCGCCCCCTCCGCCACGCGCCCGTCCACGGGAATGCGCTCGCCGGGGCGGACCGCCACGCGGTCGCCGACGCGCACCTGGGCGATGGGAAGCTCGATTTCCACGCCATCACGACGGACGCGGGCGGTGTCGGGGCGAAGCCGCATCAGCGCGCGGATCGCCGCCGCCGTCCGGCCCTTGGCGCGGGCCTCCAGCCACTTGCCGAGCAGCACGAAGGTGATGAGCACCGCCGACGCCTCGAAATAGAGGTGCGGCGTGTGGCCCGGATGCGCCGTCAGCATCATGTAGACGCTGAGCCCCCAGGCCGCGGAGGTGCCGAGCGCCACCAGCAGATCCATGTTGCCGGACCCGGCGCGCGCCGCCATCCAGCCGGCCCGGTAGAAGCGCCAGCCCAGCCAGAACTGCACCGGGGTCGCCAGCAGGAACTGCACCCAGGGCGGCAGCATCAGGTTCAGCCCCAGCAGGTCCCCCGCCATGCCGAGAACCAGCGGCGCCGACAGGGCGGCGGCGATCAGCACATGGTGGAGGTCCCGCCGGTTGCGATCCTGCGCCGGATCCTCCGCCGCATCCATGGAATCGGCCTCGGCGACCGGCGTGGCGGCGAAACCGGTCATCTCCACCGCCTCGGCCAGCCGGGCGGCGTCCACTGTCCCGGCATAGGCCGTGACGTGCGCCCGCTCCGTCGCGAGGTTCACGGCGGCACTTTCCACCCCTGGCACGCGCAGCAGCGCCTTTTCGACGCGCGCGACGCAGGAGGCGCAGGTCATTCCGCCAACCGTCAGGTCGAACGCCTGCCTCTGCGGTTCGAAGCCGACGTTTTCGATGGCTTCCGCCACCGCCCGCGGATCGGGATCGCCCGCGAAGGCGACCCGCGCCCGCTCGGTGGCAAGGTTGACCGACACGTCGGTGACACCCGGCAGGCGCGACAGCGCCCTTTCCACCCGCCCCACGCAAGAGGCGCAGGTCATGCCGGAAATGCCGATGTCGAGGTCGGTGGTGGTGGCGGACATGATCGTCCTTTCTTCGTCGTCAACCGGCTTCCCAGATAAGGCTTCCAATGACTGGAAGGTCAAGGGTGCCCGTTGCACCGGTCCAGGCTGTCATTCCCTCTCCCGCCCCGGGAGAGGGTGGCGCCGAAGGCGCCGGGTGAGGGTCGTTCGAGGATCAAGGCGCTTGCCCGTCGCAGATACCCTCACCCTTCCCACGCCTTCGGCGCGGGCCCCTTCCCTCTCCCGGGGCGGGAGAGGGGGATTGGAATTTCCGTTACGCGACCGGCAGCCCTTCGGCCTCGAAGCCGGCCTTGTCGAGGGCCGTCCGCAAGGCGTCGGCGCTGGGCGTCCCGCCGACGCGGACGTCCTTCGAGTCCAGGTCGATCTGCACATCCTCGACCCCGGCGACGGCGCCGAGCGCGCGGCGAACGGAGGCGGCGCAGCCGCCGCAGGTCATACCGGGAACCTTGAACGCAATCATGACGAACTCCTTCCCACAAGGTGGTGTTGCCGTCAGCTTCCTCCTTCCAACGATTGGAAGGTCAAGAGGAAATTCGCGGTCCCGATCATGGACCCGATCACTGCCGTGGTACCGCCGGAACCAACCGCTCCGCTCGCGCATTCATGGGCCATGGACATCACCCGCCAGCGCAGCTTTCTCCATGACGAAGCTCAATTCGCCCGCGCTTTGGCCCGCGCGTCGGCGGGGGCGATCATTTTCGCCCTGCCGCTGCTGATGACCATGGAGATGTGGGAGCTGGGCTTCTACATGGACCGCTTCCGGCTGGCCCTGTTCATCCTGGTGACCCTGCCGGTGCTGTTCGGCCTGTCCTACTTCGCCGGCTTCGAGGAGACCTTCTGCTGGCAGGACGACCTGATCGACGCGCTGTCGGCCTTCGCCGTCGGCTTCCTGATGTCGGCGGCGCTGCTGACCGTCTTCGCCATCGTGCGCCTGGACCAGCCGTTGCCGGAGATCATCGGCAAGATCGCGCTCCAGTCCGTGCCGGCCAGCATCGGCGCCATGCTGGCGCGCAAACAGCTCGGCCAGCAGGACGACAGCGACAAGGAACGGCGCATCCGCTCCAGCTATCCGGGGGAACTGTTCCTGATGGGGGCGGGGGCGCTGTTCGTCGGCTTCAACGTCGCCCCGACCGAGGAGATGATCCTGATCTCCTACAAGATGTCGCCCTGGCACGCGGTGGCGCTGGCGGTGCTGTCGCTGGGGCTGCTGCACATCTTCGTCTACACGGTCGGCTTCGCCGGGCAGGAAAGCGCCGGTGACGACGGGTTCCTGTCGGTCTTCCTGCGCTTCTCGGTCGCCGGCTACGGCATCGCCCTGCTGATCAGCCTCTATCTGCTGTGGACCTTCGAGCGGATCGCCGGCCTGTCGATGATGGAGCTGGTGACCGCCACGGTGGTGCTGGGTTTCCCCAGCGCGCTGGGTGCCGCCACCGCCCGCCTGATCGTGTGACGGGAGATTTTCATGGCCGACACCCGAGAGGACTATACCGCCTCCAGGGACGAGGATGGCAGCGCGTCGGTGTCGCGCCTGGCCTGGATCTCGTCGGGGCTGGGGCTCTTGCTGTTCCTGGGCTCGGTGGGGGTGCTGGGTTACGAGGGCATCACCCGCGGCAACGGCCCACCGGTGATCACCGCCACGGTGGAGGCGGTGGTTCCCGCCGGCCCGCGCTGGCTCGCCCACATCCAGGTCACCAACGACGGCGGCAAGACCGGCGCGAAGGTCCAGGTGGAGGGGGAGCTGATGGCGGACGGCGAGGCGCTCGAAACCTCGGTGGCGGAGTTCGACTATGTGCCCGCCGGCTCCGAACAGAAGGGCGGCCTGTTCTTCGACCGCGACCCGCGGGCGCATGACGTGCGCCTGCGCGTGCTCGGCTATGTGGAGCCCTGAACCAAGCGGGCCCCCGGCCTGTTGTCCTGGCACCGGCAACAGAGGACACCGACCCCGCGATGACCCGCCTGACCATCGACGAGGCGCAGCAGCGCATCCGCCTTTTCCTGACCGGCGACATGGTGGAGGCGCTGCGCGCCGTGGATTACGAATCCCCGCCGCTGGCCGACCAGCCGTCCGGCCTGACGCTGGAGGCGGCACGGCGGGCCGCGGTGCGCTTCAGCCACGTCGAAGGAGCGTCCGACTGCCTGTACCGCGTGGACGCCTTCGATGAATCGCTGGTGATGCGGCTGCAACTGAACGTCCGCCGCTTCGTGGCGATCTATCAGGTGCCGGTCGCCGATCCGGTGGCCAGCGCCACCATCTCCCCGCATTTCGAGCGCTGGGCCATTGGCGCCGGCCACGCCGGCTGGACCATCGGCTGGCGCGACGGCACCGACCCCTGGCAACCCGACCGGCGCGTGGTGGAGACCTACTGCTACGCCATGCTGCCCGAGGACTTCCTCGACAACCCGCTGGAGCAGCTCTACTGGCGCACGGACCTCGTGCAGATGACCCGCGCCTTCATGCTGGAGGCCCGCCGCATGGGCATCCGCCTCGCCGCACCACAGGGGATGTGAAGATTCCCGAGTTACCCTCTCCCGCCCCGGGAGAGGGAGGGACCCGCCGCGCGAGCGGCGGGAGGGTGAGGGTACCGCCGAGAATTCATGCATCAATCCTCGCACGCCCCTCACCCGGCTCTCGGCGGATGCCAATGGCATCCGCCTGTCGCCGTCAGCGCTGGCTTTCAGCCAGCGTGAGAGGCCCTGCGGGCCACCCTCTCCCGGGACGGGAGAGGGGTTCATGCCTCACGCCAGATCGAACAGCAGCACCTCGGCGCTGACCACGCCGTCCAGCGTCAGGGACTCCTCCTTGCTGATCGCGGCGCCGTCGCCTTCCTTCAGAACCTCGCCGTTCAGACGGACCTGACCGCGGGCGACCTGCACCCAGGCGTGGCGGCCCGGACGCAGCTCGTGGGTCACGCTGTCACCCTCGTCCAGAAGCGTGGCGTAGAGGTCCACGTCCTGGTGGATGGTCACGCTGCCGTCGCGCCCGTCCCGGGAGCCGACGAGGCGCAGGCGGCCCTGCTTCTCCTCCCGCTCGAAGGCCTTCTGCTCATAGCCGGGGACCATCCCCTCCTCGTTCGGCAGGATCCAGATCTGCAGGAAGTGCACCGGGTCCTTCTTGGACGCGTTGTACTCGCTGTGCCGGATGCCCGACCCGGCGCTCATCCGCTGAACGTCGCCGGGGCGGATGACCGAGCTGGTGCCCAGCGTGTCCTTGTGCTCCAGCGCGCCGTCGAGAACATAGGACACGATCTCCATGTCGGCGTGCCCATGGGTGGGGAAGCCGGCGCCGGGGATCACGCGGTCGTCGTTGATGACGCGCAGCGCGCGGAAGCCCATATGGGCCGGGTCGTAATAGTGGCCGAACGAGAAGCTGTGCTTGCTGTTCAGCCAGCCCATGTTGACGGCGCCCCGTTCGTCGCGGTTGCGGATCGTGATCATCTCTGCTCCTCCTCGTCCTGTACGAGGCCCTGTGGCCCCTCGTCTGGAGAGGAATGTGCTCCCGTTTCCGCAAAACAACAATTGCCGGAGTTGCGGCTTATCTGTTCCATGAGACGCAACAAACGGCTATGATGGCGGCTCCCCTCAACCAGCGTCGCCGACCGCCATCATGCCCGCCATCATACCCGATGTTTCGCCCCTCCTCCTCGCCATGGACCTGACCGGGATCTTCATCTTCGGGCTGACGGGAGGGACGCTGGCCGTGCGGCACCGTCTGGACATCTTCGGCGTGATGGTGCTGGCGCTGGTGACGGCGCTGGCCGGCGGCGTGCTGCGCGATCTGCTGATCGGGGCGATCCCGCCGGCCACCATGCAGGACGAGCGGTACCTGATCACGGCGCTGGCCTCGGGCCTGTTCGCCTTCTTCTTCCACCCCCTCATCAACCGTCTGGTCAAGCCGGTGATGGTGCTGGACGCGGCCGGCCTCGGCATCTTCGCGGTGGCCGGCTGCGGCAAGGCGCTGGCCTATGGGCTGGGCCCGCTGCCCGCGGTCCTGCTCGGCGTGCTGACCGCCTGCGGCGGCGGGCTGGTGCGCGACGTGCTGGTGGCCGAGGTGCCGCGGGTCCTGCGCGAGGAGATCTACGCGGTGGCCGCCCTGCTGGGCGCGGCGATCGTCATCGCCGGGGCCATGCTGGACCTGCCGAAGGCGCCGATCGCCATCGCCGGGGCGGCGGCGGCCTTCCTGCTGCGGGTGGTCAGCGTGCTGCGCGGCTGGAGCGCCCCGCGCGCCCCCGGTTCATGACATTTGCAGTGAACAACCAAAGGCTTCGGCTGTTGGAATGGGCATGAGCGACACCGTGACCGACAACCCGGCCATGAGCCGGTTCGAACTGGACGTGAACGGCCAGACGGTCTTCGCGACCTACCGCCGCCGCGGCACCATCCTGCACATCCCCTATGTGGAGGCGCCGCCGTCCCTGCGCGGCACCGGCGCCGCCGGGCGGCTGCTGGAAGGGGTGATGGCCATCGCCCGCGCCGAAGGGCTGACCATCGTCCCGATCTGCGGCTACGCCGCCAACTGGATGCACCGCCACCGCGAGCATCACGACCTGCTGGCGCGGTAGGTCTCATGACGGTCCCTGCGGCCGTTGCCCGTCGGTCGCCGCGAAGACCTCCTTGGCCGCGAGCAGCCCGTTGAGAGCGGCCGGGAACCCTGCATAGACCGCCATCTGGATGAGAACCTCGACGATCTCGTCGCGGGTCAGCCCGACGTTCAATCCGGCCTCGATGTGCACCTTGAGCTGGGGTGCCGCGTTCCCCATGGCGGCAAGCGCCGCGATGGTGGCGATCTCGCGCGAGCGCAGGTCGAGGCCGGGCCGCGAATAGATGTCGCCGAAGGGAAATTCGAACAGGTAGGTCGCGAAGTCCGGCGCGATGTCGGCAAGCGCCGCCACCACCTTGTGACCGGCCGCGCCGTCGATTTCGGCAAGCGCCCGTTGCCCGCGTTCAAGCCGGCTTTCTTCGACCCCGGATTCGATTTTGGACAGGTGTGTCATCGTCAGTCTTCCTCTGTTCCGTTTCGACGTAGCCGTCGATCTTGGTATCGAGGACGAGAAGACAGGCGTTCAGGTCATCGACCTGGGCACGCACGCGGTCGCGGTGCTGCTCCAGCAAGGCCCGCCGTTCCGCTTCGGTCCCGGCGCCCTCCTCGCGAAGCGCCGCGTAGCGGAGCATGTCGCGGATCGGCATGCCGGTCGTCTTCAGCCGGCCGAGAAACTCGATCCAGATCAGGATCGAGGCGTCATAATCGCGGTGTCGGGATTGGTTCCGGTCGGCGTAGGGCAGCAGCCCTATCCGCTCATAGTAGCGGATGGTGTGGGCCGTCAGCCCCGAGCGTTTCGCGAGGTCTCCGATCTTCATGCGCGTCTGCTTCTCATCACGATGCACAGGACGCTACGGGTTCGAGCGCGCTCTAAGTCAAGAGGGTTTCAGCCACCGCGACCGCTGACACGTCACAGGCCGAGATAGGCCTGCTTCACCGCGGGGTCGGCCAGCAACTCCTGGCCCGTGCCGGCCAGAACGACGCGCCCGTTCTCCAGCACATAGGCGCGCTGTGCCAGCTTCAGCGAGGCGGCGACGTTCTGCTCCACCAGGATGATCGTCATGCCCTCGGCGGCCAGCGCGCGGATGGTGCGGAACAGCTCCTGCACCATGGTCGGGGAGAGGCCGAGCGACGGCTCGTCGAACATGATCAGGTCGGGCTTGCCCATCAGGCAGCGCCCGATGGCCAGCATCTGCTGCTCGCCGCCCGACAGGGTGCCGGCGGCCTGCTCCAGCCGCTCCTTCAGGCGGGGGAAGAGGGTCAGCACGCGCTCGAACGTGTCCTTCGCCTCGGCGCGGGCACGCGGGATGACGGCGCCCATCTCCAGATTCTCGCGGATGCTGAGTGTGGGGAAGATCTGCCGCCCCTCCGCCACCTGCCCGATGCCGAGGTCGCAGACGACGTGGCTGGGCAGGCCGGCAATGTCCTTGCCGCGGAAGCGGATGGTGCCGCGGGCCGGCTTCAGGATGCCGGAGATGGTGCGGATCAGCGAGGTCTTGCCCGCCCCGTTGGCGCCGACGATGGCGGTCGTCGTGCCCTCCGCCACCGCGATGGACACGCCGTCGAGCGCCTGGGCGTCGCCGTAGAAGAGGTCGAGGTCGGATACGGTCAGCATGCGGGGTCTTGCGTCGTGGCGGCCATCATGGAGAGGGCCGCCACCTTAGCGCAGGCGCCGCCGGAACCGAACGGCTTTTGCTGCAGGCCGCCTTACTTCAGCCGCCCTACTTCAGGAAGAACAGGACGCTCATCGCCAAGCCCACGGCGATGATGCCCGCGCGCAGGATGCGCGACGGGATCTTGCGTCCAACCCGAGCCCCGGCATAGCCGCCGGCCACCGCCGCCACGGTCATCAGCGCGGCGTAGGACCACTCCACCGCCCCGCCGACCGCGTAGGCGGCGACCGCGATGGCGGTCAGCACGGCGGAGAACAGGTTCTTCAGCGCGTTCATGGCGTTCAGGTTGGTCATCCCGAACAGGCTCAGCTGCGCCAGCAGCAGGATGCCGAGGCCGCCGTTGAAGTAGCCGCCATAGACCGACACCGCGAACAGCGTGGCGAGCATCGCCCCCGTCCCGTGCAGCCCCACCACCCGCAGCCGGGCCGCCAGCATGCCGCCGAAGGCGAACAGCGCGGTGGCGACCAGCAGCAGCCAGGGCACGATGCTGCGGAACACCGAATCCGGAGTCACCAGCAGCAGCGCCGCCCCGATCAGCCCTCCGGTCAGGCTGACCACCGACAGCGTGACCAGCCCGACCCCGCCCACCGGCTCCAGATCGTGGCGGTAGCCGTAGACGCCGCTGGCGTAGCCGGGCAGCAGCGCCACCGTGCCGGTGGCGTTCGCCGCCACGGGTGGAACCCCGGCGTAGATCAGCGCGGGAAGGGTCAGGAAACTGCCGCCGCCGGCGACCGCGTTCATCGCCCCGGCCAGGAAGGCCGCGGCGAGCAGGAGCAGGGATGTCGTCACCATCGTTCGGGTCGTTTTCGTTTCTTGTTGTTTGTTGCTTATTCCCCTCTCCCGTCTTGGGAGAGGGTGCCCGCGAGAGCGGGCGGGTGAGGGTCGTGCAAGGGTTATGCGCTGATCCTTGGCCGCACCCGCACCCTCCCGCCGCTGCGCGGCGGGTCCCTCCCTCTCCCGGGGCGGGAGAGGGGTTTGGGAAGCCTACCCCCTCCCCCTCAGCTCGCGCCGGATGATCTTGCCCGTGGTCGTCATCGGCAGGTTGTCCACGAACTCCACGGCGCGGGGGTACTCGTGGGCGGCCAGCCGCGTCTTCACATGGGCCTGGATCTCCGCCGCCAGTTCGTCGCTGGGGCGCACGCCGTCCTGGAGGACGATGAAGGCCTTCACGATCTCGGTGCGCAAAGGGTCGGGCATACCGACCACGGCGGCCATGCGGACGGCGGGGTGGCCGATCAGGCAATCCTCGATCTCGCCGGGGCCGATGCGGTAGCCGGCCGACGTGATCACGTCGTCGTCACGCCCGACGAAGCGGATGTAGCCGTCCGCGTCCAACTCACCCTGGTCGCCGGTGACCAGCCAGTCGCCCCCATCACCGACAAACTTCGCCGCTGTGGCCTCCGGGTTGTTCCAGTATTGAAGGAACATCACCGGGTCCGGGCGGTGCACGGCGATCAGGCCGATCTCACCGGGAGGAAGGCGGTTGCCCTTCCCGTCGACCACCGCCACGTCGTGGCCGGGCACCGGGCGGCCCATGATGCCGGGCTTGGGCGGCATGACCGTGGCACAGGAGGACACGATCATGTTGCACTCGGTCTGGCCATAGAACTCGTTGATGGTCAGCCCGAAGGTCTGGCGGCCCCAGTCGAGAAGCTCGGCCCCCAGCGTCTCGCCGCCGCTGGCGACGGAGCGCATGCTGTAATTCCAGCGCGTCTGCGGGTCCTTCACCGCGCGCATCATCTTCAGCGCGGTCGGCGGCAGGAAGGCGTTGCGCACCTGGAAATCGGCGATCAGGCGGAAGGCCTCCTCCGCGTCGAACTTCTCGAAGCGGTGGGAGACCACGGTCACGCCATGGTGCCAGGCGGGCATCAGAACGTCGAGCAACCCGCCGATCCACGCCCAGTCCGCCGGGGTCCAGATGCGGTCGCCCGGCTGCGGGAACAGGTCGTGGGAAATCTCCACCCCCGGCAGATGGCCGAGCAGCACCCGGTGCGCGTGCAGCGCCCCCTTGGGCTGGCCGGTGGTGCCGGAGGTGTAGATGATCACCGCCGGGTCGTCGGCCGCCGTGTCCACCGGCGTGAAGTCCTCCGACGCGGCATCGACCAGCGCGTGCCAGTCCAGCTCGCCCTCCCCGGCCTCGTCGATGCGCAGGACGAGTTTCAGTTCGGGCAGGCGGTCGCGGATCTGGGCGATCTTGGCCGCACCCACGGCGTCGGTCACCACCGCCCTCGCCCCGCAGTTGCCGAGGCGGTATTCCAGCGCCTCGACGCCGAACAGCGAGAAGAGGGGGACGGCGACGCCGCCCATCTTGTAGACGGCGACGTGGCTGACCGCCGTCTCCGGCGCCTGGGGCAGCAGGATGCCCACCCGGTCGCCGCGCGCCACCCCATGGGCGGCCAGCGCGTTGGCGAGGCGGTTCGACAGGCGGCGGATGTCGGCGAAGCTGTAGGTCTCCACCGCGCCGTCGCGGCGCTTGTGGATCAGGGCGGTGCGGTCCGGATCGCGCTCCGCCCACTTGTCGCAGACGTCCACGCCGATGTTGTAACGCTCCGGCACCGACCAGACGAAACGGTCGCGCAGGCCCTCGTAGCTGTCCGCTTCCGGCAGCATGCTTTTCCTCCCGACAGGTTCTTGCCGGCCGCTTGGACGCGGCCATTTCCTTGCATCATAGGGGCAACGGCGGCGTTCCGTCACGCGGACGGAATAGTTTGCGGGGCTGCCATGTTTACGGGGGCAGGTTCCGTTCCGTGGGGTTCGAGATGAAGGCCAAGGGGATTGTTGCGGTTGTGTTGTCCGTGGGCCTGCTGGCCGGCTGCGCCAGCCCCTATGGCTATGGGTATGGCGCCGGGTATGGTGGTGGCGGGTACGGGGCCAACTATGGCGGCGGCTACGCCCCCGGCTATGGCAACAAGGCGACGGCGGGCACCCTGCTGGGCGGCGTGGTCGGCGGCCTCGCCGGGTCGCGCTTCGGGGGCGGCACGGGCAAGCTGGTGGCGGTCGGCGTCGGTACCCTGCTCGGCGCCGCGCTGGGCAACGCCGCCGGCCAGTCGATGGACCGCGCCGACCTGATGTACGCGCAGCAGGCCGCGGGGCAGGCCTACATGGCGCCGACCGGCGCCACCGTGCAGTGGAACAACCCGCAGACCGGCAACTGGGGCACCTACACCCCGACCCGCGACGGCACCGGCCCCTATGGCGAGCCGTGCCGGGAGTTCCAGACCAGCATCGTGGTCGGCGGGCAGCTTCAGCAGGGCTACGGCACCGCCTGCCGCCAGTCGGACGGAAGCTGGCGCATGGTGAGCTGACGCGCGCTCTTCAGCCATGCGGTGAAATGCTCTACACAAGCCAGCATGGCGACGATCAAGGACGTGCTGGCCGCGGCGCTGGCCCATCATCAGGCCGGACGGCTGGCGCAGGCGGCAGGCGGCTATCAGGCCGTCCTCGACACGCTGCCCGAGCACCCCGACGCGCTGCATCTGCTGGGCGTCGTCTATCTCCAGGCCGGACACCCGGCGGAGGCCGAGCCGCGCATCCGTGCCGCCATCCGCGCCGACGCGACCGTCGCCGACTATCACGACAATCTGGGCAGTGCGCTGCGCGCCCTGGACCGGGCGGCGGAGGCGGCGGAATCCCACCGCGCGGCGATCCACCTGCGCCCGGCCTTCGCGCAGGCCCATTACAACCTCGGCAACGCGCTCGACCGGCTGGGCCGGCTGGAGGAGGCCGCGGACGCCTACCGGCAGGCCGCCGCGCTGCGCCCCGGCTACGCGCGCGCCCGCTTCAACCTCGGCAACACGTTGACGGCGCTCGGCCGGCCGGACGAAGCGGACGGCGCCTTCCGCGCCGCCCTGGCCGACGATCCCGGATTCGGGGAGGCGCACGCCAACCGCGCCTCGCTGATGTTGCAACGCGGCCGGGCGGCGGAGGCGCAGCGGACCTTGCACCGCGCGCTGGCGCTGCGCCCCGACCACGCCACGGCGCTCGCCAACCTGTCGGCCGCCTTGCTGGCCCTCGACGCCCCCGCCGACGCCGAACGGGCCGCCCGCCGCGCCGAATCCGTGCGCCCGGACTTCGCGGAGGCCGCGCTGCGCCGGGGCGATGCGCTGCAAAAGCGCAACCGTCTGGCCGAGGCCGCCCGCGCCTACGCCTGGGGCGCCGCCCTGTGCCCCAATCTGGCCGAGGCTTACGCGAATCTCGCGCTGGTGCGCCAGACACAGGGCGATCTGGATGCCGCTGAGGCCGGCTACCGCCGCGCCTTGGCGCTGCGGCCCGATCTGGCCGAGGTGCGCTCCAACCTCGCCTATCTGGAGCTGTTCCGGCCGGGCGTGACGCTGGCGCGCGTGCTGGAGGCGCACCGCGGCTGGGACGCCGTGCACGGCGCGCCGTTGCGGCCCGAATGGACGCCGCGCGCTCCGGCGGTTCGGGACGACTCCCGTCCGCTGCGCGTCGGCATCCTGTCCGGCGACTTCCGCCGTCACCCGGCGGGGCAGTTCGCGGTGCGGGCGGTGGAGGCGCTGCCGGACTTCGGCGTCGAGCTGACCCTCTACGCCAACCAGTTGGAAGCGGACGACCTCACCGACCGCTTCCGCGCCGCGGCGGCGCGCTGGGTGCCGGTCGCCGACCGGACCGACGCTGAACTTGCAACGCTGATCCGGAACGACCGGCTGGACGCGCTGATCGACCTCGCCGGGCACAACGCCCGCGGGCGGCTGGGCGTCTTCGCGCGCAAGCCGGCGCCGGTGCAGGTGGCGTGGTCCGGCTACATGGCGACCACCGGGCTCGCCGCCATGGACGCGCTGGTCGCCGACGCCCACCATGTGCCGGAGGGGGCGGAGCGCTTCTACAGCGAGCGCATCCTGCGCATGCCCGGCGCCTTCATCGCCTACGACCCGCCGCCGGACGCGCCGGAGCCCGGCCTGCCGCCCTGCCTGACCGGCCAGCCCGTCACCTTCGGCGTCTTCAACATCCTGACCAAGCTGACCGATGAGGTCCTCGCCACCTGGACCGCCCTGCTCGCCCGGTTGCCCGAGTCGCGCCTGCTGCTGAAGACCAAGGCCCTGTCCTGCCCGGAAACCGCCGCCCAGTGGCGCGAACGGCTGGCCGCGGCGGGCATCGCGCCGGAGCGGCTGATCCTGGCCGGGGCGACCGGCAGTCGGGAGCATATGGGCTGGTGCGCCCGCGTGGACGTGGCGCTGGACCCCTTCCCCTTCGCCGGCAGCACGACGACGCTGGAGACGTTGTGGATGGGCGTTCCGGTCGTCACGCTGCCCGGCGAGACCTTCTCCAGCCGCCATTCGCTGGCTTTCCTGAGCGTGGCGGGGGTGGAGGGCTGCGTCGCCCGCGACCCGGCGGACTATGTGGACCTTGCCGCCGGCTGGGCCGCCGGCCCGGCGCGGCTGGCGGAACTGCGCCGGACCCTGCGCCCGCGCATGGCGGCCGGGCCGCTCTGCGATGGGCGGCGCCTGGCCGAGGCGCTGGCAACGTCTCTGCGTGATCTGTCGCGGCGGGACTAGCCTTTCCGGATAGGACGACGCCCAATCCGAAATTAGGGGTTGTTTGGACACTAATTTTTCGTCACATGTTGTATATCAGATTCATTAAGGGTCGCGACGCCCCAGGGAGGTCCTGGATGCTGAACCTTTCGGCCGTCCGCACGGCCATTGAGGACGTGGAGCAGGCCATCGGCGCGGTGCTGGCGCCGGAAGCGCTGACCGCCAGTAAGGTGGCCGCGAACCGGCGGGCGCTGGCGCGCCTTTACACCGCCTATGCCCAGGGCGTTCTCAAGCGGCACGGCATCGCCGTGGATCTGGACGACATCTGCGGACAATGCTGCCGCGACTGCCCGGATGGACGTTGCGCCCGGCTTCCCTCCTGAGTCACTTTTCGCCGATGAAGCGGACCCAGGGGAAATCCAGAACGTCGAACCAGCGCACCCCCGGCCCTTCCCCCCGCCGCTCCAGTGCGTCGAGCACCGCGAAGGGTGCGGCCTGATCCAGCATCCAGAACCCGCGCCCCTCCCGCAGAAAGGCCCCGATGTAGGCCGCGGTCGAAGCGAGGAAGGCACGCCCCCGCGGAGTGGGTTGGAACGCCGCGAAGCAGACGGTGATCTCCCGCGTCGGGCCGCGCCAGCGGGCATCGCGCAGCAGCCCGACGTCGGCTCCATCCAGAAGCGTCGCCAGCGCATCAAGCCCCCCGGCCAGCGTGCAATCGGCGTCCAGATGCAGCAGGGGCCGCCCCCAAAGCGTCATCAGCTGGTGCCAGCGCAGGAAACGGATGCAGGCGTAGTAGGTGGTGCGGCGATGGTCGTCCCAGCCCGTGAAGTCCACCTCCTCCCGGCTGGTGCCCAGCGGCAGGCGTTCCCGACGCCGGGCGAGGTCGGCCAGAGTCTCCGGCGAGGGATTCACCACGTGGACATGGACCGCCACGCTCCCTGCTTGCGCCTCCACCGAATCGAGCAGGCCCGTTGCGAAGCGCCGGTAATAGCCGTCGTCGCAGGACACCGCCAGCAGCGGCCCGTTCCCCGCCGGCGGCTCGGCCAGCAGTTCCAGAGGGGGGAAGGCGCTGAGCAGGGCGTCGGCGTCGGGGAGGCCGTCCAGCGCCCGCCGCCCGGCCCGCACCATCGACCACAGGCGCAGCTCGAAATCCGCCGCCACCTCCGCCGCGGTGAATCTCCGGGCAAAGCGCCGCATGAAGCGGCTGGCGAGGTCCGTCCGCCCCCGCCGGTAGAAGCGGTAGGCGACCACCGCCGCCGCCCGTGTGTCGCGCGGGTTGCGGCGCAGGACCGTCAGGGCGGTGCGGGCGGCACGGTCGAGCAGCCGTTCCGGCGCCTGCCCGGCCTGGACGAGCGAAAGCGCCGCCCCGGTCAGCGCATCCGCCGCCGCCCCGTGCCGCGGATCGGCGACGAGCGCGTGGGTCAGGGCACGCCCCGCGCGCTCCACCAACTCCGGGTCGAGGCGCCGGGCGTGCGACAGCGGACGGTCCAGCCCGGCGTCGGCGAGCGCGCTCACCGCCGCGTTGTGGAGCGCGTCGGGGTGGGCGGGCGCCAGGGCCACCGCCTGCCGGCGCAGCCGCGCCGCGTCCTCCGCCCGGCCCAGCGCGGCCAGAGCGTTGGCGCGGTTGATGCGCGCCTCGGCGAAGTCGGGACGCCGGGCCAGCGCCTGGGCGAAGGCCGTTGCCGCGCCCGCCGCATCCCCGCGCTCCAGCCGCAGCGAACCCAGCGTGAAGGCGGCCTGGACGTCCGCGGGGTCGAGCGTTGCCGTGCGGGCGAAGGCGCGCTCCGCTTCGTCGGGCTGTCCGGCCGCGCGCAGGGTCCGCGCCAGATTGCCGAGGAAATCGGCGTCACCGGGCAGAAGCGCCACGGCGCGGCGCAGCAGCGGCAGAGCCGCGCCGAGCCGGCCGGTCTGGCTTTCCAGGACGCCCAGCAGGTGAAGCGCGTCGGGATGGCCCGGTTGGCTGCGCAGGATGCTATGATAGAGGGGGCGGGCCTCGTCCAACCGGCCCGCCTGATGGTGGCCGACCGCGGCGGCCAAAGCATCCCGAAGTGTCACCATGCCGCCTGTCTACACGCGCC
The DNA here is from genome assembly GCF_042657465.1 of Azospirillum himalayense. NCBI lineage: Bacteria > Pseudomonadati > Pseudomonadota > Alphaproteobacteria > Rhodospirillales > Azospirillaceae > Azospirillum > Azospirillum himalayense. The sequence goes on along the minus strand of NZ_JBHSLC010000023.1, from coordinate 92,924 downwards.
GCGGGGCTGGAGTCCATGCGGCGCCGCGGTCGGGCACGTTCCCAAGGAGAGACCATGGCCGACCGGCCGCTCGTCAGCGTCATCACGCCAAGCTGGGGACGGGAGGACATCCTGCCGCTGTGCCACGCCCGCGTCCTGTCCCAGACCGTCCCCGACATCGAGTGGCTGGTGTTCGACGACAGCCCGCGCCCGTCCGCCTATCTCCAGCCCCTCGCCGGGCCGCGGCTGAAGTATTTCTACGCGCCGCGCCGCTACGCCATCGGGGAGAAGCGCAACATCCTGGCAGAGCACGCGCGCGGCGAGGTCATCGTCCATTTCGACGATGACGACTTCTACGCGCCCAACTATGTGGAGCGGCTGCTCGGCTGGCTGGAGGCGGGGCACGAGGCGGTGACCCTGTCCGGCTGGTTCCTGCACAGCGCGGTGCACGGGGCCTTCGGCTATTGGGACACGGCGCGCGGCGGCTCGCACCATCGCTGGGGCCGGACGACGCGTTCGTATGTCGAGGCGCCGGAGACACCGCCGTCCGACGACAATCTGCTCGGCTACGGCTTTTCCTACGCCTACCGCCGGTCGGTGTGGGAGGCGGTGCGCTTCCCGCCGGTCAACGCCTGCGAGGACGCCCCGTTCATGAAGAGCGCGCGGGAGCGCTTCCGCGTCGCCGCCTTTCCTGACGCCGAGGGGCTGTGCCTGCACACCCTGCACGCCCGCAGCACCAGCCTGTGCCTGCCGCAGTATGAGTTGCCGCCACTGCTGTTGGAGCGCCTGTTCGGACCGGAGATCGCGGCTTACACCGGGGGTGGGCCGGGTCAGACCTGAACGTCGAGATACATGCCGCGGCGGTAATTGCGCGGCAGCGTCAGGATGCCGTTCACCAGAAGGCTGGCCAGTTCACGGACGCTGGGGATGCGCTGGCGCCCGCCGCCAACCTGCTCCGCCCGGTTGCGGACGCCGACCGTTCCCGGCGACGCGACTCGCCCGCCGCCGACCTCGGAGCGGATCGGTTCGTTGGAGCGGTCACCGGTGCGTCGCGTTTCAACCATGGCCGAAATGGTACCGCAAAGGCCGCCCCACCGGCAAGGCGGAGCCGGCGCGGTCCATCCGTTGTCGCGCGCGGAAGCGATGGCTCCGTTCCAACCCCCAGCCAAAGCACCCGACGTTCATAACCCTCTCCCCCCTGGGGAGAGGGTGGCCCAAAGGGCCGGTGAGGGGGTCGTGCGTGGCTTGAAGTCCGGCAATAGCGCAACCCCCTCACCCTAACCCTCTCCCCAGAGGGGAGAGGGAACTGGTCTCGACCGTCCCATCGCTTGACAAACTGTTATATCAGCGGTAACCGATACGTCTCTAAACCTTACGGTTTGGATGGGTATAGGTGGTTCGGGGCGTCGGAGGGAAGTCCATAACAATAAGCGCCCCGATCCGCCTTCTCCCCTTCACCGCAGCCACGCGGTCAGCGCCGTCAGCGCGCTCAGCACCAGCACATAGAGCGCCAGATCGAACAGCGGCGGGTGCCAGACCCAGCCGTAGAACCCCACCGCCCGCAGGCCGCGCCGCAGCAGGCCCGAGACGAACCAGGCCGCGATCGCCAGGATCAGCAGCGGGGGAATGAACAGCCCATAGATGTCGATTTCGCCGATCATGCGGTCACCGGCTCGCGGAGCGATTCGCTGGAGGATTCAGGCGCGGCGAAGGTCAGGTGCGGGAACAGCGCGCGGCGCAGCCCGGCCAGCGCGATCACCGCGCGGTCGCGCTCCGCCGACCGCGGCTCGGCCGACAGGTTGGACAGGGCGGCGTCCATCATCGGCAGGACCTCCGCCGGGGGCGTGCCGAGGCGGCGGCTGGACAGGCCGCGGAAATGCTGCCCCACCGCGCCCAGCAGCCGCGCCACATGGGGAGCCGCCGGGCCGCCCAGGGCGCGGCGGGCGCGCTGCAACTCCGCCACGTTCAGACCGACGCGCAGGTCGTTCACCGCGTCTGCTGCGGCCAGATCCTGCTGCGGACCGGCCAGCGCCAGACGGGACGACAGCAGCCCGACGCGGTCGAGCATACGGTTCTCGAAGCTGCCCACCGGAATGCCGGAGCGGGCGGCGGTCATCGCCGCGATCTCGCTCCAGCCGGCGCGGAGCAGGCGCCGGGCGCTCCAGGCCGCGCCGACCGAGCGGCAGAGCTGGGTGACCAGCAGCGCCGTGGCGATGCCCACCACCTGCGCGACGTTGCTGTTGAGGAAGGAGGCGAAGTCCCCCGTCCCGAGGTCGAGCAGGCTGAGCGAGCCGACCACCCCCATCAGCAGGGCCATCGCCTTGCCCATGGTCGCCGGCCGTGCCACGAAGACGCCCAACAGCAGAAAAGTCGGAGCCAGGCCCAGCACCAGCATGGGGAAGCTGTCGAAGGACGGCAGCACGACCAGCAGGTAGAAGGCGGCCAGCGGCACCGACAGCAGGGTGAAGACCAGGAACAGGCGGATGCCCGGCGCGGGATCGTCCAGCGAGGCGAAGAAGCAGCAGAAGACCGCCGTCATCATCGCCGCCGCCGATCCCGACGACCAGCCGGTGCCGATCCAGAAGGCGCAGACCACCGCGATCCCGAGCAGCGCCGCGAAGCCCGACCACAGCGCCATGCCGGCGTCGAGATGGAAGACGTCGCGCGAGCGGCGGCGGGTCAGCGGGTCGAGACGCTCCGGCAGGCTGCTCTTGCCGTCGCGGATGTGCGCCCGCAGGTCGCGGCAGTCCTGATGGATGTCCACCAGCGAGCGCAGCCGGGTCAGCAGGTTGAGAAGCGTTGCCTCCTTCCAGCCGGTGTCCGCACCGATGACCGGGGACAGCCGGGCGATCTCTGCGCGCAGACGGTCGGCGCCGCCCTCCGCGTCTTCCCCCCCCACCCAGCGGTCGAGATCGGCCAGCAGCGCCGAGACCTCGGCAGGCAACTGGCCGCGCAGGGCGTCCAGACGATCCTCGATGCCCGCGGTCAGCGGCAGCAGATAGGCCATGCGGTCCTGCATCGCCCGCACCGCCCGCGTCATCCAGCGCACGTCGGACGTGTCGTAGGGCAGATGGGTCGCCATGACGCGCAGTTCGGTGATGTCGCGGGCCAGCTTCTGGCGCTCCTGCGCGTTGGCCGCCCCTTCCGGCGCCCGCTCGCGCGACAGGGCCTCGCGGGTCCAGCGCTCCGCGTCGCGCAGCGTGGCGTCCAGCCGGCCGAGCAGCGCCGGCCCGACGCTCTGCGGGAAGACCACGCTGTGCACCACGGTGGCGCAGAGGATGCCGATCAGGATCTCCTCGACGCGGGCCAGACCGGTGTCGAAGATGGTCGACGGGTCGGTCACCGCGGGAAAGCCGATCAGGCCGATGGTGTAGCCGGCCAGCATGAACAGATAGCTGCGCGGCGTGCGGTCGAGCAGCGAGATGAACAGGCAGACCGCCACCCACAGCCCCAGCGCCAGGGTGAGCAGCTCGGGCGAATCGGCGAGCGCCGGCACCAGGGCGATGGCCCCGGCGCAGCCCAGCGCCGTCCCGGCGACGCGGAAGACCGCCTTCGACCGCACCGCGCCCGACAGCGGGCCGGAGACGATGTAGGCGGTCGCCATCGCCCAGAAGGGCCGCGGCAGTCCCATGGAGAAGGCGATGTAGAGCGCCGCCATGGCCGCCGCGAAGGCCTTGACCGAGAACAGCGCCTCGTTCAGCGAGACCAGTTTCAGGGCGGGCGTCTTCATTGCTCGGCCACCCGCTTGGCGGGCGCCCCCTGCTCCGCCTCCCGCACCACCTCGACGGTCACGGTGCGCCCGGCGACGAGGTCGCGGGGGTCGGGGACCCGCTCCAGCGCGACGCGCACGGGAATGCGCTGGGCCAGACGGACCCAGTTGAAGGTCGGGTTGACGTTGGGCAGCAGGCCGGTACCTTCGGTGCGGTCGCGGTCCACGATGGCGTGGGTCACGCTGTCCACCCGGCCGGTCAGCCGCTCCGGCTCGCCCATGATGGTGACGCGGACCGGATCACCGACGCGGATGCGCGGCAGCTTGGTCTCCTCGAAATAGCCGACGACGTAGAAGGAGTGGCGGTCGATCACCGCGACCACCGGCTGGCCCGCCGTCACGTAGTTGCCGGCCTTGAGCTGGAGGTTGGTGACGAAGCCGTCCACCGTCGCCCGCACCTCCGTCCGCTCCAGATTGAAGCGGGCGAGGTCGAGCGCCGCCTCCATCTGGCGGGCGGCGGCGGCGGCCTTGGCCTGGGCGGAGGCGACCTCCTGCCGCTGGGCGGTGGAGACGACGTTGTTGCCGAGCTGCGCGTAGCGGTCGGCCTCGGCCTTGCGGAAGGACAGCTCGGCGCGGGCGCTTTCCAGGTTGGCGTCGGCCTGATCGACGGCGAGGCGGTAGCGGCTGGGGTCGACGACGAACAGGACGTCGCCCTTGCGGACCGCCTGGTTGTCGATGACCCGCACCTCGGTCACCAGACCGGCGACGTCGGAGGACACCTGCACCACGTCGGCCCGCACCCGCCCGTCGCGGGTCCAGGGCTGGTTCATGTAGTAGTCCCACAGCCACCAGCCGCCGCCGACGGCGCCCAGCGTGACGACCAGCGTGACCGTGATCCGAATGAGGAGGGAGAAGAGTTTCACCGTTGTTCGTCCTTGCGCTCCACCGGCCCGGCCGGGAGCGATGTTTGCGAATCCAACCCTCTCCCGCCCCGGGAGAGGGTGCCCGCAACAGCGGGTGGGTGAGGGCCCTGCGAGGATCGTGGCGCTGATCCTTGGCGGCCCCCTCACCCTTCCCACGCCTGCGGCGCGGGCCCCTTCCCTCTCCCGGGGCAGGAGAGGGGAATTCCATTGCCATAAACCGCCGTCAGCCCTTCATGGCTCGGGCGTTCGACTCGATCAACGCCATGACGCGCACCGCGCCGGCGATCTCCGGGCCGGAGACGCCCTGGAGCAGGCGGCGGCGCACGTCGTTCAGCGCGGCGTTGACGCGGGCCAGCAGGTCGCGGCCCTCGTCCGTCAGGTGCAGCGTCTTAGCCCGCCGGTCGTCCGGGGCCTCCCGGCGCTCGACCAGCTTCGCGGCCTCCAGGCTGTCGAGCAGTCGGACCAGCGACGGCCCCTCCACCCCCATCTCCTCGGCCAGCTCGCGCTGGCGCATCCCGTCGCCGAGTTCGTTCAGAAGCATCAGCGGCGAGATGACGGAGGAGGAAAAGCCGCTCTCCGCCAGCACCTTGTTCGCTTCCCGCCGCCACAGGTGGGCGGCGCGGAACAGGTGGATGCCGAAGTTGGACGGAAAGTCCGGGGCGGGGGTGGACGGGTTATTCGATTGCATGCCTATTTAATAGCTTTGCTATCTAATTTCGGCAAGACGCCCCACCCCGCCGCTCGGTCATTGCAGGCATGCGCGCATCCGCGGCGTCATGTGGTCGAGGAAAGCGCGGACCCGGTGCGGGACCCGTTCCCGCCCGGTGTAGACGGCGTGGATTTCCTCGCTGTCCACCAGGACGTCATCGAGCACGCTGACCAGCCGCCCGTCGGCGAGGTCATTGCGGATGTGGTATTCGGCCAGCCGCCCCAGCCCGAGGCCGAGCAGCGCCAAGTGGCGCACCGTCTCGCCGTTGTTGGCGACGATGCGCGTGTCGACCTCGCGGTCGACCAGCCGCCCGCCGGACTTCAGCGGCCAGACCGCGGCGGCGCGCCGGAAGTTGAAGCCCAGGCAGTCGTGGCGCTCCAGGTCCGCGGCGCTCTCCGGCGTGCCCATGCGCTCCAGATAGTCCGGCGAGGCCACGATCCGCCGCCGCACATCGCCCAGCCGCACCGCCAGCAGCGCCGAATCGGACAGCCGTCCGGCGCGGAAGGCCACGTCGGTTCGCGCCGCGTAGAGGTCCACCACCTCGTCGGTCAGGGTCAGGTCCAGCCGGATGCCGGGATAGGCCCGCGTGAAGTCGGGCAGCAGCGGCAGCAGGCAATGCCGCCCGAAGGGCACCGACACGCTAATGCGGATCGTTCCGGTGGGCGAGCGGGCGCCGCCCGCCACCTCCGCCTCCATGGCGTCGAGGTCGCCCAGCAGGCTCTCGGCCCGCTCGCGGTACAGCTCCCCCTCCGCGGTCAGGCGCAGCCGGCGGGTGGAGCGTTCGACCAGCCGCACGCCGAGCCGCTCCTCCAGCCGGGTCACCAGCTTGGCGGTGGAGGAAGGGGTCATGCCGACCTCGCGCCCGGCGGCGCTGAAGCTGCCCAGCGCCGCGACGCGCAGGAAGACCCTCATGTCCCAGGCCCGGCTGTCGCTCATCCTGTCCGCCCCTTCGCCGATCTTGTCATTCAATGACACGATCATGCGAAAACGGACGGCATTCCGCATCCTGTCCTTTTGGCGCATCTGATGCGTCCTGCACAGCTCGCATGGATGGAGCCTTCAGTCATGCCACTCGCACTGCTGGCGCTGGCGATCAGCGCCTACGCCATCGGAACGACGGAATTCGTCATCGTCGGCCTGCTGCCGACCGTCGCCACCGACCTGAACGTCAGCCTGCCGATGGCCGGCATGGTGGTCAGCGTCTACGCGCTGGGCGTCACCGTCGGCGCCCCGGTCCTGACCGCGCTGACCGGCCGGCTGCGGCGCAAGCCGCTGCTGCTCGGCCTGATGGGCCTCTTCATCGCCGGCAACCTGCTGGCCGGGGTCAGCCCCAATTACGAGACGCTGCTGGCCGCCCGCGTGCTCAGCGCCTTCGCCCACGGCGTCTTCTTCTCGGTCGGCGCGACCATCGCCGCCGACCTCGTGCCGGAGGACAAGCGGGCCTCGGCCATCGCCATGATGTTCTCCGGCCTGACCATCGCCATCGTCACCGGCGTGCCGATGGGCACCTGGATCGGCCAGCATTTCGGCTGGCGCTCCACCTTCCTGGCGGTCTCCGCGCTGGGCGTGATCGGCGCGCTGGGCGTCGCGGCGCTCGTCCCGGCGAAGCTCAGCCAGCCGCCCGCCGCCGGGCTGGGCACGCAGGTCCGCGTGCTGGCCAAGCCGCGCCTGCTGCTGGCCTTCGCCATCACGGCGCTGGGCTATGGCGGGACCTTCGTCGCCTTCACCTATCTGGCGCCGATCCTGGAGACGATCACCGGCTTCTCCAGCGGCACGGTCAGCCTCGTCCTGGTGCTCTACGGGGCGGCCATCGCGGTCGGCAACATGGTCGGCGGCAAGCTCGCCAACCGCAACCCGGTCCGCGCGCTGGCGTGGCTGTTCGCCCTTCAGGCGGTCGTGCTGATCGTCTTCACCTTCACCGCCTCCAGCCCGGTTCCGGCGCTGGTCACCCTGGCCGGCATGGGCGCGCTGGCCTTCGCCAACGTGCCCGGACTTCAGCTCTACGTCGTGCAGCTGGCGCAGCGCCACGCGCCCGGCGCGGTGGACGTCGCCTCGGCCCTGAACATCGCCGCCTTCAACCTGGGCATCGCCGCCGGCGCCTTCTTCGGCGGGCGGGTGGTGGACAGCGCGCTCGGCCTCGCGGCAACGCCGTGGGTGGGTGGGCTGTTCGTCCTGGGTGGGCTGGCGCTGACCCTGCTCAGCGGCGCGCTCGACCGCAAGGACGGGCGCCGCGGCGAGGCCGTCGCTCAGCCCGCTTGATTATACTGAGAAGAACACTGCCTTCGAGAGGATCGAGACCAATGCACACTGTGAGCGCCAACGGCGCCTCCATCCCCGCCCTCGGCTTCGGCACCTTCCGCATGAGCGGCCCCGACGTGCTGCGCATGGTGCCGGAGGTCCTGAAGCTCGGCTTCCGCCACATCGACACCGCCCAGATCTATGGCAACGAGAGCGAGGTCGGCGAGGCCATCAAGGCGTCCGGCCTGCCGCGCGGCGAGGTCTTCTTGACCACCAAGGTCTGGGTCAGCAACTACAAGGCCGACGACTTCCGCCGCTCGGTGGACGAGAGCCTGGCGAAGCTGCGAACCGATTACGTGGACCTGCTGCTGCTCCACTGGCCGAACGAGGCCGTTCCGCTCGCCGAGCAGATCGAGGCGCTGAACGCCGTCCAAGCCGCCGGCAAGACCCGCCACATCGGCGTCAGCAACTTCAACCGCAAGCTTCTGGACGAGTCCGTGCGCCTCAGCAAGGCGCCCATCGTGACCAACCAGATCGAGTACCATCCCTATCTCGACCAGTCGGCGATGCTGGAGGCGGCGCGCTGCCATGGCCAGTCGATCACCGCCTATTACGCCATGGCCGACGGCAAGGTCTTCAAGGACCCCGTGCTGACCGACATCGCCGCCCGGCTGGGCAGGAGCCCCGCCCAGGTGGTCCTGCGCTGGCTGGTCCAGCAGGAGGGTGTGATCGCCCTGTCGAAGACGGTCGGCGAGAAGCGCGCCGCCGAGAACCTCGCCATCTTCGACTTCGCGCTGTCGGAGGCGGACATGGCGGCCATCCACGGCCTCGCCCGCCCCGACGGGCGGATCGTCAGCCCGGACGGTCTGGCGCCCGCCTGGGACTGATGTGGTCGAGCAAGAAGCCCTCTCCCGTCCCGGGAGAGGGTGCCCGCGTAGCGGGCGGGTGAGGGTCGTACGAGGATCAATGCGCTGATCCTTGGCGATACCCTCACCCTTCCCACGCCTTCGGCGCGGGCCCCTTCCCTCTCCCGGGACGGGAGAGGGCGTCTAATGCGGCATCAGGGGCCAGAACAGCGCGATCGCCGTCGTGCCCAGCACGATGACGATCAGCGACAGCGGCAGACCGAGGCGCGCGTAATCGCTGAAGCGGTAGCCGCCCGGCCCCATGACCAGCGTGTTGCACTGGTGCCCGATGGGGGTGAGGAAATCGCAGCCCGCCCCCACGGCCACCGCCATCAGGAAGGCGTCGGGCCGCAAGCCCAGATGGTTGGCGAGGCTGGCCGCGATGGGGGCCATCACCAGCACGGTGGCCGCGTTGTTCAGGAAGGGCGTTACCGCCATCGCCGCCATCAGCATCAGGGCCAGCGCGCCGACGGGCGGCAGCCCTTGCGCGGCGATGGACAGCCAGCCGGCGATCAGCTCCGTTCCGCCGGTGGTGCGCAACGCCTCGCTGACCGGGATCAGGGCGCCCAGCAGCACCAGGATCGGCCACTCGATCGATTCGTAGGCTTCCTTCAGCGTGATCACCCGCAGCGCCGTCATGGCGACCGCGGCGCCGAAGAAGGCCAGCGTCACCGGGACGAGGCTGGTCGCCACCAGCCCGATGGTCACCGCCATCACGGCCAGCGCGATCCGCCGCTTGCGCCGCCGCCCGATGGACAGGTTGCGCTCCGCCAGCGGCAGGCAGCCGAGTTCGTTCAGCGTGTCCGACAGCCCCGCCGCCCGCGCCTGAAGCACCACCAGATCGCCCGGCTGGAAGCGGACGCGGCGCAGCCGCTGGCGGATCGGCCGGCCGCGCCGGCTGAGCGCCAGCAGGTTGGCGCCGTAGCGCTCGCGCAGTTCGACATCCTCCACGTTGCTGCCGATCAGGGGGGAGCGCGGCTCCACCACCGCTTCGAGGACCGCCAGATCCTCGTCGCTCTGCACCCCCTCCAGCTCCTTCTCGTGCATCAGCTCCAGGCCAGCGTGCTTCACGAGGTCGCCCAGCGCCTGGGTGTCGGCCTCCAGCACCAGCACGTCGCCCGCCAGCAGCACCCAATGGCCGGACGGGATGAAGCGGCGATGCCGCTCGCGGATGATCGCCGCCACCGTCACGTCGCCCTCGCCGTAGGCCTCCAGGTCGGCGACCGTCTTGCCGACGAAGGGCGATTTCTCCGGCAGCAGCGCCTCCGCCGTGTAGTCGTCGATGGAGAACCCCCCGGCGCTGCCCGAGGCCGCTTGGCGTCCGGTGGGCAGAAGGCGGTAGCCGACCGTCAGGAAGGCCAACCCCGCCACCGCGATGGTCAGGCCGACCGGCGTGAAGTCGAACATGCCGAAGGGTTCGCCGACCATCTCGTTGCGCAGGCGGCTGACGATGATGTTGGGGGAGGTGCCGACCAGCGTCATCAGCCCGCCCAGCAGCGAGCCGAAGGCCATGGGCATCAGCAGCGACGACACCTTCGTCCCGTTGCGCCGCGCCACCTGCATGGCGATGGGCATGAAGATGGCGAGCGCCCCGATGTTCTTGACCACCGCGGACAGCAGGGTCACCGCCCCGGTCAGCACGATGATCTGCGCCGGCACGGTCTTCATGCGGGCGCCGAGGGGGCGCATCACCTCCTCGACTATGCCGGAGCGGCCGACCGCCGCGCTGACCACCAGCGCCGAGCCGACGATGATGACGATGTCGTCGGAGAAGCCGCTGAAGGCGTCCTTTGGCTTGACGATCCCGACGGCCACCGCCGCCAGCAGCGCCAGCATGGCGACGAGATCGTAGCGCAGCTTGTCCCAGATCAGCAGCGCGATCACCGCGCCGATGATGCCGAAGGCGAGTCCCTGGTCGAGCGTCATGCAGCCCTTTTTTGGGGATTGTTGGTGCGTCGTTACTGCGATTTTCCGGACGGGGAGCCCGAGGGAGCCGCGTCGCGCCCTTTGCCGGCCCCGCTGGAGCCGGTGTTGGCGTTCGACGGCGACCGGGCGTTCCGGACGAGTTCGCCGCAGTGTGGCTGCTCGTCACTGCCTGGGTCAAGAAAAGGCAGGACGCTGGCCAGCGGCGTCAGCAGGACGCCCAGCGCCACCGCCGCGGCGCCGCGCGCCGCCGATTCCGCCGCGTTCACCCCGATGTCCGGCGCACCCAGCGTGCCGCGGACATGGACCGGGACATGGGTGGCGAAGATCTGGGGGCTCTTGGCCCGCCCCAGCACGGTCATGTCCATCGCCTCGCTGCGCAGGTTGATGGTGCCTTCCGCCGTCACCAGCGTTTCCGGCGTGTCGAGCACCAGCGCGCGGCTTTCCACCAGCCCGTCCTTCACCGTCACGTCGGCAACCAGGCAGTTGAAGGGCAAGGGCTTGTCGCCGGACAGGACGACGCCCAGCGTTTCCAGGATGTTTGTCTTCAGCCCCTTGACCGCGTAGCTGGTGATCCGCCCACCGTCCACCGCGACGCCCAGTTTGCCGTCGGAGGACCCCAGGATGTTGGCGACCGTGGTGCCCTGCCCCTTGAGCTGGATGCGCCCGCTGGCCGTGCCGCCCATCTCCTGCGCGAAGGCCGTCTCGCGGAACAGCCGGGCCAGCTTGATCTGCCGGACGTCCAGGTTGACGTCCAGCGCCGGAGTCTTGCGCCCGCCGTCCAGCACGGCCGTCCCGGCGACCCGCCCGCCGCCGACGCCGAGCGACAGCGGGTCCAGCACCAGCCGCCCGTTCTCCAGCTTGGCCCGCGCGTCGAGGGCGTCCAGTGTGGAGAAGGGCGCCTCCACATGCTCGCCGCGGAACTTCACGTCCATGTCGGCGGTGCGCAGCTTTTCCAGCGGAACCTCGGTGGCCGGGATGATCCGCTCCCGCCCCTTGGTCGGGTAGTCCCCGCGGCCTTCCGGCGAGGCGCCGATGAAGCCCGCCAGATCGATCGCCGCCAGCTTGCGCGACGTGAGGTCGCCGGTGATCCGCGGACGCTCGCCACCCAGATCGACCGCCACCTGTCCGGACAGGTCGCTCTCGCCGACCTTGCCGTTCATCCCCTCGAACCGCCAGACGTCGCCCTCGCGCCCGAGATGGCCGGAGATGGCGTAGGGCCGCGTCGTCGGCACGGGAATGCCCAGGATCGGGAAGACGTCGGCCAGATCGTCGCCGCGCAGTTCCACCGACAGGTCGACGCCCTGGAGCAGCACCGGCTCGGCGATCGAGCCCTCGATCTTGCCGCGGGTCTTGCCGATGGCGGTCTCGACGCGCAGGGGATAGGGTTTGGGATCGTCGCGCAGATACTCCAGCGAGCCGCCGGCCGCCGTCAGGGTGAAGGGCTTGCCGGCGAAGTCGCCCTTGCCCTCCAGCCGAACCTCCTGGTCGCCGTTGCCGCCGACCGCCGTGTTGACGCCGCTGTCGATGTCGATCTTGCGGATCGGGTCGCGGAAGCGCAGGCGCCCCTCCTCGACCACCAGCGTCTCGATGATCGGCAGGTCGCCGCGGTCTTCCGGCTTCATCGTCTCCTTCGCCGCCTCCTTGCGCGGGTCCGGCCCGCCGAAATCCCAGTTGGCCGCGCCCTCCCGGTTCTTCTCCAGAAGCAGCTTGGGACCCGACAGGCGGATCTCCGGAAACTCGAAGTCACCGCGCAGCAGCGGCCAGGGGCGAAGCTGAAGGTCCAGCACCCGCAGTTCCGCCATCGTCTTGTCGTCGCTCCACTCCGCGTTGGCGACCCGAAGCCCCTCGACACGGATGCGCAGCGGGTCCCCCAACCGGACGTTGAGATCGCCGTCGATGGCGACCTCGCGGTTCAGCGCCTTGGACGCCTGCCGGGCGACGAAGCCGCGGGCGTCGTTCCAGTCGAAGACGGCCAAGGCGATGCCGGCGCCCGCCACCACGGTCACCACCAGCCCCAACAGGCCGTAGCCGATCCATTTCACCACGGCCATCCGCCGCGCCCCCCCTTGCCTGCCCGCACCGCACCCTCTGGCTGAATAACGGGCAAATGACCGCCGATGTGGCGCCTTACCTCCAAAGGGCTGAGGAAAGGACGATCTTATGCGGATTTAACGAAAAATTGAGCGAATCAGGCTACGTGTGGTACCGCGCGGCTTTCCACTTCCCTCCCGAACCCGAGAACCATGCGTTCACTTACGAATTTTGCTCCCTCCACCTTCGAGGAGCGCGGCGCCGCCGTGGCCTTCACCACCCCGGTGCTGGCGCAGACGCGGGTGCGCAAGGATGACCGGGACAAGCTGGAGGTTCTGATTCCCAACCTGTCGGACGGGCACGGGGTCTATGTGGTGCCGTGGAAGGGGTTGCCGCTCGCCTTCCCGATGACGGTCCACGACCGCATGTTGCAGGACCTGATCCGCAAGGGAGACGGCTGCTCCCCGGACGACATCCGCAAGGCGGTGCTCCAGGCGGCACGTTGCGGCCTCGCCGGTCCGCTGGCCGTGGAGGCGGCGGAGGCCGCTCTGCGCGACGAGGACGAACAGCGGCTGCTCATCAACTACCAGTTGATCGTCGAGGTGCTGAAGGCGGTCGGCTTGGAATCGACGGACATCCTGCGCGCCGGCCTCGGCTCCGAGAAGGGCGAGCAGCTGACCCGCAGCTACATGACCAAGGCGGCGCAGAGCCTTGCCCTGGAGCCGACCGAGCTGTACGCGCGGGTGGCCGAGCTGGCGACCTTCATGGAGCCGGTGGGCATCGCCAGTTCGCCCCGGCCGGCGCGGCTGCGCCGTCTGGCGCGCGACCTGCTGCAGTTCCGCGACAGCATGACCGACTGGGCGACCGGAAACGTGTCGGAGGCCGCACCCATAGGCACCTTCTGCGCGGAGGTGGCGGAGCACACGCTCAACCAGGTCCGCAACGTGGTGAACCAGCTCGACCAATCGGTGGCGGCCTTCGAACTGCTGCTGCGCCAGTGGGACACCAAGCGCACGCTGGTGCGGCGGTCGACCACCCGGCTGTCCTGGCTGCTCGACGGCTGGGACTTCATCATCACGAGCTGGGCGGAGGCCCAGACCCGGAGCAAGCACGAGCAGGACATGGCCGTGCACGAGCTGTTCCGCGTCCTGCCCCTGCTGCCCAAGGACGAGGAGAAGTCCGATCACGCGCTGCTGGCCGACGGGCTGCTGGCCGCGAACCGCCGCACGGTGCGCGCTTATGTGGACTGGCGCAGCGGCCAGCTCGACACGGACCTCGTGATGCGGATCGAGGCGATCAAGGGGAAGGCGGCCTGACCATGACCACGGACCCCAAGGCCCTTCTCAGCCTCGGCACCAAGCTGCTGGACATCGACGAGGCCCGCTTCCGGCAGGTGGTCGACCTGTTGCAGCAGATCGGCGACCATCCGGAGGTCCGGCACACCTTCTCGCTGATCCGCCCCCGTCTGGCGGAGGTGCGGCCCCGGCGGCGCGCGACCTTCAAGCGGCTGTTCTGCGAACCGTTCGAGGACCTGTTCCAGCTTCCCACCGGCAACCAGCCGGCTCCGCTGAACAAGGTGGACCGCGGGGTGGTCAACGCCCTGTGGCCGCTGGTGGAGGACCACATCGGCAAGGAGCGGCTGCGCGGCGCCGCCGGCGCGCTGGGCGACGGGGCGTCGCGGGCGGAGCCGGCCCGCGCCTTCTGGTCCATGGCCTCCGCCGCCGTGGCCGACATTCTGGAGCAGACGGAAACGGGGCGCTTCGCGGACGAACTGGGGCTGCGGCTGAATCCCGACCGCCTCCGCACCATCGAGGACATCGCCCGCATCCTGACCATCGCCCAGCCGGTGGCCGAGCTGAAGGCCGTCCTGTCGCCCAAACCGATCCAGAAGCTGCACAAAGACCATCTGGACGGCATCCAGGCCATCGGGCGGCAGGTCGCGCGTGGGCGGCCGGAGGCGCTGAAGCTGTTCATCCTGCTGGCCGCGGCCCGCCTGTCCGACCCGTCGATCCTGCTGGGCAACCTGTGGGACATGGATCTGGGCCAGAAGTCCAGCGACCGCGCCGCCCTGTTCCTGGATCTCAGCGGCACGGTGGTGGCGCAGATCGAGGAACGGTCGCGCGGCGTCGCCTCGGCCGCGGGCGGCACAGTGGACCGCATGGCCGCCGCCACCCTCGCGGTCGATCTGGTGGCCAGCCTGGAGGCCACGCGCAACGCCATGGAGCACAGCCGCAACAAGGAGTTCGACCAGCGGCTGAAGATCATCCGGAACTCCGTGCACGAGCTGGTGCGCACCCAGGTGCTCGACGGGGCGGAGACCGAGATCCTCTCCGCGGTGGAAACCATGGCTCCCGGCACCGACACCGCCCGGATGGTGCAGGCGGAGAACCAAGCCCGCGCCCTGCGCAAATGCTCGACCATCGCCGACACGCTGGGCCTGCGCGGCGCGTTGAAGAGCGTGACCCAGCAGGCCACCGCCTCGCTGACCGGCACGGCGCGGCAGTCGCTGGCGGACGGGGTCGGCGATGTGCGAACCGGCTACACCGCCATCCGCATGATCGAGCTGATTGCCGGACCGGCGGAGGCCAACCAGATCATGGATGACATCCTGAGGGGTGGGCGCCGCTGAGGGTACCGGGGAGATCGCATGACGCGCCGCGGAGGCTATGTCGGCTGGGCGCTGCCGGAGGCCGAACGCGCCCGCCTGCTGGCGCGGTTCCCGACGCGCTACGCCCGCACCGTCGCCCATCACGTCACGCTGGCCCACGGCGTCGGGACACGTCATCCGCTGCCCACGGAGCGCGAGGGAACGGTTCTGGGGCTGGCCGACGATGGGGAGGGCGTGCAGGCGCTGGTCGTCGCCATCGCCGGGACGACCGACCGCCCCGGCGGCGGGACCTACCACATCACATGGTCGCTGGGACCGGGCCGCCGCGCGGTGGAGTCGAACGCGGTGATCGCCCGCCTCGGCTGGAGCCCGGTGGCGCCGGTTGCCGTCCGGCTGGAGCCGCGCTTCTTCCCATTCTAGGCACCGGGGCCGCCGCTGGCGTTGGCCTCCGCCGCCGCACCGCGGTTCAGCGCCTGCTCCCGGTGGAAGACGAACAGGCCGCTGCCGATGATGAGCAGCGCGCCCACGATGATGCGCAGGGTCGGCGCCGTTCCCCAGACCAGCAGGTCCAGCACCACCGCCCAGATGATCGAGACATACTGGAACGGCACCACGACCGCCGCCGGGCTGAGCTGGAGCGAGCGGTTCATCGCCGCGTGCCCGGCCAGCGCCGTGACACCCAGCGCCCCCAGCAACAGGAAGTCCAGCCCCGGCGGCGGCACCCAGACCAGCGGCAGCGCCGCCCCGCCGAGCAGGCCGGTGCCGAAGGTCTGGAAGCTGACCAGCGACAGGTTGCTCGACTCGCGCAGCAGCCGGGTGGAGATCAGGCCGGTGGAGAAGACCAGCGTGCCGAACAGGGCGACCAGCGACGGCACCGCGTCGAACTGGCCCGTCGGGTTCAGCACGATCACCACCCCGGCGAAGCCGACCACCACCGCCGCCCAGCGGCGCCAGCCCACCTTCTCGCCGAGCAGCGGCACCGACAGGGCGGTGACGATCAACGGGGCGGCCATGTAGATGGTCATGACGTTGGCCAGCGGCAGCGACCGCACCGCCCAGTAGAAGCAGGCGACCTCCCCCGCCACGCAGCCGACGCGCAGAAGATGCAACGGCAGCCGCTTCACCGCGAAGACCGACCGCACCCCCTCGCGCAGGATCAGCGGGGCCAGCAGCATCGCGCCGAACAGGCTGCGGATGGCCAGCAGCATCGCCACCGGATAGTCGGCGACCAGCCATTTGCCGAGCGCGTCGTTGACGGTGAACAGCGACATGCCCAGCAGCATCAGCAGGATGCCCAGGCGGGTGTCGGTGGCGGCGGAGGACGGGGTGGTGGAGGCGATCATCTCGGTTCACGCAAAAAATCCCTTCCCCCGCGCACGGCGGGGGAAGGGATGGGATCGGGGCGGCAAAATGACGGGTGCGCGCGGTTCAGACCACGCCCTTCTCCCGCAGGGCCGCGATGTCCGCCGCGCATAGGCCCAGCGCCTCCCCGAGCACGGCGTCGGTGTGCTGGCCGAGCGTCGGTGGCGCCACCGTGTGCTCGATGGGGGTCGCGGAGTAGCGGATCGGGCTCGCCACCGTCGGCACCGTTCCGGCGGTCGGGTGCGGCAGGTCCTGGTGGATGTTGCGCGCCTGGACGTGGGGGTCGGCGAAGACCTGGGACACGTCGTTGATCGGCCCGCAGGGCACGCCCACCGCCTCCAGCGCCGACAGCCAGTCGCGGCTGGTCCGCTGCTCCAGCAGCCGTTCCAGGATCGGCACCAGCTCCTTGCGGTTGGCGACGCGGGCCGGGTTGGTGGCGTAGCGCGGGTCCTGCGCCAGTTCCGGTCGCCCGGCGACTTGGCAGAATTTGGCGAACTGCCCGTCGTTGCCGACCGCCAGGATGATGTGGCCGTCCAGCGTGGCGAAGGCTTGGTAGGGCACGATGTTCGGGTGCGCGTTGCCCAGCCGCTGCGGCGCCTTGCCGCCGACCAGATAGTTCATGGCCTGGTTCGCCAGCACCGCCACCTGCACGTCGAGCAGGGCGAGGTTCACCCACTGCCCCTCTCCCGTCCGGTCGCGGTGGGCCAGCGCACCGAGCACGCCGATGGTGGCGTAAAGGCCGGTGAAGACGTCGGTGACCGCGACGCCGACCTTGACCGGCCCGCCGCCCGCCTCGGTGTCGGGCTGGCCGGTGATGCTCATCAGCCCGCCCATGCCCTGGATCATGAAATCGTAGCCGGCCCGCTTGGCGTAGGGGCCATCCTGCCCGAATCCGGTGATCGAGCAGTAGACGAGGCCCGGGTTGATCGCCTTCAGGCTGTCATAGTCCAGCCCGTACTTGACCAGCCCGCCGACCTTGAAATTCTCGATGACGACATCGGCCTGGGCGGCCAGCTTGCGCACCAGTTCCTGGCCTTCCGGGCGTTCGAAGTCGATCGTGATCGACCGCTTGCCGCGGTTGGTGGAGAGGAAATAAGCCGACTCCTCTCCGGCCCAGGGGGGACCCCAGGCACGCGTGTCGTCCCCGGCGCCGGGCCGTTCGACCTTGATGACGTCGGCGCCGAGATCGGCCAGCGTCTGCGCCGCCCACGGCCCGGCGAGCACGCGGGAGAGTTCCAGGACACGGACATGGGAAAGCGGGCCGGGCATGGTGGGGTCCTTATGGAATAGCGCCTCGTTCCCTCTCCCGCCCCGGGAGAGGGTGCCCGCGTCAGCGGGCGGGTGAGGGTCGTACGAGGATCAAGGCGCTGATCCTCGGCGACACCCTCACCCTTCCCACGCCACGGGCGTGGGCCCCTTCCCTCTCCCGAGGCGGGAGAGGGACAACATCACCTCACGCGAAGGCCTGGATGCCGGTGATGGCGCGGCCCAGGATCAGGGCGTGGATGTCGTGCGTGCCCTCGTAGGTGTTCACCGCCTCCAGGTTCATCACGTGACGGATGACGTGGAACTCGTCGGCGATGCCGTTGCCGCCGTGCATGTCGCGGGCGACGCGGGCGATCTCCAGGGCCTTGCCGCAGTTGTTGCGCTTGATGAGCGAGATCATCTCCGGCGCCGCCTTGCCCTCGTCGAGCAGGCGGCCGACCTGCAGCGCGGCCTGCAGGCCGAGCGCGATCTCCGTCTGCATGTTGGCGAGCTTGAGCTGCGGGATCTGGTTCGCGGCCAGCGGGCGGCCGAACTGCTTGCGGTCGATCTGGTACTGGCGGGCGGCGTGGAAGCAGAACTCCGCGGCGCCCATGGCGCCCCAGGCGATGCCGTAGCGGGCGCGGTTCAGGCAGCCGAAGGGACCCACGATGCCCTCGATGTTCGGCAGGCGGTTCTCCTCCGGCACGAACACTTCGTCCATGACGATCTCGCCGGTGGCCGAGGCGCGCAGCGAGAACTTGCCCTCGATCTTCGGCGCCGACAGGCCCTTCATGCCCTTTTCGAGCACGAAGCCGTTGATCTTGCCTTCGTCGTTCTTCGCCCAGACGACGAAGACGTCGGCGACCGGCGAGTTGGTGATCCACATCTTCGCGCCGCTGACGATGTAGCCGTCCGCGACCTTCCTCGCGCGGGTCTTCATGCCGGCGGGGTCGGAGCCGGCGTCCGGCTCGGTCAGGCCGAAGCAGCCGATCCATTCGCCGGTGGCGAGCTTCGGCAGGTACTTCTCGCGCTGGGCCTCGCTGCCGTAGGCGTAGATCGGGTGCATGACCAGCGAGGACTGCACCGACATGGCGGAGCGGTAGCCGCTGTCCACCCGCTCGACCTCGCGGGCGACCAGACCGTAGGAGACGTAGTTGACCCCGGCGCAGCCGTAGCCGTCGATCGTCGAGCCGAGGAAGCCCAGCTCGCCCATCTCGTTCATGATCTCGCGGTGGAAGATCTCGTGCCGGTTGGCCTCGGTCACGCGCGGCAGCAGCTTGTCCTGGCAATAGCTGCGCGCGGCGTCGCGGATCATCCGCTCGTCCTCGGTCAGCTGCTCGTCGAGGAGCAGCGGGTCTTCCCAGGCGAAGGAAGCGAGCTTGGCGGAGGCGGCTCCGGTCTTGGCGGCCATGATTGATGTCTCCCTAGGTCCGATGCGCCCCAACATGGCGTGGTCGCTTTCATGGTTCAAATACATTTATCAGGGGACTTTAATATGATCCTCATATAAGACACCAGCATGGACCTGCGCCATCTCCGCCATTTCGTCGCCGTCGCCGAGGAGCTGCATTTCAGCCGCGCCGCCGCCCGGCTGGGCATCGGCCAGCCGCCGCTCAGCCAGTCGATCCAGGCGCTGGAGGCCGAGCTGGGCGCCCGCCTGTTCGAGCGCACCAAGCGCCGGGTCGAGCTGACCGAGCCGGGCCAGCTCCTGCTGGGCGAGGCGCGCGAGATCCTGGCGCGGGCGGAGCGCGCCGCCGTGCTGACCCGCCGCGCCGCCAAGGGCGAGGTCGGCGAACTGCGCGTCGGCTTCACCGCGGCGGCCCCCTTCCTGCCGATGGTGCCGCGGATCATCGACGCCTACCGCCGCGCCCATCCCGACGTGCATTTGACCCTGGTCGAGCTGCCGTCCAAGCAGCAGTTGACGGCGCTGGCCGACCGCCGGCTCGACGTCGGCTTCATCCGGGAGCCGCGCTTCGTCCCCGATCCCGACTCCTTCCGCTTCCACGACGTGGTGCGGGAGCCGCTGCTGGCGGTGATGCGCGCCGACCATCCTCTGGCCGGGCGGGAGGTCGTGCCGCTGGCCGCCCTGCGCGACGAGCCCTTCGTCTTCTACCCCGCCGATTTCGGCACCAGCACGCACGAGCAGGTCTTCGCCCTGTGCGCCGCCGCCGGATTCCGCCCCAACGTGACCCAGGACGCGCGGGAAGCCTTCACCATCATCGGGCTGATCGCCGCCGGGCTGGGCGTGTCGATTCTGCCCGGCCAGCTGCGGCAGGTCGCCTTGGAAGGGGTGGTGTACCGGCCGCTCGACACGCCGGACGCCGTCACCACCCTGCAACTGGCCCAACGGAGCAACGAAAGTTCGCCCCTGGTGAAAAAATTCACCGGTCTCGTGGAGCGGATCGTTCCGTTTGTTCCACCCATCCCCGGCGGATGAGCGGCGAATCGGGAAGAATCGCCCTCCTGGACCCCAAACCTCCCAAAGTCTGGGTTTTCAAGAGGTCAAGGAAGGAGCAAACTCCCGTTCAAACCGCGTGCACGGCCTTCGCAGATGCACAAATTTTCGTCAGACCGTTGAACTGATCGCGACGCGAGCAACGGGCTTGTCGAATTTATTAAACGGGTATACCGTCTGACCCATTGCATAGGTCCTGTGTCGGGAACGCAACCCTGGCCCCGGACCGCGCTCGGGACACCTCGGACGGGGGGAGGATGATGGACGGCGGCATGGTCACGACCGCACAGGCACTGGTGCGCTTCGTCGGGGTCCAGAAGACCTATGACGGCGAACACCTCGTGGTGAAGAACCTCGACCTCGACATCAAGAAGGGCGAGTTCGTCACCCTGCTCGGCCCTTCGGGCTCGGGCAAGACGACCACGCTGATGATGCTGGCCGGCTTCGAGGTCCCCACCCATGGCGAGATCTATCTCGCCGACCGGCCGATCAAGAACATGCCGCCGCACAAGCGCGACATCGGCATGGTCTTCCAGAACTACGCGCTGTTCCCCCACCTGACGATCGAGGAGAACGTCGCCTTTCCGCTGACCGTGCGCAAGATGCCGCGGTCCGAGGTGAAGGAGCGGGTGCGCTCGGCGCTGCGCATGATCAAGCTGGAGAACTTGGCGCACCGCCATCCCGGCCAGCTGTCGGGCGGCCAGCAGCAGCGCGTGGCGCTCGCCCGCGCGCTGGTCTTCAACCCGCAGCTGGTCCTGATGGACGAGCCGCTGGGGGCGCTGGACAAGCGGCTGCGCGAGCACATGCAGCTGGAGATCAAGCAGCTGCACGAGACGATGGGCATCACCGTCGTCTACGTCACGCACGACCAGAGCGAGGCGCTGACCATGTCGGACCGCATCGCTGTGTTCAACGACGGCATCGTGCAGCAGATCGACAAGCCGGACGCGCTGTACGAACGCCCGGTCAACAGCTTCGTCGCCAACTTCATCGGCGAGAACAACGTGCTGAGCGGCACCGTCGAGAATATCGAACAGGGCTTCTGCCGCGTGGCGCTGGCGTCTGGCGGTTCGGTCGTGGCCCAGGCGGTCAACGTCGCCGGCGCCGGGACCGCCACCGCGCTGTCGGTCCGGCCGGAGCGCATCAGCATCCTGACCGACGGGCAGGCCCCGGACGGCATGAACGCCCTGCCCGCCCAGGTGCAGGACACCATCTATCTCGGCGACCACGCGCTGGCCGTGCTGAAGGTCGCCGGCAACGGGGAATTCATGGTCAAGCTGCCGCCGGGCGCCCACGCGGGCCTCAGCCACGGCCAGAGCGTGTCCATCGGCTTCCGCCCCGAGGACTGCCGGGCGCTCGATCCCGTGTGATCGGCAGCAACCCGTCCGTCCGGTCTCTCCGGGAGGGGGGACCGGGGGCGCGCAAAACCTCCTGACGCAACCACACATAATGAAGGAACGGGGACGATGTCGAAGCTTAAGGTGGCAGTTGGGTTCCTTGCGACGTTCACCGCCGGTGTGGCGCTGGCCACCGCCGCGCAGGCCCGCGACCTGACGGTCGTGTCCTGGGGCGGCGCCTATCAGGAAGCCCAGAAGAAGGTCTATTTCGAGCCGTTCAAGAAGGCCGGCACCCCGATGAACGACGAGTCCTGGGACGGCGGCATCGGCGTGCTGCGCGCCAAGGTCCAGGGCGGTGCGGCGACCTGGGACGTCGTCCAGGTGGAGAGCGAGGAACTGGCCGTCGGTTGCGAAGAGGGCCTGTTCGAGACGATGGAGTTCAACAGGATCGGCGGCGAGCAGGCCTACCTGCCGCAGACCGTCGATGCCTGCGGCGTCGGCGCGATCGTGTACGACTTCGTGCTCGGCTACGACAAGGACAAGCTGAAGGACGCGCCGAAGAGCTGGGCCGACTTCTTCGACACCACCAAGTATCCGGGCAAGCGCGGCCTGCGCCAGGGCGCCAAGACCACCCTTGAGATCGCCCTGATGGCCGACGGCGTCGCGCCGAAGGACGTCTACAAGGTCCTGGGCACCGAAGAGGGCCTGGAGCGCGCCTTCAAGAAGCTCGACACCATCAAGAACGACATCGTCTGGTGGAAGGCCGGCGCCCAGCCGCCGCAGCTGCTGGCCTCGGGCGAGGTGGCGATGACCTCGGTCTACAACGGCCGCATCGACGCCGCCAACAAGGCCGAGAAGAAGAACTTCGGCATGGTGTGGAACGGCGCGCTCTACACCATCGACAGCTGGGTGATCCTGAAGGGCAGCCCGAACAAGGACGCCGCCTACAAGTTCCTCGACTTCGTCGGCAAGGCGGAGAACCAGGCCAAGCTGTCCGAGAACATCGCCTACGGCACCTCCAACAAGGACGCCCCGTCCAAGCTGGCCCCGGCGGTTCTGACGGACCTGCCGACCGCTCCGGAGAACATGAAGAACGCGGTCGAGATCAGCGTTCCCTTCTGGCTGGAGAACATCGACCGCCTGACCGAGCGCTTCAACAAGTGGGCGGCGAAGTAAGCCGCCTCAGTCTCTGAGTGGTTGCGACGGGCCCCCACCCCGGCCCTCCCCCGCTTCGCAGGGGAGGGAGATTGGTCCCCTCCCCTGCGTCAGCGGGGGAGGGTTAGGGTGGGGGCCCACCTCGACCACCCCGCACACGTCTCTACCGCATTTTCGAAATAGGCCGCCCATGACAGCCGCGTTCGTCGCCGGCGCCGATGCGTCGTCCGAGGTGCCTCTCAAGCGCCGCCTGAAACGGGCGGAGCGGACGCGCCGGCTCAAGGCCCTGGCGCTGATCCTGCCGCTCCTCCTCTTCCTGCTCTTCACCTTCCTCGGTCCCATCGCCGGCATGCTCTGGCGGTCGGTCGACGACTGGGAGGTGCGTCAGGTCCTGCCCCACACCGTCGCGGCCCTGGCCGACTGGGACGGCAAGGACGTTCCGGGCGAACCGGCCTTCGCCGCGCTGGCGGGCGACATCCGGACGGCCCGCGAGGCCGGCACCATCGCCATTGCGTCCAAGCGGCTGAACTACGCCCTGAACGGCTTCCGCACCATCATGTCGGGCACGGCGCGCAACCTGAAGGCCCTGCCGGAACCCGGCACCGCCAAGGACACGCTGATCGGCATCAACCCGGCCTGGGGCGAACGCGCCACCTGGGCGGCGATCAAGGGGGCCAGCGGGCCGCTCACCAGCTTCTACCTGCTGGGCGCGGTCGACCTGACCCGCAACCTGGACGGCGCCATCGTCGCCGCCCCCGAGGAGCAGGCGATCTACCGCGACGTCTTCGGGCGCACCTTCACCATCAGCCTGGGCGTGACGGTCCTCTGCCTGATCCTGGGCTTCCCGGTCGCCTACATGCTGGCGACGCTGCCCACGGGCCAGTCGAACGTGCTGATGATCTTCGTGCTGCTGCCCTTCTGGACCTCGCTTCTGGTGCGCACCTGCGCCTGGATCGTCGTGCTGCAGAGCGAGGGCATCGTCAACGACAGCCTGCGCTGGATCGGCCTGATCGACGAGCCGCTGCGGCTGATCTACAACCGCTTCGGCGTCTATGTGGCGATGACGCACGTGCTGCTGCCCTTCATGATCCTGCCGCTCTACAGCAGCATGCGCTCGATTTCCCCGGCCTACATGCGGGCCGCGGCGTCGCTCGGCGCCTCGCCGGTCACCGCCTTCCTGCGCATCTACCTGCCGCAGACCGTGCCCGGCATCGGGGCGGGCAGCCTGCTCGTCTTCATCCTGGCCATCGGCTACTACATCACGCCGGCCCTGGTGGGTGGTGCTGCCGACCAGATGATCAGCTACTTCATCGCCTTCTACACGACGGAAACCGTCAATTGGGGTCTGGCCTCGGCACTGGGCGCGGTGCTTCTGCTCGCCACGCTGCTGCTGGCCGTCGTCTATGGAAAGCTGGTCCACGGCCAGCAGGTCACGGGAGGGATGAAGAATTGAGCGACAATCACGCCCCCCGCACGGCCAGCCAGCGCGTCGCCTGGATCACCACGGTGGTCGTCGCCTCGCTGGTGCTGGTCTTCCTGATGGCGCCGATCCTGGCGATCATGCCGCTGTCCTTCAGCTCCGGCTCCTACCTGACCTACCCGCTGCCGGGCCTCTCCCTGCGCTGGTACGAGGACTTCCTGAACTCCCCGCGCTGGGTGTCGTCGCTGAAGAACAGCGTCATCATCGGGGTGGCCTCGACCATCCTGTCGATGGTGCTGGGCACGCTGGCGTCGCTCGGCCTCGCCCAGTGGAAGAGCAAGTTCAAGCCGCTGGTGCTCGCCATCGTGCTGTCGCCGGTCGTCGTTCCGGGTGTCATCACCGCGGTCGGCCTGTACTTCTTCTTCGCGCCGCTGGGCCTGACCGGCAGCTACGCCGGGCTGATCCTGGCGCACACGGCGCTGTCCACGCCCTTCGTGGTCATCACGGTCAGCGCGACGCTGCAGAGCTTCGACATGAATCTGGCGCGGGCCGCGGCCTCGCTCGGGGCCTCGCCGATCTACGCCTTCCGCCGGGTGATCCTGCCGCTGATCCTGCCGGGTCTGGCCTCGGGCGCCCTGTTCGCCTTCGCCACCAGCTTCGACGAGGTGGTGGTGGTGCTCTTCATGGCCGGTCCGGAGCAACGCACCCTGCCCCGCGAGATGTTCAGCGGCATCCGCGAGAACATCAGCCCGACCATCACGGCGGCGGCGGTGATCCTGACGACCATCTCGGTCATCCTGCTCGCCACGCTGGAGGCTCTGCGCCGCCGCAACGAGCGGCTGAAGGGCAACCTGCGCTGACTTGTCCCTGTGGAACGCCGCCTGCGGCGTTCCACACCTGGAATTCGGACGGTCCAGGCCATATCATGAGCGGTGAAGGTGATATGCGAGGCTCCGATGTCCGCCGTGCCGTTCGACACGCTGAAGTTCGCGACGAAGCTGCAAGCCGGCGGCTTCACACCCGATCAGGCCCGCGCCGCGGCGGAAGCCTTCGCCGACGCCACCGGGCAGGACATCGCCACGAAATCCGACATCGCCTATCTGCGCAACGAACTCCGCAACGACGCGCAGATCCTGGAACGCGACCTGAAAATCTGGTTCGGCAAGATGATGGCGTGGCAATTGACCGCGATCACGGCCCTGGTCGGGCTTGCGGCGGCGGCGATCAAGCTGCTGTAGAGGTCGTCGATTCGTTTTTACAGGTACGGCGGGGTGCAGGCGCTGATGATTTCGCATTCCTCGTCGCCGAGGTTGCGGAAGCGGTGCGGGATGCGGCTGTCGAAGAGATAGGCGTCGCCGGGGCCGAGGATCTCCTTGCGGTCGCCGACCGTCAGCTCGATCCGGCCCTTGATGACGATGCCGCCCTCCTCCGATTCGTGCTGGAGCATGGTGCGGCCGCCGGTGTCGGCGCCGGGGGCGTACTTCTCGTGCAGCACCTGGAGGTTGCGGCCGCGCAGGTCGCCCACCTGCCGGAAGGAGATGGAGCCGACCCGGCTCTTCACCAGCCCGGTCAATTCTACCAGATCGCCGCCCTTGAAGAAGATCTGCTCGCGCGGCGGCAGGTCGTCGGAGGAGAAGAACTCCGCCAGGGTCATCGGAATGCCCTGGAGCACCTTGCGCAGCGAGGAGACGGACGGGCTGCACCGGTTCTGTTCGATCAGCGAGATGGTGCCGTTGGTCACGCCCGCCCGTTGCGCCAACTGGCGCTGGGACAGGGCGTGCGCTTCCCGAACCTGCTTCAGGCGCGCGCCCACGTTGAAATCGACAGCGTCCACATCCATGGATCGGTTCCTCGCTCCTGACCGGAAGGCATACCGGATTCGCGTGTGTGCGTCATCAAAAACTCAACACCCGATTAGGGTTGTTTAATTTATTAAACATGGGTACGCTCCCTTCACACCGCAAATCGAGGCTGATTCCCATGCTGTCGCTGAACGACCAGAGCCTTCTTCGGACACAAGCCTATGTGAACGGCGCGTGGCGCGACGCCTTCTCCGGCAAGACCTTCGCGGTGACCAACCCGGCGACGGGCGAGGAACTGGCCCAGGTCGCCGACGTCGGCGCGGAAGAGACGCGGCAGGCCATCAACGCCGCCGACGCCGCCCTGCCCGCCTGGCGCGCCAAGACCGCGAAGGAGCGCGCGGCCATCCTGCGCCGCTGGTTCGAGCTGATCATGGCGGCGCAGGAGGATCTGGCCGTCCTGATGACCCTGGAGCAGGGCAAGCCGCTGGCCGAAGCCCGCGGCGAGGTCGCCTACGGCGCCAGCTTCATCGAGTGGTTCGCCGAGGAGGGCAAGCGGGTCTACGGCGACGTGATCCCCAGCTTCGCCGGCAACAAGCGCATCGTCGTCCTGAAGGAGCCGATCGGCGTCGTCGCGGCGATCACCCCCTGGAACTTCCCCAACGCGATGATCACCCGCAAGGTCGGCCCGGCGCTGGCCGCCGGCTGCACCATCGTCGTCAAGCCGGCGGAGGACACCCCGCTGTCCGCCCTGGCGCTGGCCGAGCTGGCCGAGCGCGCGGGCGTCCCGGCCGGGGTGTTTAACATCGTCACCGGGTCCGACCCGGTCGCCATCGGCGGCGAGCTGACCGCCAGCCCGATCGTGCGCAAGCTGTCCTTCACCGGCTCGACCGAGGTCGGCAAGATCCTGATGCGCCAATCCGCCGACACGGTGAAGAAGGTGTCGCTGGAGCTGGGCGGCAACGCGCCCTTCATCGTGTTCGACGACGCCGACCTGGACGAGGCGGTTAAGGGCGCCCTGGCGTCCAAGTACCGCAACTCCGGCCAGACCTGCGTCTGCGCCAACCGCCTGCTGGTCCAGGCCGGCGTCTACGACGCCTTCGCCGCCAAGCTGGCCGAGGCGGTGAAGCAGATCCGCGTCGGCAACGGCATGGAGGCCGGGATCACCCAGGGCCCGATGATCAACGGGCAGGCCGTCGAGAAGGTCGAGGAGCTGATGGGCGACGCGCTGGCCAAGGGCGCCAAGGTCGCGCTCGGCGGCAAGCGGCACGCGATGGGCGGCACCTTCTTCGAGCCGACGATCCTGACCGGCGTCACCACCGAGATGCGCGTGGCCCGCGAGGAGATCTTCGGCCCGGTGGCCCCGCTGTTCAAGTTCGAGACGGAGGCCGACGCCATCCGCATGGCGAACGACACCGAGTTCGGTCTGGCGGCCTATTTCTACAGCCGGGACATCGGCCGGGTGTGGCGCGTCGCCGAGCAGCTCGAATACGGGATGGTCGGCATCAACGAAGGCATCCTGTCGACCGAGGTCGCGCCGTTCGGCGGCATCAAGCAGTCGGGCATCGGGCGGGAAGGCTCCAAGTACGGTGTGGAGGACTTCCTGGAGATCAAGTACCTGTGCGTCGGCCTGGGCGCCTGACGCCATCTTTCCAATCGGGGGTTTGAGATGAGCAACCAGTCCTTCCAGGATCGTCGCAACGCCGCCGTTCCGCGCGGCCTCGCCAACGCCATGCCGGTCTATGTCGACCGCGCCGAGAACGCCGAGCTGTGGGACGTCGAGGGCAACCGCTTCATCGACTTCGCCGGCGGCATCGCGGTTCTGAACACCGGCCACCGCCATCCGAAGATCATCGAGGCGGTGAAGGCCCAGCTCGACCGCTTTACCCACACCTGCGCGATGGTCACGCCCTACGAGTCCTTCGTGACCCTGGCGGAGCGGCTGAACGCGCTGGTTCCAGGTTCCACGCCGAAGAAGACCGCCTTCTTCACCACGGGTGCGGAAGCCGTCGAGAACGCGGTGAAGATCGCCCGCGCCCACACGGGCCGTCCGGGCGTGATCGCCTTCTCCGGCGCCTTCCACGGCCGCACGCTGCTGGCTATGGCTCTGACCGGCAAGGTCGTGCCCTACAAGGTCGGCTTCGGCCCCTTCCCGGCCGAGGTCTACCACGCGCCCTTCCCCAACGCCTACCGTGGGGTCAGCGTCCAGGACAGCCTGAAGGCGCTGGAGCAGCTGTTCAAGTCGGACGTCGACGCCACCCGCGTCGCCGCGATCATCGTGGAGCCGGTGCAGGGCGAGGGCGGCTTCAACATCGCCCCGCCGGAGTTCCTGCAGGCCCTGCGCAAGGTCTGCGACGACAACGGCATCCTGCTGATCATCGACGAGATCCAGACCGGCTTCGCCCGCACCGGCAAGATGTTCGCCATCGAGCATTCCGGCGTCGAGCCCGACCTGATGACCATGGCGAAGAGCCTGGCCGGCGGCTTCCCGCTGTCGGCGGTCACCGGCAAGGCGGCGATCATGGACGCCCCGATCCCCGGCGGCATCGGCGGCACCTACGCCGGCAGCCCGCTGGCGACCACCGCGGCTCTGGCCGTTCTGGACGTCATCGAGGAGGAGAAGCTGATCCAGCGCTCCAACGACCTGGGCGAGCGCATCGCCGGCCGCTTCCGCACCATGGCCCAGCGCAACACGCTGTCGGTGATCGGCGACGTGCGCAACCTGGGTGGGATGATCGCCATGGAGCTGGTGAAGGACCGCGGCACCAAGGAGCCGGCGCCGGAGCTGACCAAGGCGCTGGTCGCCAAGGCGGCGGAAAAGGGCCTCGTCCTGCTGTCCTGCGGCACCTACGGCAACGTGATCCGCATCCTGGTTCCGCTGACCGCGTCGGACGCGCTGGTGGACGAGGGCCTGGACATCATCGAGCGCTCCCTGGAGGAGCTGGTTTCGGCCTGATTTTTCAGTCCTGATTTTTCAGCCCCGATTTTTCAGTGAAGTCCCCAGACTGCACGCCCTCCTTCCCGCAAGGGAAGGAGGGTTTCTTTTTGTGCGCCCGCCCGTCCGCGCTTTAGGATGAGGGTGCGGGGCGGAGGGGCGAGCGCATGGCCGGCGGGATCGACATCGTCATCATCAAGAAGAACGGGCTGGCCGACGCCGGGGCCAGCGTCTTCGCCGAGGTCGCGGAAACCCTGCGTTTCGCGCTGCGCCGCCTGGGCATCGACGCGGAGATCGTGTGGAACAGCGTCGGCCGCCGACGCCGCGCCATCGTCCTGGGCGGCCACGACCTGACGCCAGAGGAAGGCGACCGGCTGCCCAGCGGCACCATCCTCTACAATCTGGAGCAGATCGCCACGCTCCACCCGCGCAACGCCCATTACCTGGATCTGCTGCGCCGCTGCCGGGTGTGGGACTACAGCCCGCGCAACATCGCCGATCTGGCCGGCCGGGGCATCCGGGCGCGCCTCGTTCCCATCGGGCACGCCGACGAGATGACCCGCATCCCGAACAGCCCCTCCCCCGGCATCGACGTGCTGTTCTACGGCGCCGTGAACCCGCGCCGCCGCGCGATCCTCGACGCGCTGGGCGAGCGCGGCCTGACCGTGGTCAGCCTCCAGCATTATTACGGGGCGCTGCGCGACGGCTTCGTCGCCGACGCCAAGCTGGTGCTGAACCTGCATTATTACGAGGCGGGCATCTTCGAGATCGTCCGCGTCTCGCACCTGCTGTCGAACCGCAAGGCTGTGCTGGCCGAGCGCCACCCCGGCACCGAGATCGACCCCGACCTGCTGGACGCCATGGCCTTCGCCCCCTACGACGGGCTGGTCGAGGCCGCCTGCGCGCTGGTCGCCGACGGTGCGCGGCGGGAGGCGCTGGCCGAGGCGGGATACCGGCGCATGAGGGACCGGGACGCGGTGGCGCTGATGCGCAGCGCCGCCGCGGACCTCGGTCTTTCAAACAGTGAAGCCGGCGTGCTCACCGGCTCCTGACGCGCCCGCTCACACCTCGACGACCGGCGTGAAGCCGCCGAAGATCATCCGCTTGCCGTCGAAGGGCATCGGGTTTTTCTCCGGGCTGAACCGCTCGTCGGTCTTCATCAGCTCCTCGATCCGCCCCATCCCGGCGTCCCGCGTCGCCTTGTCCGGCCATTCGATCCAGGAGAAGGCGACCGTCTCGTCCTCCGTCGCCTGCACGGCCCGGCGGAAATCGGTGAGCTTGCCGTTGGGCACGTCGTCGCCCCAGCATTCGATGACGCGCGTAGCGCCAAGCTCCTTGAACAGAACGTCGATCTTGTTCGCGTGGTCGATGAAGGCCTGCTTGTTGGCCGTCGGAACCGCGATAACGAACCCGTCGATGTAGGCCATGTCCTTCCTCCCTTTTGTTTGAATGCCTTGCCCCGCCGTCAGGTCGCCGCGCCCGCGTTCTTCGCGCCCTCGTAATTCAGCATCCAGGGCGTGCCGAAGCGGTCGGTAAACATGGCGAAGCGCTCGGCCCAGAAGGTCTCGCCCGGCGGCATCTCAACGGCGCGGGCGTCCTTCGCCAGCACGGCAAAGATGCGGTCGAACTCGGCGAGCGACGGCGGGGCGATCTGCACCCGGAAGCCCTGCGGCTTGCTGTACATGCTATCCGGCGAGTCGGACGCCATCACCGTGGTCGCCCCCAGCTTCACCATCATGTTCATCACGAGGTGATCGCCGCCGGGCATGCGGCTGTCCGCATCCGGGGCATCGCTGTTGCGGAACACGTAGACGACCTCGCCACCGAGGATCTCGGCGTAGTGGGTCATCGCCTCCAGGCAGGTCCCGTTGAAGAACAGGTAGATCGTCGGTTCCATGGTTTCGTTTCCTCCCGGTTCGTTTGTTTCTGAGTCAAAGCG
The DNA here is from genome assembly GCF_042657465.1 of Azospirillum himalayense. NCBI lineage: Bacteria > Pseudomonadati > Pseudomonadota > Alphaproteobacteria > Rhodospirillales > Azospirillaceae > Azospirillum > Azospirillum himalayense. The sequence goes on along the minus strand of NZ_JBHSLC010000023.1, from coordinate 62,249 downwards.
TCTTGGCGAGGGCTTCGAGCTGATCGGTCGCTTTGCCCCAGCCTTCGTGGAAGCCCATTTTCTCATGCTCGTCGCGCGCCTCGGCGCTCCAGTGCATGGCGCGCGCGGTGTAGAGGGTCCGGCCGTCGCCCGCGTCCTCGAAGCGCACGTCGGCGGTCATGAAGGCCCGGCCCGACGGCCGCCAGCCGGGGCGGAAGGCGTCGGTGAAGACCAGACGCCGCCCCTCCTCCACGTCGAGGAAGACGCCGGGCTCGCCGAAGGATTCGCCGTTCGGGCCGTTCATCAGCGTGAAGAACTCGCCGCCCGGCCGCAGGTCCATCCGTGCCTCGGACACGAACCAGGGCTTGGGGCAGAACCACTGTTTCAGCAGCTCGGGTTCGGTCCAGCAGCGCCACAGCGCGCCGCGCGGCGCGTCGAGGCTGCGGGTCAGAACGAGGTCGCGCTCACCTTCCGTCATGGGGATTCCCTTTCGAATGGGGCTGTGAAAAGAGCAGCGTGAGGTAGCGTTTCAGGTGATCGACGCTCTCCAGCGCCTCCTCGCGCCCGCCCGTCGCCTTGGCGAGGATGAAGGCGCCCTGGAGCACGGCCTGGGTGTGCCGCGCGAGGCTCGCCGGGGTCCAGTCGGCCTCGATGCCGCGTGCCGTCATGGCCGCCGCGATGTCCGGCTCCAGCGTCGCCGCGTGGCCGAAGATGCTGGCGGCGCAGGCGTCGCGGATCGCCGGGTGCGACCCGTAGACCTCCTGCGTCATAGTCCCGACGAGGCAGGTGAACTCGGCGGGGTCGCCGTCGATGATCGCCTTGCGGAAGTCGACATAGCCGAACAGGCGGTCGAGCGGATCGTCGAGCCGGTGGTACGGCGCGTTCGCGAAGAAAGCCGAGGTGGTTTCCGCCCAATAGGCGGCGGCGGCGACGCCGAGCGCTTCCTTGGTTTCGAAATGGTGGAAGAACGCGCCCTTGGTGACCCCCGCCGCCTTGCACAGATCATCGACGGAGGTCGCCGCGAAGCCCTTGGCCCGGATGACGTCCCGCGCCGCTTCGAGAAGCCGGGTGCGGGCATCGCCGCGTTCGGGGTTATGTTTGGCGGGTCTCGGCATGGGCGGAAACATACCGGTTGGTTGGTATGCTTGTCAAACACGTTCGGGCGTTCGGATCAACTCAAAGAAACTGGCGAGTATTCCCTTCGCCAGTTTCTTCGACCACAAATGCATACCAAGCTTACGGCAGACCGAGGAAGCCCCAGAGGGAAGTGGTGTAGCTGCCCACCTGAATATACTCGACTTCTCCAGCGCCATGCCCGCCGCCGCTAAAGTAATCCTGAATCACCACGCCATCGCCGATACCGTTAACCGCGTCCGCATCGGTGTATATAACCAAGTTGTTGGCATTGCTCGAATCCAAAGCGAAACGGAGATCGTAGATGGATGAAACATCGTTGATTACGATCCTGTCACTTGACCCACTGCTGTCAGCGATCCAAGAGAGTCCGGTATCGTTGTAATAGTGAATGTATGTATCATTTCCGTCGCCACCGAGGAGAACATCACGAAATCCCGAGGCGCCACCGTTGAGCGTGTCGTTGCCGGCCTCCCCTTCAAGCCAATCCTCGCCACTGCCCCCGATGAGATTGTCATCGCCGGTCCAGCCAAGCAGTGTATCGTTGCCGGTGCCACCATTGAGCGTATCGTTACCGGGATTGCCGTCTATCTTGTCATTTCCGGCACCACTGTCAATGTAATCGCCAAGATTACCGCCAATAATATAGTTATCAAGATTATTTCCGTACACAGACCACGACTCACTAACGTTGGTTGCGCTCCAGTTGTACTGCGTAGACGGAAGAACATAAACACCCATAACAGCCCCCATCATCATAGTTATAGACAAATAATACAGCAACGCACCTATCCCACAAAAATTATAAACCGGCAACATATTTTGATTAATACGTTTGCATTGCTTATAATTCAAATCATTAGAATAATACAGTAGTCGATCATTTTAAGTTTTTATTAACAGCGCAATGAGAACATACAAGGCAGACGACGCGATCATTCGAAATCTAATACTTAGATATCGAAGAGACGCCCCCCCGAAACGCCATTTGGCAATTTCGCAGACGAAGGAGATCGATATGATTGTCTCCGATTTATCGGGAGCCGCCAGCGCAGCAAAGACAATCCCGGCCACGCCCCCGCCCGGCGCTGCATCGACGAAAAGCGATGGCGCTCAGGCCTCCAGCCGCGCCGGCTCTCAACAGGACTCGGTTGTCCTCAGCCCTCTCGCCTCGGAGTTGAAGGGAGACTCCCTTAAAGTCTTCTCACAGCTTTCAACCGAGGATCGGAGCAAACTTGGAAACTTGGTTTCCTCCGGAGCGATGAACGCGCGGGACCTGGGACTTGCTCTGTCCAGTCATTTGAAGCAACAACGCGCCAACACATTCTGGGGGAAGGCATCTGATGCCGTCGAATCCCTCTCAGGCCGTGCATCCGGAACGCCTGGCCCGCTTGACATTTCGGCAGAGCAGATGAGTCAGACCGCCGCGCGGCGCAGCGCGATCAAAAACAGCGGCATGACCGGCGCTCAGGAAATCGCCGCGATGCAGCAAATGCAAAGCGAAATCTTCGGCAAGAATGCCGAGGGCTCTGCGGAATTCGAAGCCGCCAAAAGATCTTTTGGAAATGTTAGCACTCCGTATTTTATGAACGCTGGCGATGAGCGCTACGTGCAGAGTGACGAAGAACGCCAAGCTGGACAGCGGCTAAACGAGCTTGGCTTCAAATCGGAAAAATTCGAATCCGCCATCAAGATGTTGGCCGAAGCGGACGTGAACAATCACGCGAAAGAAAACGAAAAGATCCTTGCTAAAATCAAATCCGGATCGGCTTGGTGACACGGATTGAGAGAGCGAGCATGGGCAAGGCTGCCACCTCATGCCGGCCCCCTGCAAGGCGCTGCCGACATAGCCCTCTCGATCCGTGCCAACGCATTGATCTGCCGGATGTCACGGTTGGACAATAACGGACGCAATCATCGTCCGGCTGTATCACGCGCTCAGCAACGGCCCCGTACGCCGCAGCGTCGTCCCCGCCACCTTGGCGATCCGCTTGCCCGCCAGGGTGAAGCGGGTCGCGCTGTGGGCGTAGAGCACGCCCGCCGACTCGCTGCGCACCGGGGTCACCTCGCCGGTCAGCGGGTCGAGGATGTCGGCGACCACGGCGCCGGCCTCCACGCGGTCGCCCGCCTTGTGATGGAAGACCACCACGCCGCCCACCGGGGCGGTCAGCGGTTCGGAGGATTCCAGCGGGGTCGGGGCGCACAGCGGCTCCGGCAGGGCCGGCGGCTCGCCGGACAGGACGCCGGCATGGGTGAGGAAGCCGGCGATGGCCTGGGCGTCCGCTTCGCCCTGGGCGTGCTCCACGTCGGCTTGCCCGCGCAGTTCCACGGTCACGGAATGGCAGCCGAAGGGGATCGGGTGGTCGGGCCAGCGCTTGGCAAGCTCGTTCCAGGGGCGGCTGACCGCCTCGTCGAAGGGGTCGCCGCCGGATTCCTCGGCCAGGAAGACCGCCCGCGCGCCCAGCAGCCGCTGCAACGGGGCAAAGGCCTCCGCCGAGGGGGTCAGGGTGTAGAGGTGCATCACCGCTTCCAGGTCGCAATGCAGGTCCAGCACCCAATCGGCCTGAAGCGCCAGAGCCAGAAGACGGTGCTTCATGTGCTCCGTCTCGGTGCGCGGGGTGCGTTCGGCCAGCGATTCGGCCAGGGCGGCGCGGATGGCGGCCTTGTTGGCCTCGCCGTCGTCGGTCAGCCGGTCGGCCACGCGCTCGGCCACCGCCTCGGTCAGGTGCGGGTAGTCGCGGTTGAAGTTCTTGCCGTCGTCCTGGTCGAAGCGGCCGAGGTGATGGTCCATCAGCGACTGGCCCAGACCCACCGGGTTGGCGACCGGGACGAGGATCACCTCGCCGGCGATCCGCCCCTCGGCCTCCAGCTTGGTCAGGATGCGGCGCAGCTTGTCGGCCACCAGCATCGCCGGGATCTCGTCGGCGTGCAGCGACGCCTGGATGTAGGCGCAGGGCCGCGCGCCCGCCGTGCCGAAGCGCTGGACGGTCAGGGTCCGCCGGGTGCCGGGGGTGGCGGACGGGAGGTCGATGATGGCGCTGTGCATGGCGGATCGCTGCTGGATGGATGGGAAGCCCGCCCCCACCGTGGCGAAGGCCGGGGCGGGCCGCAAGCGCCTTTTGCGCTGGGCTGTTCGTTAAAATCCCCTCTCCCCCCTGCTCACGCGCAAACACAGTTTGCGCTGACGCGACAGGCGGACCTTTGGTCCGCCGAAAGCGGGGAGAGGGTTAGGGTGAGGGGGTTGCGCTTGGCGGTACGTCCGGCACAAGCGCAACCCCCTCACCGGCCCTCCGGGTCACCCTCTCCCCGGAGGGGAAAGGGTTAGAAAGGGCGAATGCGATGACCCTGGCCTTTTACGGAGCGGCGGTTCCCGTCAGAACGGCGTCGAACTGCTCCAGCGCCCAATCGACCTGCTCGCGGGTGATGACCAGCGGCGGGGCGATGCGGATGGTGTGGTCGTGGGTGTCCTTCGCCAGGACGCCGCGCGCCCGCAGCGCCTCGCAATAGCGGCGCGCCCCACCCGCCTCCGGGTGAAGCTCCACCGCCAGCATCAGGCCGCGCCCCCGCGCCTCGCGGATCACGTTGCTGCGGATGGCGCCGAGCTGCTCCAGGAAATAGGCGCCCTGGACGGCGGCGTTGTCGATCATGCCCTCCTCCACCAGCACCCGCATGGCGGCGCGGGCGACGGCGCAGGCCAGCGGGTTGCCGCCGAAGGTGCTGCCGTGCTGGCCGGGCTTCAGTACGCCCAGCACCTCGGAGTTCGACAGCACCGCCGACACCGGGTAGAAGCCGCCGGACAGCGCCTTGCCGATCAGGGTGACGTCGGCCTCCACCCCCTCATGCTCCTCGGCCAGCAGCTTGCCGGTGCGGCCCAGCCCGGTCTGGATCTCGTCCAGGATCATCACGACGTTGCGCTCCGTGCACAGGTCGCGGACCCGGCGCAGATAGCCGGCGGGCGGGATGACCACCCCGGCCTCGCCCTGTATCGGCTCCAGCAGGACGGCCACCGTGTTGGGGGTCAGCGCCGCCTCCAGCGCCGCCGCGTCGCCGAAGGGCACGGTGCGGAAGCCCGGCGTGAAGGGGCCGAAGCCGCCGCGGGCGTCCGGGTCGGTGCTGAAGCTGACGATGGTGATGGTGCGGCCGTGAAAATTGTCCGAGCAGACGATGATCTCCGCCTGGTTCTCCGGCACGCCGCGCACCTCGTAGCCCCACTTGCGCACCGTCTTGATCGCCGATTCCACCGCCTCCGCCCCGCTGTTCATCGGCAGGATCTTGTGGGAGCCGGTCAGCGCCGCCAGCTCCTCGTAGAACAGCGCCAACTGGTCGTTGCGGAAGGCGCGGGAGGTCAGGGTCAGCTTCGACGCCTGTTGCACCATCGCTTCCAAAATCTTCGGGTGGCAATGGCCCTGGTTGACGGCGGAATAGGCCGACAGGCAGTCGAGATAGCGGTTGCCCTCGGTGTCCCAGACATAGACGCCCTCGCCGCGCGCCAGCACGACGTCCAGCGGCTTGTAATTGTGGGCGCCCAGGCGGTGTTCGGTCCCGATCAGGTCGGCGGCGTGCTGAAGCATGGCGTTCTCTCCGGGGGTTGTTTCTTCTTCAGACGGTCGTCTTTCAAACGGCTTGGCCGCCGATCTGCGACTGGGTGACGGCGGGGTCGATGATGCGGCGCCCGAACAGGCTCGCCACCAGATCGACGAGCAGCAGCGCGCTCTTGCCCCGCTCGTCCAGGAAGGGGTTCAGCTCCACCACGTCCAGCGAGCCGACGACGCCCGCGTCGTGCAGCATCTCCATGATGAGGTGCGCCTCGCGGTAGGTCGCCCCGCCCAGCACCGCCGTTCCCACCGCGGGGGCGATGGCGGGGTCGAGGAAATCCACGTCCAGGCTGACGTGCAGATGACCGCCGGCCTGCCGCACCCGCTCGATGATGCGGCGCATGTGGACACCGACCCCGTGCTCGTCGATCAGCCGCATGTCCACCACGTCCACCCCGCGGGCGCGCAGCAGGCGCCGCTCGCCGGGGTCGAGAGAGCGGATGCCGAACAGATGGACGTGCGCCGGGTTCACCGTGGCCCGCTGCTCCGGCGGGAAGACGTCGTCGAAGCCGTCCTCCCCGCACAGCAGGGCCACCGGCATCCCGTGCATGTTGCCCGACGGCGAGGTGTGGGGGGTGTTGAAGTCGCCGTGCGCGTCCAGCCACAGCACGAACAGCGGCGTGCCGGCCTCCCGGCAATGGCGGGCCACCCCGGTGACCGAGCCCATGGACAGGCTGTGGTCGCCGCCCAGGAACACCGGCACGCCCCCGCCCTGCATCATGGCGTAGGAGCGGTCGGCCAGCGCCCGCGACCAGGCGGTGATCTCCGCCAGACGGGCCGTGGCGGCGTCGTCCTCGCTCCAGGGATTGGGAGTCAGGTCACCAAGGTCGCGGACCTCGTGCCCGAGATCGCGCAGGGCGCGGACCAGCCCCGCCGTGCGCAGCGCCGCTGGCCCCATCAGGGCGCCCGGATGGCCGGCCCCCGCCTCGATGGGAACACCGATGATCTCCACGAAGCGCTGATCGTCCCGATCCGCCGACGCCTGTGACACCATGCTTCGTCTCTCTTAGCTTTGCTACGCCAAGGCGCATTCCTTCCAAGTATCGGGATTGGTGCGGGCGACAAAAAGACGGAAAAATGGTAAGATTCGGCAGATGCTTGATCACATTGACATGCTGAACCTGTCAAAGTGGCGAACCTCCCCCACACCGACGGCAGGTCGTCCGCACGCCTGCCGACTGCAGGCGCCACCGGCAGAAAACGATAAGAAAATTAATGCTACTCTGGCCTGTTTCGGTGTATAGCCTACGCAAAGGCTTCTCCTTGCCTCCATTCATTACAGTCATCTAGCAGAACAACGCAAAAGGCATGAAAATGCTGTCCACAACCATTAATGGCATCACGGATTCCATAAAACCGCCAAGCAACAAGACGATCACTGGGTGTTTCGTTTTTCTATTTCTCGGATTCATTATTGTATTCTCATATCTTACCCCGCCGTTCCAGGCCCCCGACGAGCCGGCTCACCTTTTCCGCGCCTACCAGATTTCGCAGGGGGAGATTGTCGGAAAAAAGATAAACGACGTCGCAAGCGGTGGCGGTGTCGACGTTGGGCTTTTTGAACTGTTGAACCGGTTCGACCCGTACATTCCAGGCGGTGCTCCCCCGGTCGACCCGAACCTTTATGAAGCGGTGCGGGCCATCGGCTGGAAAGAGCAGAAGGTCAATGCCGATTTCCGCAACACCGTCCAGTATGCGCCCTTTGCCTACGCTCCTCAGGCGGCGGCCCTGGCGATTGGAAAGGCCTTGGGCCTGTCCGTGATGGACAGCTACGTTCTGGCACGCACCTTTGCCGCATTGACGGCATCGATTCTGGCGGTGACCGCCGTCGTCATGCTCCGGACAACGGCGGCGTCCGGCTTCATCCTGTCGCTGCTTCTCCTGCCGATGAGCGTGTTCCTGATCGCATCGACGTCTCAGGACGGCATCCTGCTGGGCCTCGGCGCTCTGCTTGCGGCGGTGGTCGCCCGGTCCTTCGACCGGGAGCCGGGGCGCGGCCTCTGGCTGCCCTACGCCGCAACGGCCTGCATCACCATCCTGGCCCTGGCCCGCCTTCCTTACCTCGCCCTTCTCCCCCTGCTGTGGATGCCCGCCCTGTGGTCGCACGGCGGCGGTCGCCGGTTCACCGTCCGGCTCCCCATGGTGCTGTGCACTCTGTTCGTTCTGGCCGCTTTCGCCGGTTGGCTGGTGATGACCGAACCGGTGCGGGTAAAGGTATACCCGCTCAACGACAAGGTCGTGTCCACCACCGATCAGCTCCTGTTTCTCGTTCGCAATCCGACCTTCGTGTGGCATCTCACACTGAACACCTTGCTGGCGAATCTGACATCCTATACGGCCGGGTTTATCGGTATTCTGGGATGGCTGAGCATCTCGCTCCCGCGATGGGGCTACCGGTTTGCCATGGTCTCGCTGATGGCGACCTTCGCGGCAGCGCCACCGCCGGCCAATCGAACGACCGCCGATCTGGCGCTCGTCGGACTGGCCCTTGTCCTGAGCACCGGTGGGGTCTTCCTGGCGCAGTATCTCACCTGGACCGCGGTTGGCGCACCGGTGATCGACGGTGTCCAGGGCCGCTATTTCCTGCCGATCGCGCCGCTGCTGCTCATCCTGACCCTTCCCTTTCCGGCCCGCTTCGCCAAGTGGCGGCGGATGCTCGGGTTCGCGGGCCTGCTCCTGCTGCTTCCGGTCTGCCTGATCGCCGCAAGAGCCCTGTTTGTCCGGTTTGTCGGTCAATGACGCCACCGACGGCTGCGGAGACAACGAACGGAGACGGTTTTTGACAGGTTGCCCGCCGCGGTTTATCAGACCGCATGGACGATCTGGACCACCGCCTTCTGGCCCTGCTGCGCGCCGACGCGCGCCAGCCCGTCGCCAGCCTCGCCGCCGTGCTGAAGGTGTCGCGCGCGACGGTTCGCGCGCGCATCGACCGCCTGATCGAAAGCGGGATCATCGCCGGCTTCACGGTGCTGCTGCGCAAGGATCTTCGGCCCGCCATGGTCCGGGCGATCACGATGATCGAGGTGGAAGGCCGCGCCGCCGAGACGGTCATCGCCCGCCTGCACGGCTTCCCGGAGGTGCGGACGGTCTACACGACCAACGGGCGCTGGGACGTCGTCGCTGAAATCGAAACGGAGTCGCTGGAGGCCTTCGACGACACGCTGCGCCGCGTCCGGCAGATCGCCGGCATCGCCTCCACCGAGACCAGCATCCTGCTCTCCGCCCGCAAGGCGGTGCTGTAGCCTACCCGCCGAGAGATCACCCCCCCAGGCCGGCCAGGACGCCGCCCAGAAGCGGCTGGCCGAACAGAGCGCCCAGCGCGAATCCGACGATCAGCCCGACCGCCGCCGCGACCAGCGCCCGGCCGCCGCCACCCTTCGGCGCCTCCGCTCCAGCGCCGCGCCCGTTGCCGCCGCCCGTGGAGTCGTCGCCCTCGTCCGGCGCCGCCGCGCGGCGCGCGCTGTAGGAGGAGTCGGTGTCGGCGTGCCACGCGCGGATGCGGTCCTGCGCCGGCTTCAGCTGCTCGTCGGTCGGGGAGGAGCCGCGGCCGTGGACGATCTCCCAGCCCAGCGCCAGGAAGCGGGTCGTCGTCCGCCCCTCCGGGCTGAAGATCGCGGCTGGCATCCGGCGGTAGGTTGCCTTCACGACGTCCACGTCGTAAGGGATCGCCGTGCGGAACATCAGTTCCGGAAATTCGGAGCGCAGCAGGGTCAGCGATTCGCGCCCGACCTCGTCGTTGGTGATCGACAGCATCAGAATGCCGGCCACCGACAGGTTGGGGTTCATGCCCTTCTGGATGTGCTCGACCACCGACAGGGTGCGCTTCAGCCCGTCCAGCGCGTAGCGCCCCGGGAAGACCGGAAGCACCAGCCGGTCCGACGCCGCCAGCGCGCCGGCCGCCAGATGGCCGAGCGCCGGCGGGCAGTCGATCACCACGTAATCCGGCGGGTTGCGCGAGAAATGCAGCGCCTTGCGCAAGCCGCGCTGCGACCCGCCGCGGGCGTCCAGCGCGTGTTCCAGCGAATAAAGCTTGCGCGCCCCGACGATCATCGACAGCCCGTCGAAGCTGGTCGGGGTGATGGCGTCCTCGACGAAGGTGTCCTGGCTCAGCAGGTCGTTGATGCCGACGCGCGCCTTCTCCCGCAGCAGGAAATTGCTGGTGGCGCTGCTCTGCGGGTCGAAGTCGATCAGGACCACGCTCTTGCCCAGCGCGGCCAGCGCCAGGGCGAGGTTCACCGAGGTGGTCGTCTTGCCGACGCCGCCCTTCTGATTGTACACCGCCAGGATGGTCGGCTGCCGCGTCTCCGGCGCGTCGAAGACGTCTTCGTGGCTGGTCATGTCCATTCCGCTTCGTCGTTTCGCGGGTGTTCGTCCTGCGGGCCAAGAGCCGCTGAAAGCGGCGCACTATACGCATTGGAACGCGCCGGTGTCTTCCCGCAGATGCGCGGGTGTCCCGAAAGGTAACAGCTTCAGCGTGCCTTGAAGGCCGCCAGCTGGCCGGGCAGCGGCGCCATGGTCAGGCGGACGCGCACGATCTCCCACCGCCTCTCGGCGCCGGGAACGACGCCGTCGCAAGGGCGGCGGTCGAGGACGTCGAAGGAGAGGCTGGACAGGCCGTCCTCCTCCGGGATCGTCCCGCCGGCCCAGTTCGCCTGGAACACCCGCTTGTTGACCCGCGAGATGGGCGAGGCCGAGGCGTCGGGGTTGAAGCCCTCGTTGTCGTGGTCGAGCGGCTCGAACCGGCCGGGCCGCCGCGCGGTCGGGATGCGGCGGGAGCGGATGCGCAGCGACAGGTCGAAATCCTCGTAGCCCCAGCCCCAATAGGCGTTGGAATAGCCGTCGATGCGCCGAAACACGTCGTTGGGCATCAGCAGCACGCCGCCCATCGTGCTCTCCAGGTCGGTGGTCACCGTCTGGTCCGAGCGACCCGGCGCCACCGGCCGCTGTTCCGCCCCGAAGGACAGGATGGGGGTCGGCCGGTCGACCCAGGAGTAGTCGGCGTCGACGGGCAGATAGTCGATGTCGTGCAGGCAGGTGTAGCCGCTCTCCGCCTCCCCCAGCAGGAAGCCGACATTCTTGATGGCGCCCCGGTTGAAGGGCAGCCCGGCCTCCTGCTCGACGATGGTGACGCGGTAATCGATGGGATCGGCGAGCGTTGCGAAGTAAGCGCCGACCCGCGGCACGAAGTCCCGCAGATGGGCCGCGCGGTCGCGGTAGGGCACGACGATGTGAAGCCGCCGGTCCATGGTCGTCATCGCGCGTCTCCTGCCGCTGTGAATTGCCTCCAGATGGCCCGATAGGCGTCCTCCAGATCGCGGGCGAAGCGGTCGCCGTCGAACAGCGGGCCGGCCGTCCTCGCCAATGCCAAGCGCGCCTTCAGCCCGGCCAGCCGCTGCGGGTCGCCGGCGAGGTCCAGGGCAAGCGCCGCGTAGGCCGCCAACGAGTCCGTCACCAGTTCCGGCAGCCCCACCGTGTCGAGCAGGCTGGCCGCCACCCGCCCGGCGAAGGTAGCACCACGGCAGGTCACCACCGGAAGTCCGGCCCACAGCGCGTCGCTGGCCGTGGTGTGGGCGTTGTAGGGCAGCGTGTCGAGGAACAGGTCGGCCAGCCGGTGCCGCGCCAGATGCTCCGCCAGGGGACGCGGCGGCGCGAAGACGAGGCGTTCCGGCGCCACTCCGCGGGCCGCCGCCTCGCGCCGCAGGTTGCCGGCCACCAGCGGGTTGCCGGCATAAAGCCACAAAACACTCCCCGGCACGGCGCACAGCAGCCGCGTCCAGACGTCGAACACAACGGGCGTCAGCTTGTAGGGGCTGTTGAAGCAGCAGAAGACGAAGCCGTCCTCCGGCAACCCGCAATCGGTGCGCGATGGCGTGCGCTCGGCGATGGCGCGGTGGCGATCGTTGGGCTGATAGCAATGGGGGAGCCGCACCACCGCCTCGCTGTAGAAGCCCTCCTCGCCCGGCGGGATGGTGACCGCATCGGCCAGGATGACGTCGATGAAATCGGCCCCCAGGGTGCCGGGATAGCCCAGCCAGTTCACCTGCACCAGGGCGGGCCGCGCCGCCAGGATCGCCGTGCGGGCGAAGGCCGTGTAGCCCTTCAGGTCCACCAGGATGTCGATGCCGTCGGCGGCGATGGCTTGCGCGGCGTCGCGGTCGGAGCGGTCGCGCAGGTCCACGAAGCGCTCCACCGCCGCGCTCAGGCGGCGGCGCATCGGGCTGCCGTCGTCGATGCCGGTGGAGTAGGCGGTGACGGCGAAGCGCGTCCGGTCGTGCCGCTCCAGAAGCTCCGCCATCAGATAGGCGGTGGCGTGCTCGTGGAAGTCGGCGGACAGGTAACCGATGCGCAGGCGCCGATCTCCGGGGACGGCGGGCCGTGCCACCGCCGAAACGCCGCGCGCCTTCTGCCGTGCCCAGCGCTCCGCCGCCGCCCGCTGGTCCGCCGGCGTCGTGTCCACCGCCAGGAGGCCGAAGGGCGGCACGCCCAGGGCACCGGCGCGCAGCCGCCCGATCAGGTCGCTTTCCAGCGCCGGCAGGTCGCGCCAGTCACAGGCGTGCCTCTGCTGCTGCACCAGCTGCGCCAGCGCCGGGTTGTAGGCGGGAGAGAGCCGGCGCACGCGGCGGAGGGCCTCGATGGAGGGCGCGATCCGGTCGGCCAGCGTCGCCGCGGCGGCCAGGTCCTCCCACCCCGCTTGTCCACCGGGATCAAGGGCCACCGCCCGGCGCAGCGCGTCGAGCGCGGCGTCTGGCCGCAAGGCGCCGGTCAGCGTCTGGCCGAGAATCCGCCACGCCGCGCCATGCTCCGGATGCCGCCCGATCACGCCGCGCAGCACCGCCAGGGCACCCGTCGTGTCGTGCAGGCCAAGCAGTTCCACCGCCAGATCGACCGCCGCCGTCGCCGAGTCGGGCTGCAGCCCGAGAACCGCCCGGTACTCCGCCACCGCCTCCTCCCGCCGGCCGGCGGCGGACAGCGCGTTGGCGAGGTTGTGGCGCAACGCGGGATCGTCCGGCGCCAACCGCACCGCCAGCGCGTTCGCCCGCACCGCCTCGGCCCAGCGGCCTGCCGCGTGGGCGGCGTTGCCGAGCAGCATCCAGCCGTGCCGGTCCGCCGGGTTCAGCGCCGCCATGCGGCGGCCGATCCGCCACGCCTCGTCCCGGCGCCCGGCGGCCAAAGCGAGGCCGCCGAGGTTGTTCAGGGACACCGCGTGCTCCGGGTTGCGCGCCAGCGCCGCGCGGTAGGCGGATTCGGCCTCGGCGGTCCGGCCCAGAGCGTCCAGCGCGACCGCCAGATTCTTCCACGTGCCGGCGTCCTCCGGCCGGTGGCGCAGCGCCTCGCGGTAAGCGGTTTCGGCCGCGCCGGGGCGGCCCTGATCCTGAAGCGCCACGCCCAGATTGTTCCACACCTCGCCCACCCCTGGGCAGGCCGCCAGGACGGCGCGGTAATGCGGCTCAGCCTCCGCCGGGCGCCCTTGGGCGTGAAGGGACAGCGCCAGCCCGTAATGGGCGTCGGGCGAGTCGGGCGCCAGCTTCAGCGCCGCGGAGTAGACCGCCCCCGCCGGCCCCCATTGCGACAGACCCGCCAGCAGGCTGCCGAAATCCAGATAGATGTCGGCGTCCTTGTGCAGCGCCAACGCCTGCTGGAACAGAGCCACGGCGTCCCGCACGCGACCCTCGCGCTGGGCGGCGACGGCCTGCCGGTGCAGCGCGGCGGCCCGTTCGGCGGTTTCGGGAAGGTCCATGCGCCCTCTCAGTCCCGCTGGCGGGTGTGCAGCAGGATGCGCGGGATCTCCGGCGGGCGACGGTCGTCGCCCCATTGCGAGATGTCGGGGATCGTGCTCACCCCGCGACGGCGGGCCAGCAGGCTGAGGATGCTCTGGTCGTGCCGGTGGTCGCGGAACTCCGGATAGTCGGGTTTGCCGCACTCATTTGGCGCGTCGGTGAGGATGCGCTCGTCCTGGGCGAAGCGCAGCCATTCGGAGACGAAGGCGATGGTCTCCGGCGTCCGTTCGCAGATGATGAAACTCGCCAGGATCTGGGTGGCGTCGGTGTATTCGGGCCGGTCCAGCCGCATGAAATGGAAGCAGTCGCGCTTGGTCCAGCCGCGGTTCTTGAATTCGTCCTGCAACGTGAACAGCAGAATGGGCAGGTCGCGCCGCTCCCGGCAGAGGTCGATCACCGGGTCGGCGCGGTGCACGAAATGGGCGCCGCTGTCGCAGTAGAACAGCACGTCGCCGTCCTTCAGATGGTCGCGCAGCAGGGTCCAGATGGCCCAGGGCTTCCACAGCCAGTAGCCCGCCCCGCGCGGCTGGTCGAGGATGAAGCGGTTGCGCTCGACGAAGGCCGGATCGATGTGGCTTCGGCCCAGCATGGCCACGGAATCGAAGCCGCCGACCTCCAACCCGCTGCGGGCGTTGCGCTTCTGCGCCGCCAGAAAGGCCCCGTCCGCGTAATTCAGAAGCACCCGCGCCATCGCTCTCCCTCCCCTCCGGCCCTTACAGCCGGCTCTCGATCCAGTCGGCGAGGCGGTAGGCGTCGAAATGGAACTCCTCCGTCCCCAGGAAGGGCGCCACGGCGCGGTGGGCGCGATAGGCGTCGTAATCACCGTCCACCGCCAGGATGTGGTCCACCGCCTCCTCGTCCGTGGCGAAGCGCGACACGTCGATGAAGCTACCCGCCGCCACCTCGCGCTCCACATCGGGATCACCCCAGTAGAGCGGCACCGCCCCGGCCTGGAAGACGTCCAGGATCTTTTCCGTCAGATAGCCGGGGTGGCTGGCGTTTTCGAAGGCGAAGGCGAAGCGGTAGCGTTCGAAGACGCGGATCTTCGCCAGCCAGCCCATCTTGACGACGCTGCCGGTGTTGTTCAGGTGCCAGCCCACCGAATCGACGCGCCGCCGCCCGTCCAGCGCCGGGAAGAAGCGGTTGCGGCGCTCCCCGTTCGGGTTCTTGTAGAGGAAGGCGCAGAAATTGCGCTCCGCGAAGGCCGCCCGCGTCGGCGGCACCGGCGGCAGCACCGGCGAGCAGAAATGCGGCACCGCCCCCTCCCGCATGTGCTCGTAGGCGTGCATGACGTAGAGCGGCAGGCGGTGGTGGCGCGGGTCGTCGACGCGGTCGAAGGACACCGCCATGTCGAAGCCGTCCAGCGGCGGGCGCACATTCTCCCCGGTGAAGAACAGGGTGCGGCGGCTGCGCGCCGTGCGGTGCCGCCCGCCGAAGACCGACACGATGGCGAGGTCGCTGTCGTCGTCGACCACCGACAGGTCGAAGCGGCCGGACAGGATCTCGATGAAGAAGTTCGTGCCCGTGTCGAACTCCGGCCAGAAGTCGTGGAAGGCCAGCTTCAGCCGGGGCCTGCCGCCGCGCCGCCCGCGGTACGGGCCGTGCAGCAGGAAGCGGTCGAGCCGCTCCGGGTCGCCGCCGGGCTTTGCCAGGAAGTCTTCAAGAAACGCGCCTGTCCGCTGATCGAGCATCCCGCCATCCGTGCCGGATCGTTGCGCGACGCACGATACGGTCGCCGCGGCGGGAACGCCACCTCTTCCGCGTGCTGGTCGGGTCGGGTGGAGCGATGCGGACAACAAAAAACGCCCCGCGGATGACGGAGCGTTTGCAACACCACAACCCCATGAAGGGAAGAAGTGGTGCCCAGGGACGGAGTCGAACCGCCGACACGGGGATTTTCAGTCCCCTGCTCTACCAACTGAGCTACCTGGGCACCGAGGCCGCGGGGGAGACCGCGGCGCGTCGAGGCGCGCTTTGTAGGCAAATTCGCCGGGCCTGTCCAGCCCTAAAATGCAGAAATCCGCCGCCCCGTCACTCCCGCTCGTCCGCCTCCTCGGCGTCCGGGCGGTCGGGGCTTTCGATGCGGTAGACGCCCCCCAGCCAACGCGACAAATCCACGTCGGCGCAGCGCTTGGAGCAGAAGGGCTTGGTCTCCTCCACGGCCGGACGGCCGCAGATCGGGCAGGCTTTCTCAGAAGGCTTTTGGCCTGTGGGCTTTTGGTTGTCGTTCATCGCTCAATCCTCAGCCGCGCCGGTGCGGTTGGAGTCCAGGCGGACGGTTCCCAGCAATTCGGCCAGGGCCGTGCCGCGCCGGGCGCGGGTCATCTCAACCAGGCCCAGCTTGGACAGGCCATAGACCTGGGTCTGCGCCGGGTCGTCCTCCACCGCGCGGGACAGGGCGTTCAGCAGCCGTTCGGCGTCGCCCCGGTTGCGCATGTTGACGAAATCGACGACGACGATCCCCCCGGCGTTGCGCAGGCGCAGCTGCCGGGCGATCTCCGCCGCCGCCTCCAGATTGACGTCCAGCGGGTTGCCGCGCTCCCCCGCGTTGACGTCGACAACGGTCATCGCCTCGGTCCGCTCGATGACCAGCGACCCGCCGCCGGACAGCGGCACCCGCGTGCCGAGCAGCGTGTCAATCTCAGCGTCGAGGTCGCGCAGGTCGAACAGCCGTTGACGGCTATCGGACGGCACGGCGAGGAGCCGGGCGTCGAAGGGCTCCACCCGCTCCTCCAGGTCCGGCGCGCGATCGGCGCACCAGTCGGCGAGGTCGCGGGCCAGGGCCACGTCGTCCACGATGATCCGCGACGGAGCGGCCGCCCCATGCTCGATCAGGGCACGGCGCGGCGCATCGGGACCGGTCAGCAGCAATGCAGGTCCGCCGCCCCGCTCCGCCGCGTCGCGGATGGACCGCCACGCCAAGTGCAGCGCGTCCGACTCCGCGACCAGCAGCCCGTCCGGCGCCGTGACGGCGCCCGCCCGGACGATCCAGCCGGCGCCGGGGGCGATCTCCTGGATGCGGCGGGCCAGTTCGGTGCGCTCCGGCCCGCTGCCCAGCCGCTTCGACACCGCCACGTCGCGTCCCAGCGGCGCGTGCACCAGGAAGCGGCCCGGCAGGGTGATGTCCATGGTCAGGGACGGTCCCTTGGACCCGGTGGCGTCGGCCTTCACCTGCACCAGCACGGTCTGGCCGGTGCGCAGCAGGTTGCCGATCCGCTCGCCCTTGGCCTTCGGGCGCCCCTTCGGCCCGCGGGCGTCCAGCGCGGAGAGCAGGCCCGACTTGCCGGTGCCGAGATCGACGAAGGCGCCGTCCAGCCCCGTCGCGATGCGCTCCACCCGGCCAAGGAACACATGCCCCAGCAGGGAGGGACGCTCGGCATGGTCGATGTAGAGGTCGGTCAGCCGGCCGCCGGTCAGCACGGCGGCCCGCGTCAGCGGACCGGCGCGGTCGATGAGGATGTCCGATCCGGTCCCGCCCGCCGGGCCGCTCACGGCAGCGGGAACCCCGCGCCGCGCAGCAGCGCCGCCACCTCGAACAGGGGCAGCCCGACCACGTTGCTGTAGGAGCCGCCGATCCAGCGGACATGGGCGGCCGCACGGCCCTGGATCGCGTAGCCGCCGGCCTTGCCCTGCCATTCGCCGGAAGCGATGTAGGATTCGGTCTCCTCGTGGGACAGTGACTTGAAGGTCACGTCGGTGCGCACCAGCCGTTCCGACCGGCGCAACGCTTCCCCCTCCGCCGCCGGCCCCGCCCCCGCGGGTGACAGAAGCACGACCCCGCCGAACACCCGGTGCCGCCGCCCGGACAGCAGGTCGAGGCAGGCGCGGGCCTGCTTCTCCTCCTCCGCCTTGGGCAGGATGCGGCGGCCGCAGGCGACCACCGTATCGGCGGCCAGCACGAAGGCACCGGGGTGGCGCGCGGCCACGGCGGCGGCCTTCTCGCCGGCCAGACGCAGCGCGTGCTGGGGCGGAAGCTCCCGCGGCAGGGGCGATTCGTCGATGTCTGCGGGGTCGACCGCGTCGGGCACCACGCCGATCTGGCGCAACAGGTCGAGCCGGCGGGGCGAGGCGGACGCCAGCACGAGCCGGTGGGTGGTTTCGGTGCTCATAACGCGGGGAGGATGGCCGACGGTGGAAACCGGTTCAACACGGGAAACCGGTTCAATCACTTGAACCGGAACGTGATCCGGCCCTTGGTCAGGTCGTAGGGCGTCATCTCGACGTTGACGCGGTCACCGGCCAGCACGCGGATGCGGTTCTTGCGCATCTTGCCGGAGGTGTGCGCCAGCACTTCATGCTCGTTGTCGAGCTTCACACGGAACATCGCGTTCGGCAGCAGCTCGACGACGGTTCCGGAGAACTCGATCAGATCTTCCTTAGCCATAGCCCCTTAAGTCCGTAACAGTTTCGAGGCAATAACTGACCTCCCGAAGCCGCCCGGTCAAGGGGGATTCCACCGGGGGCGGTGAGCCTCCGGCGTGGGGGTTGGCCAAAGCCTTCCAGATGGGACGCAAACAGCCGGCGGTTCAGCCAAGCGGGTTTCCGTCGCCGTTTTCATACTCCCCCGCGCCGCCCGCGTCCATGCCCGCGGTGCCGCCAAGCGCCGCCGACTGGAAAGAACTGAGCGGCGACGGGCCGCCGTCGAGCCGGAGGCGGGGTTCCGCGGCCTGCGCGATGCGCTCGAACATCTCTTTCTGGTCGGTGTCCATACGGCGCGTCAGCCGCGCGACGGCTTCCGACGCGGTCAGCGTCCGGCCCGAGGCGCGGTCGTAGAACAGACCCCGGTTGCTCCGCGCCGCAGTGGGCAGAAGCTCCGCCGCCGCGGCCCTGGGCGACGACTCGGCGGCACGGATCAGCTTGGCCGCTCCGCCGACGCCCAGCACATAGGCGATGCGGCTCTCGGTCTCCGACACCGGGCGCTTCAGCCGCTCCTCCAGCCGGTCGCGGCCCTCGGACAGGTAGCGCGCGGCCATCCCGGCGGAGAGGTCGACATCGTGGCGCAACGCCAGGATCTGGCGGCGCACCGCCGGATCCTTGACCGAGGGGATGCCGTTGCGGCTCTGGATCGCGCTCGCCAGTTCCCCCTGGCCGTAGGCGGCGCCATGGCGGCGGAACAGGTCGAGCCACGTGCGCTCCAGGAACTGGAACGGTCCGGCGGCGGAACTGGAGCGGTTGCGGGCCGCCGGGTCCAGCCCGCTTTCCTGCGTCGCCTGGGCGAGGATGGCGGTGAAGCTGTGGCCCGACAGGCCGGCGACCTGCTGGGCCGCCAGAACCACCTGCCCGGCGGCGGGGCTGTTCGCCAGGGCGGCGCCGATCACCGTCGTCCCGGTGCCCGACGGCACGGCCGTCATTGCGGAGGCTTCGGGCTTGCGGGCGGGAAATGGAACTCGGGTCCCGTCAGCGAGCTGGATCGGTGCCTCCGGCTTCGTCGCCGGCAGGGGCGGCGCCTTCTGCCCGTTGGTCAGCCGCCCGCGAACGACCGGCTGAACGTCGGCCAGCGCGCTTTGGAACGACCCGGCCGACGCGTTGCCCGTGGAGGACGGCGACGCGGAAACATCCGGCTTGCGCTCGGGGAGCGGGGCGAGTGGAGGCAGCGCGACCTTCATGGAACACCGGAACCGTCAGACCGGAACCGCTCTCGCGGAACCCTTCGTCGCAGCTTTAGCACAAAAGCCTTAATTTTTCTTAATCATTGCCGGAGTCAGCGTTGCGCTCTCAATCACCCGGTGTGTCGGCCATCCGGATGGGGTCGGCGTCGACGGCGGTCCGCCGCCCCTCGCCGTTCCAATGATCGACAGCGGCCAGAAGCTTGTTTTTCTCCAGGGGTTTGGCCAGATGATCGTCCATCCCGGCCTGCCGGCAGCGCTCCACCTCCACGGCCAGCACGCCCGCCGACAGCGCCAGGATCGGGATGCGGCCCAGCGCGCCTGGAAGCGCCCTGATGCGCCGCGTCGCCTCCAGCCCGTCCATCACCGGCATCTGCACATCCATCAGGACGAGGTCGTAGGCGCGCTCCTGCACCGCGGTCACGGCGGCGGCGCCGTCGGGAACCGCATCCACATGATGACCCGCCCGGGTCAGCATGGCGACGACCAGATCGCGGTTCATCGCCAGATCCTCGGCCAGCAGAATTCGCGCGCCACGGCTGGACGGCTGGTGATCGTGGAGGGCGCCCCCGTCATGGTCGTCCCGTTCCGGGGCGCTGGCGGGCTTCAGCGGCAGGCTGAACCAGAAGGTGCTGCCGAGGCCGGGGCGGCTCTCCACGCCGATCTCGCCCCCCATCAGTTCCACCAGACGGCGGCAGATGGCCAGCCCCAGCCCGGTGCCGCCGCGTCCGCGGTCCAGTTGGCTGAAGCGCTGGAACAGTTCGCGCTGGCGATCCTCGGGCACGCCGATGCCGGTGTCGCTGACGGTGAAGGTGTAGCGGCGAGGCCCCGACTCGTCGCCCATGGCCTTGACGGTCAGGCGGACGCTGCCGGTGTCGGTGAATTTCACCGCGTTGCCGAGCAGGTTCAGCAGGATCTGGCGCACCCGGTCGGGATCGCCCATCACATAGCCGCGCGCCGCCGCGGAGACGGAGGTGTGGATCTCCAGCCCCTTCTGCTCGGCGGCCAGCCGCACGATGGCCTGGCAGCGGTCGGCCAGATCGTCCAGCCGGAACGGCACGCAGACCAGATCGAGCTTGCCCGCCTCCAGCTTCGACAGGTCCAGCACGTCGTTGATGACGGTCAACAAGGAGCGCCCGGCTTCCCGCACCTGGGAGGCGTAGCGCCGCTGCTCCGCGGTGAGCGGCGTTTCCAGGAGCATGTCGGCGAACCCGATCACGCCGTTCATCGGCGTGCGGATCTCGTGGCTCATGGTCGCCAGGAAGTCCTCCTTGGCGCGGCTGCCGGCGCGGGCCTCCTCCATGGCGGCGCGCAGTTCCTGCTCGCGCCGCTTCAGCCGGCCCGACATGTCGTTGAAGGCGTTGGCCACCAGCCGGATCTCGTCGGGCGCGCCGCGGGCCTCCACCACGGTCCCGACGTCGCCGGCGCCGATCCGGGTCGCCGCCTGGCTGAGAACGCGCATCCATCGCAGGACCGAGGCGTGGAGCAGCGACCAGAGCGCCGCCACGCTGAGCAGCCCGGCGATGCCGAGCAGGACCAGCCCACGCAGCAAGTCGCGCTGGGCGTCCGCCACGATCGGCCCGGTCGGCATGCCCACGGCGAAGACGGTGTTGGTTTCCGGGGAGTGGCGAAAGGCCCAGATGCGGTTCAGCCCGTCGGCGCTTTCGCCCTCGAACGCGCCGCTGCCCTCGGCCAGCATGCGCCGGATGTGCAGAAAATCCGCCATGCTGCGTCCGACCCAGCCTTCCGGATCGGGCTGGCGCGCGATCACCACGCCGTGACGGTCCAGCACCAGGATGCGCGCGTCGTCCTGCTTCGTCACCTTCACGAGATCGGTCAGCCAAGCCAGATCGATGGCGACTCCCAGCACCCGCTCGATCTCTCCGTTCACCAGCACCGGCTGCACCGCGAGGATCAGCGGCTTCCCTGAGCGCTTGCCGATCACCACTTCGCTCAGCACGAAGGACTTGGTGTCCAGCGCCCGCTGGAAATACTCGCGTTCGCGCAGGCTCATCCCGGAACCGGGGCCGGTCGTGTCGCAGATCAGAAGGCCGTTCGGATCGGTCACCCACACGCCGGTCGTCCAACGGTGCTGGCGCGGCATCGGCGCCAGCGTGGCGACGCAGGCGTCGGTGTTGCCGTGGGCGGCGTCGCGAACCGCCGGCACCAGGGCCAGAACCCCCAACAGGTTCCGCGCTTCGCCGATCAGGTCGCGCTGGCGCTCCACCCCATCCTCGGTCAGGTGCCGCGCCAGTTCCCGAGCGCTGCTCAGACGCTGGTCGAGCTGCTGGTCGAAGAAGTACAGCGCCCCGGCCAGCGGCAGGGCCAGGGACGCCAGAACAACGCCCATCAGGCGCAGCCGGAGACTCCGCAGGCCGGCGGCACGAAACAGGCGGGACGGCAAACCGGCGGGCATCAGGCGGTGAACCTCTCAGGGGCCGCTAGAGTCTAGGGGGAGAAAAGCACGTCATTCGATGATTCATCTCAATAGCACTTCAACCCAGCCTTGAAAAAGCACTTCCCCGAATGTCGCCGCCGAACCCGCGGAAGATCACACCGTCGGACCGCGGGACAACGGAAAGCGCTCCTTGATTTTGCCCAGCAGCCCGTCGCGCACCTTGCGGTAGGCGTCCAGCATGGCCTCGCGGTTGCCATCCACCAGCGTGGGGTCGAAGGTGTTCCAGAACTCCACGTCGCAGGCCATCGTGCGGGTCATCTCGATGGCGCGGTGCTGCGCCTCCGGCGACAGCGACACGATCAGGTCGAAATTCGTGTCCTCCAGATCCTCGAAGCTGCGGCAGCGGTGGCGGGACAGGTCGATGCCCAGCTCCTCCATCACCGCCACGGCGAAGGGATCGACCTCGTCCCCCTCGCGCACGCCGACCGAATCGACATAGACGCGCGTGCCATGGAAATGCCGCATGATCGCCGCCGCCATCGGGGAGCGGATCATGTTGTAGGTGCAGGCGAACAACACGCTCGTCACGGGGAGCGGTTGCAGCACCGGGGCCATGCGCCGCCCGACCCCGTCAGCCGCGGATGTGGAGGACGCAGATCAGCGTGAACAGCCGACGCGCCGTCTGGAGATCCATCTCGACCTTTCCGGCCAGCCGTTCGCGCAGCATTTCCGATCCTTCGTTGTGCAGGCCGCGGCGACCCATGTCGATCGCCTCGATCTGCGAGGGTGTGGAGCGCTTGATCGCCTGATAGTAGCTTTCGCAGATCAGGAAATAGTCCCGGACGATGGAGCGGAAGCCGGTCACCGGCAGGGTGATCTTGTCCAGCGCGCTGTCGTCGTCGCGCCGGACGTCGAAGACCAGCCGGTTGTCCTCGATCGACAGATGCAGGTGGTAGGGGCCGGAATCCGCGTGATCGCAGGGGAAGAACTCGTTGTCTTCGAGCAGGTCGAAGATGGCAACCGCGCGCTCGTGCTCCACCTCCGGCTTGCGCCGGATCACGGTCTTCTCGTCGAGCGTCACATGGACGATGCGGCGGTTGCCCTTCGTGCTCACCCCTGATCTCCCCCCGGCAGACGCAGCGCCACCGACAGCGCGTGCGCGTCCAGACCCTCCGACCGGGCCAGCGTCACCGCCGCCGGGCCGATCGCCTTCACGCTGTCCGCGTCACAGGCGACAAAGGTCGTCCGCTTCATGAAATCCAGCACGTTCAGGCCCGACGAGAAGCGGGCGGAGCGCGCCGTCGGCAGGACGTGGTTCGGACCGGCGACGTAGTCACCGATGGCTTCCGGCGTGTAGCGGCCGAGGAAGATGGCCCCGGCGTTGCGCACCTTTGCGGCCAGCGCGTCGGGGTCCTCGACCGCCAGTTCCAGATGCTCCGGCGCCAGCCGGTCGATCAGGGCCGGCGACTCGGCCAGCAGGTCGCGCACCACGATGATGGCGCCGTGCTCCCGCCAGCTCTCCCCGGCGATAGCGGCGCGCGGCAGCGTCTCCAGGTGCTTGTCCACCGCCGCCGCCACCGCGTCGGCGAAAGCCGTGTCGTCGGTGATCAGGATCGACTGGGCCGAGGTGTCGTGCTCCGCCTGGGACAGCAGGTCCATGGCGATCCAGGCCGGGTC
The DNA here is from genome assembly GCF_042657465.1 of Azospirillum himalayense. Classification (NCBI taxonomy): domain Bacteria; kingdom Pseudomonadati; phylum Pseudomonadota; class Alphaproteobacteria; order Rhodospirillales; family Azospirillaceae; genus Azospirillum; species Azospirillum himalayense. The sequence goes on along the minus strand of NZ_JBHSLC010000023.1, from coordinate 39,082 downwards.
GTTCCGGTTGTCGGCAACCACCAGGATCTCCGACGGGCCGGCGATGCTGTCGATGCCGACCGTGCCGTAGACCAGCCGCTTTGCGGCGGCGACGAAGGCGTTGCCGGGGCCGACGATCTTGTCCACCGGCGCGATGGTCTCTGTGCCGTAGGCCAGAGCGGCCACAGCCTGGGCGCCGCCGATGCGGTAGATCTCGGTGATTCCGCAGCGCTTGGCGGCGGCCAGGACCAGCGGGTTGATCGCCCCGTCCGGAGTCGGCACCACCATGACGATGCGCTCGACCCCGGCGACCTTGGCCGGCAGAGCGTTCATCAGGACGGAGCTGGGGTAGGACGCCGTGCCGCCCGGCACATAGAGGCCGGCGGCCCCGACCGCCGTCCAGCGGGCGCCCAGCCGCACGCCCTGGGCGTCGCGGTAGTCGGTCGTCTCCGGCACCTGGAGCCGGTGGAAGCTCTCGATGCGCTCCGCCGCGGTGTCGAGCGCGCGCAGCAGGTCGTCGCCGCACTGCCCGACCGCCGCGTCCACCTCCTCCTGGGAGATGCGCAGCGTGGCGGGGGTCAGCGTTTGGCGGTCCCAGCGGGCGGTGTAATCGATCAGCGCCGCGTCGCCGCGCTTGCGCACGTCGTCGATGACGCCGGCGACCAGGACCTGCACGTCCTCGCTGGTTTCGCGCTTGGCGTGGAGAAGGCCCTCAAAACCTTCGGCGAAGCGGGGGTCCTGGGCATCAAGCCTGACGGGCATTCACAGCCTCCCGGAAGCGGTCGATCCAGCCGGAGATTTCCTCGGGCCGCGTCTTGAAGGCGGCCCGGTTGACGATGAGGCGGGAAGTGACGTCGGCGATGTGCTCGATCTCCACCAGCCCGTTCGCCTTCAGCGTCGAACCGGTGGACACCAGATCGACGATGCGGCGGCACAGGCCGAGGGTCGGGGCAAGTTCCATCGCGCCGTTCAGTTTCACGCACTCCGCCTGCACCCCGCGCGCCGCGAAATGCTTCCTGGTGACCTCCGGGTATTTGGTCGCGACGCGGACATGACTCCAACGCGACGGATCGTCGCTCTCCCCCAGTTCGACCGGTTCGGCGACCGACAGGCGGCACTTGCCGATGCCGAGGTCGAGCGGCGCGTAGATTTCCGGGTAGTCGAATTCCATCAGCACGTCGTTGCCGGCCACGCCCAGATGGGCGGCGCCGAAGGCGACGAAGGTCGCCACGTCGAAGGACCGGACGCGGATGATGCTGAGATTCGGGATGTTGGTCGCAAAACGCAGGAGCCGGCTGTCCGCGTCGTCGAACGCCGCTTCCGGCTCGATGCCGGCGTGGGCGAGCAACGGGCGCAGCTCCTTCAGGATGCGTCCCTTGGGCAGGGCCAGAACCAGCGGCTGACCGGCCGGCACAGTCGACGACTCATCGGCCAACGCGCTGGGCGCCGGCGCGCCAAGAGCACGGGTATCGGCGGGCAAAGAACTCTCCTCGGGCTGAACCGCTGCCCGGATATACCACATTCCGCGCCGCCGTCACGGTCTTAGGAGGCATAGTGCGGCGCAGAACGGTTGTGCCGGACGGGGGTTTGGGGAACTCCGCCCAGCCGGACCGGTTGGATTCGCCTTTCCAGCAAAGGACAGACGCCATGGCACAGGACCGTTCCAACCAGCCGATCAACCCGCGGGGCCTGCAGATCCCGGGCGACCCCAGCAGCGCGGGCAGCCCCGCGCCGAACGCCGACCCGCGCCGCGCCGACGACGCACCGACCGGCATCTCCGAACGGCTTCAGGCCGAAAAGGAAGGTCGCCACCCCAAGACGACCACGCCGGACGGCAAGCCTTACGCCGATGCGATGGACCCGGACGGGCACGAGAAGGGCAGCGCCACCATCGGCACGTCGGGCGGCTCGGTCTGACGACGCCTTCGACGGCCGCGCCCGCCGGTCAGTTGACCACCCGCCAGCTTCCGTCCGGCTGACGACAGGCGGTGCCGTAACCGGGCTGCGCCAGACCGCCGACCATCACCGTCGTCTGGTACTCGCGGCAGAGCTGGCCGTTGCGCGCCGTGTAGGCCGGACCGGTCGGGGTGGCGGCGATGGGGGCCGGCGCGGGCTCGGTGAAGACCACCGTGGGCGACGGGGCCGGAACGGGCGCCGGCTGCACATAGACGACCGGCGGCGGGGCCGGCACCACATAGAGCGGCGGCCCATAGACCGGGTGCCTGTAGATCGGCGGCGGATAGCCGTGGAAATGCCGGTAGGGCGGCGGATGGTCGGGATAGACCGGCCCCCCGAAGGACAGGAACACCGACGACCGCGCCTGCGCCGGAGCGGACAGGGCCGTCAGCCCGACCGCCAGCGCCAAACCGAACACAACGCCACTGAAGACCACGCCACCGCAAACCGCACCGACGCGCCCGGACATGGGATCGCACTCCCGCAGGAAATCCGCAACAGATATAGCCCTAAAGCTTGAGCCCCGCCACACCGTCGAGAATGGCGCCGTCGGACAGCGAGCGCCGGTCCAGCTTCGCCCCGAACATGCGGGCGTTGGTCAGGTCCGTCTTGGTCAGGTCGCAGCCGGCCAGATTGGCGAAGGACAGGTCGGCGCCCGCGAAATTCACCTCGCGCAGGCAGGCGCCGCGCAAGTCGGCGTAGCGCAGCCGCGCGCCCGACAGGTCGGAGGCCATCGACCGCTTCTCATCGAAATAGAGCGGGCGCAGGTTGGCCTTGCGCAGGTCGGCGTTGTTCAGCTTGGCGAGCCGCAGGTTCACGCCGCGCAGGTCGCCGCTGATCAGCTTGGCCAGACGCAGGTCGCCCTTCTCCAGCACCGCGGCCTGAAGCTGCACACTGGTCAGGTCCAGCCCGTACAGCGTCGCCCCGACCGCCCGCAGCATGGTCAGGCAGGTGTGGGCCAGCGACGGGGCGTGCCGCAGGTCGAAGCCCGACAGGTCGAGCGCCGTTCCCTCCGCCCCGCTGGAGCCGACCCAGCGGATGTGCTCGTGCAGAAGCTCGTCCAGGGGACGCCCGAGTTCGGCGACGACGCGGCCCACCGGATCGTCGGTCAGGGCGTCCTCCAGGTCGGCGTCGGCCAGCTCCGTCATGACCATGGTGGCGCCGGTCAGCACCGCGCCGCGCAGGCAGGCGCCGCGCAGGTCCGCCCCCGACAGGTCCGCCCCCTCCAGGTTCGATCCGGTGAAGTTGGCCCCGCGCATGGTGGCGCGCACCAGCTTGCATCCGCGCATCAGCGCGTCGGTGAAGTCGGTGTGAATCGCCATGGCCCCGGACAGCCGGGCGTTCGTCAGGTTGGCGCCCGACAGGTCGGCCCCCGACGCTTCCGTCGGCTGGCCCTCCACCCGGATGACGCGCAGGCTGCCGTCGCGGTCCTTTTCCGCCAGCGAACCGTCGCGCAGGTCGGCCTCGAACAGGTTGGCGCCGATCAGGATGGCCCCGCGCAGGCAGGCGCCGCGCAGGTCGGTCTTGATGAGGCTGGCGTTCTCCAGGTTGGTCAGACGCAGGTCGGTGGCGAACATCGACGCGCAGTCCAGCCGCGCCCCGGCCAGATTGGCGCCGCGCAGGCTGGCTCCGACGAAGTCGGCGTGAGCGAGGTCACGCCCCATGAGGTCCAGCCCGCTCAGGTCGAAAAAGGACAGCGTCGCCCGCGCCCCGCCGATGCGGGCGTTCCGGAACATCTCGTGCCGGCGCACCACCGCGTCGAGCTGGACCTGATCCAGACGGGTGAGAGGACGCTGCTGCATGGCCGTGTTCGCCTCCGATCACGGTTTCAGAGTACCCTTTGCGGCCTTCACGAAAGATTAATGCGACTCTCTATAGGAGGCTTTTCCTGTCGCGGAAAGCCCCGTCCGTCATGCCGCGGACGATTGGCTGTGGCGGACCGGCTGGCGCTCCGTGCCCAGAGCGTTCAGCGCGTCGCGCAGCACGTCGGGGGTGACGGGCTTGTGCAGCAGGCGGCAACCGACGGCCACCGCCTCGCGGATTCGTTCGGGGGCGGTGTCGCCGGTCAGGATGATGCCGGGGATGGGTCGCCCCTCCTGCTCTGCCGCGCGGGTGACCGTCTCGGCGCCGGTCAGCGGTCCCGGCAGGCGGAAGTCGGACAGGATCACGTCCGGACAGCGCGGCGCCGCGCGCAGCGTCGCCAGCGCCGCCGGACCGTCCGCCGCCACCAGAACGTCATGCCCCCAGCTTTCCAGGAGAAGCTGCATCCCTGCGCTCTGCACCGGGTCGTCCTCCACGACCAGGATCAGGCGGGTGTCAGTATCCTCCGCCCGTCCGGCGGGGGCCGGAGCCGCCGCGTCCGTCCGCGATTCGCTGGCCGCCAGCGGAACCATGATCGAGAAGACGGAGCCCCGGCCGGGGCGCGAGCGGACCTCCACCGCGTGGCCCAGCAGCGCGGCCTTGCGGCGCACCTTGGGAAGCCCCAAACCCAGGCCGCGGCGACGGTCGCGCTCCGGGTTGCCCAACTGCACGAAGTCCTCGAAGATGGCGTCCAGATGCTCCGCCGCGATGCCGGAGCCGCTGTCCCACACCTCGATGCGCAACCATTGTCCGCGCCGCCGGCAACCGACCACGACGCCGCCCGCCGGGGTGTAGGCGATGGCGTTGCGCAGCAGGTCGCCGAGCATCCGCGTCAGCAGGGTGGCGTCGGTGCGCACCATGGCGGGGCAGCCGCGCACCCGCAAATCCAGTTTCTTGTCCGCCGCCAGCCCACGGAACTCCGCCGCCGCGCTGTCCAGCACCGTGGCGACCGGCACCTCGGCGATGTTCGGGCGGACCACCCCGGCGTCGAGCGTGGCGACCTCCAGCAGCGCGTGCAGCAGCTTCTCCCCACTGTCCAGCGCCTCGCCCATCTTCTCGGCGATGGACCGCTCGCGCGTCTCCTTCAGCCGCTCCATCAGCAGATGGTGGAACAGGCGCAGCGCCTGGAAGGGCTGGCGCAGGTCGTGGTTGGCCGCCGACAGGAAGCGGGCCTTGGCCTGATTGGCGCGCTCCTTCTCGGCCAAGGCGCGGACCAGCTTCTGGTTGAGGGAGCGCAAGTCGGCGGTGCGCTCCTCCACCCGCTGCTCCAGCCGGGCGTTGGCATCGCGCAAGGCGTCACGGGCCGCCGCCTCGCGCCGCAGGCTGGCCCAGCCGAGCGCGGCCAGCCCGAACAGCGCGACGACGCTGACGCCGACCATCATGAAGCCGTGCTGCAGGCGGCTGCTCCACGGCTCCAGAACGACGTTGCGCGGCAGGGCGACCGCCGCCACCGCCGGGAAGTCGCGCATCCGCTTCAGGCCGATGACGACGCCGTCTCCGCCAACGGTCCAATCGCTCTCGCCGCTCTCCTCTCCCGGCTCCAGCGTCGGCAGCGGACCGACCACGGCGCCACCGATTCCGGCCAACCGCGTGCCGTCCAAGCGGAACAGTCCGGCGACGCTGTGCCGCCCGTCGCCGAAGACGTCGAGCACCGTGTGCAGGGTGGAGGAGGGAAGCGCCAGCAGGACCACCCCCTCCAGGATGCCTTCGCGCCCCAGGATGCGGCGGACCATCAGGATGGAATCAAGCCCGTCCACCTGTCCGTGCAAAAGTTCAAGAGCGCCATCCGCCCCCTGGAACAGTCCGGAGGTGCCGCCGTCGGGATGGATGGATGGGCCGAACACCGTCCGGCCGCCGGCGTCCAGGATGGACAGCGCGCCGAACCGCGACGCCGCCAGCGCTTCACCAAGAGCGTGGTCGGGAAGCGACGCGATGCCGCCCTCCTCCAGGCGATCGGCCACCCGCGCCAGGGCGGCGGCGGCGCCGTCCAGCACCGCGTCGGCGTGCCCTTCGAGGAAGGCCGCGGCCTGCCGTGTGCCGTGTTCGGCGCGGTCGAGCGTGCTGACGTAATCGACCAGCGACAGCGCACCCCAGGCCACACCGCCGAGCAGCGTCATCACGAGGACGATGGCTGCCAGGATGGCCTTCGGGTGGAAGTTCAGCAGGGCGTTGACCGAGAGCCGGATCATGGGTGGGGGCGTCTTGGTGAGGCGGAGCGGAGACGGCGTCGCCGGTCCGCCGGATGCACGATGCCATGGGTCACCGGCGAAGCCTGTGCCTGAGGCGATGATCGATGGGTGGGAAGCGGTTTCAATGGTCCGCGGATCGCCGGACAGCAAAGCGCGCCTGTGTCGGGAAGGTCGCAGAGGAATGGCCGCCGGCTTCGCCCTTCATTGATCCTTCCACGTCTTCACATTCGAAGACCCGGCAACGGCATGGAAAGGCGAAAGTTGTCATTTGCGTTACACCCGTTTCCTCAGCCTCTTGTCGAAAAGCTCCCGGACACCTCCCAGAAGTTTATTTGCCTTTATTGTCCGGAACCGATGATAGCATGCGATAGTTATCGGCGCGACTCGCCATGACGACTATGACCATGCTCATACCGGACCCACTCTTTGGGTGAGGGATCACGAATTGCTTCGGCCAGGAGTTGAGGCTTCGGCATTCATCGGAAATTGTGCCGATGACGGGATCACCGGGACGGTCTGCGCGTTCCTGTGCTGCTTCATGCCGCAACGCGCCCACACGAGGTTCAACCGTGAAGAAGCCGCCGTTCGCTCCTAAGGTCTTCCGCCAGTCCCGCATCCGGGAAGGTCTTCCCTACCCTCTCGGCGCCACATGGGACGGGCTGGGCGTCAACTTCGCGCTGTTTTCCGCCAACGCCACCAAGGTGGAGCTGTGCCTGTTCGACCAGGAAGGACGCCGCGAGCTGGAACGGATCGAGCTGCCCGAATACACCGACGAGGTGTGGCACGGCTATCTGCCGGACGCCCGGCCCGGCACCGTCTACGGCTACCGCGTGCACGGGCCCTACGAGCCCAAGGCGGGCCACCGCTTCAACCCGAACAAACTGCTGCTCGACCCCTATGCCAAGCATATGGTCGGGCCGCTGCGCTGGTCGGACGCGCATTTCGGCTACCGCGTCGGCTCGCCGCGCGGCGACCTGTCCTTCGACCGGCGCGACAGCGCCCCCGGCATGCCGAAATGCGTGGTGATCGACCCGGCCTTCACCTGGGGCCACGACCGCCACCCGGCGATCCCCTGGGAGAAGTCGATCTTCTACGAAACCCACGTGCGCGGCTACACCATGCGGCACCCGGCGGTGCCCCCGCAGTACCGCGGCACCTTCGCCGGCCTCGCCCAGCAGGAGGTGGTGGAGTACATCCGCTCGCTGGGCGTCACGGCGGTGGAGCTTCTGCCGGTCCATGCCTTCGTGGATGACCGCTACCTGCTGGAAAAGGGGCTGCGCAACTACTGGGGCTACAACAGCATCTCCTTCTTCGCGCCCGACCCGCGCTACATGGCGACCGGCGCGATCCACGAGTTCAAGGAGATGGTCGCCCGCCTGCACGACGCCGGGATCGAGGTGATCCTCGACGTCGTCTACAACCACACCGCCGAAGGCAACGAGATGGGGCCGACGCTGTCCTTCAAGGGCATCGACAACGCCTCCTACTACCGGCTGGCGCCGGACCCGCGCTACTACATCAACGACACCGGCACGGGCAACACGCTGAACCTCGTGCATGCGCGCGTTCTCCAGATGGTCACCGATTCCTTGCGCTACTGGGTGACCGAGATGCATGTGGACGGTTTCCGCTTCGACCTCGCCACCATCCTGGCGCGGGAAACCTACGGCTTCGACCACAGCGGCGGCTTCCTCGACGCCTGCCGCCAGGACCCGGTGCTGTCGCGCGTCAAGCTGATCGCCGAGCCGTGGGACTGCGGCCCCGGCGGCTATCAGGTCGGCGGCTTCCCGCCGGGCTGGGCGGAGTGGAACGACAAGTTCCGCGACACCGTGCGCTCCTACTGGAAGGGCGACGAGGGCAAGCTGCCCGAGCTGGCGACCCGGATGGCCGCCTCGGCGGACGTGTTCAACCGGCGTGGGCGCAAGCCCTGGGCCAGCGTCAACTTCGTCACCGCCCATGACGGCTTCACGCTGCACGATCTCGTCTCCTACAACGACAAGCACAACGACGCCAACGGCGAGGACAACCGCGACGGCCATTCGCACAACATCTCCTGGAACCATGGGGCGGAGGGGCCGACCGACGATCCGGAGATCAACGCCCTGCGCTTCCGCCAGATGCGCAACCTGCTGGCCACGCTGCTGCTGTCCCAGGGCACGCCGATGATCCTGGCCGGCGATGAGTTCGCCCGCAGCCAGAACGGCAACAACAACGCCTATTGCCAGGACAACGAGATCAGCTGGATCGACTGGGAGGGCGTCAGCGACGAGGGCTGGGCGCTGACCGACTTCGTCCGCCACCTGATCGGGCTGCGGCAGAGCCATCCGCTGCTGCGCCGCGGGCGCTTCTTCACCGGTGCCTACAACCCCGATCTGGAGGTGAAGGACCTCACCTGGATCACCCCCGCCGGCGAGGAGAAGACGACCGAGCAGTGGCAGGACCCCATGGCGCGCTGTCTGGGCATGCTGCTCGACGGGCGGGCGCAGGCCACCGGCATCAAGAAGGTGGCGTCGGACGCCACGCTGCTGCTGATCATCAACGCCTACCACGACGTGGTGCCCTTCAAGCTGCCGGAGGTCGCCGGCGGCAGCCGCTGGCTGACGCTGGTGGACACCACGGAGCCCGACCGGCTGGAAGTCGCCACCGCCCGGACCGGTGACGAGATCCCGGTCAACGGACGCTCCCTGCTGCTGTTCGAGCTGATGCCCGATCGCCGCTCCGACATGGGGCTGAAGGCCGCTGCGCGGGCTCTGCGCGCCGCTTCCGGGCCGGGCGAACCGGTGGCGGCCATCACGCCGGACAGCATCGCGACGGGCTCCAGCCCCGCCGAGACGGTGCAGCAGCCGGGCGAGTGATCGCCGGGTCCGGATAGGCCGTCAAGGAACGGTGCGGCAGGACGCCGCACCGTTCTCTTCTGATTTTTATCTACAATTTTAGGCAAATAGACGATATCAAGGCAGCTGACTATCAGCGTCGCGCCATTGCTTGTGTCTGCAACGCCGCAACGACATCAGGAGGTCTGGGCATGTGTCATGGCGACTACATCCGGTTCCTGGTCGCGACCGAGGCCGATCCGGCCCTGCGTGCGGCGCTGCGGCGGGCGTCGCGCGGCCTGCTGACGCTGGGCGATCTGGTGGACTTTGCCGCCGGTCACGGCTACCGCTTCACCGAGGCGGACATTCCCCTGGCCGTTGCCCGACCCACGGGCTGTGGGATCGACTGACCACACCCGACGAGGTCACGGCGGCGGAGCCGTCGTGCTGCAGCTGCCACGGATCGTCAGCATGATCCCATCGTCGGACGGGAAGATGTCCTTGTCGGCATCGCGCGGAATGGGAATTTTCTGACGGCGGCAGAAAAGCAGGAGGATGCCGAGCGTCTTGCTGGGCATGAAGGCGACGTCCCTCACCTTCGCAGCCCCCTGCTGCACCATGACCACCACACCTCCGTCCGATTTCGGAACGACGGAGGCGATCAGCCCCAAGGGAAGATCGGTTTGATTCGGCACCTTTTGATACCAGCCGAAGGCTTTCTTGAGGGCCGAGTTCGTGAAGACAAGGTGACGCGTTTCGAAAATCATTCCGGACCAGTTTCAGGCCCGGCCGCCCTCCAGTTCCGGGTTCAACCGGAACGTGATCGCACGCCCCAGTTTGGAATCCCGCAGAAGAATCTGCTTGGTTTCCAGCAGCTTGATGGCCCGGTTGACGTTGGGCCGCTGCATGCCGAGCGCATCAGCCAATTCGGACTGGAGCACCGGCACGGGACGGTCGAAATGGAGCCGCCGGCTCAGATAGGTGAACACACGAAGCGCCTCCAGGGTGATGTCCCGATCGGTGGAAACGGTCCTGGAGAGGAGGTCATGATGCTGCATGGCGGCCTCGGAACGCAAGTTGGCTCGGCGTCGCAGTCCGGCTGCGCACGCGCCGGACGTATAATTTCGCTTGCTCCGCAGGTTACCCCGCCATTGTTGTCCGAATGTGTCTCGCGCGTTTCCAAATTGACATAAACCCGCGCCGTTCGTGACGCCCCGGCCGGAACCCTTTCCCCCGGCCTGCGGTTCCCGGAAGGAGACACCGTCACGTCAGGAGGAGGAACCATGCATCGGCTCGTGCTGCTGCGGCACGGTCAGAGCGTCTGGAACCGCTCGGATCTGTTCACCGGCTGGACCGACGTCGATCTGACCGAACAGGGGGTGGCCGAGACCCGCCACGCCGCCGGCCTGCTGAAGCAGGCCGGGTTCGATTTCGACGTGGCCTTCACCTCCGTCCTCAAGCGGGCGATCAAGACGCTCGACATCGTGCTGGACGAGATGGACCGGATGTGGCTGCCGGTGCACAAGCACTGGCGCCTGAACGAGCGCCATTACGGCGCGCTCCAGGGATTGAACAAGACGGAAACGGCGGCCCGCCACGGCGCCGACCAGGTCTTCCTGTGGCGGCGGAGTTGGGACGTCCCGCCCCCGCCGGTCGAGCCCGAGGACCCGTGCTCCGCGGTGTCGGACCGGCGCTACGCCGGCATCGGCCGCGCGAATCTGCCCCGCGGCGAAAGCCTGAAGGACACCACGGACCGGGTGATCCCCTTCTGGGAGGAGGGCATCTGCCCGGCCCTCCGGCTGGGCGCGCGGGTTCTGGTGTCGGCCCACGGCAACAGCCTGCGCGGCCTCGTCAAGCATCTCGACAAGGTGCCCGACCAGGACATCCCGCTGTTCGAGATCCCGACCAGCCGCCCGTTGGTCTATGAGCTGGGCGCCGATCTGGTCCCGCTGCGCCGCTATTTCCTGACCGAGGACGGTGGGGCCGAGGAGATCACCTGGACCCGCCGGGACGACGCTGGTCAAAGCGGCGTCGTGGCAGCGTGACGACGACACTTTCCCTCTCCCGCCCCGGGAGAGGGAAGGGGCCCGCGCAAAGCGCGGGAAGGGTGAGGGTCCAGCCAAGGATCAGCCCCTGATCCTCGCATAACCCTCACCCGGCCCTTCGGGCCACCCTCTCCCGGGGCGGGAGAGGGAACGAACTCATCCCCCCGCGGGGCGTCGCCCGCGATGCCCCGCCCCGCCCTTGCCGCGCTTGCGGCCGGGCAGCGGGTGGTGGAAATGCGGGTGGCCGCCCTCCGCCGGAGCCGCTCCCTTGTCCGGGCCGCGTGCCCCATCGGGACGGCGCCCGCGCCGCTCACCCTGCCGCTCTTCCACCCGACCGGCGTAGCAGCTGTCGCAGACCCGGAAGCGGTGGTTCGCCTTCAGCCGCGTGCCGCAGACCGGGCAGGCGCGGGCCAGCGAGCGTTCCGCCAGGGTCCGCTCGATGAAGGCGTTCAGCATGGCCCGGCGCTCCTGGCACAGGTCCATGTCCGGATAGGCGTCGGGAAAGCGGTAGGCCAGCCAGGCGTAGGCGGTCAGCTCCTTCACCGCGCGCTCCGCCTTCTCCAGTTCCACGTCGGTGCCGACGCGGTGGTGGAAGCGCTCGGCGGCGTCGGGGGCGGAATTGCGTATCCCCTTGCCCTGGTTGGTCGCCCACAGCGCCAGCAGACGCAGGTTGTTCTGGTCGCGCACGTCGATGGGGCAGCGCGCCAGCATGTCGCGCACCGCCAGCGGCAGCTTGGCCCGATCCACCGCGGCGGCGGCCTGGATGCGCTGCTCCAGGTCGGTCATCCGGAAGGTCTGGTTGGCGCGCAGCAACTCCTGCCCCGCCGTGCGCAGCACCTTGGCGAGGCTGTCGGTGTCCAGCTCCCGCGCGATGGCCTCGACGTGGGTCAGGTTGGGGCTGATCCAGGCCCGCGGGTCCTCGGGCGGGACCGGCGGGGTGGTCAGCGCCCGGCGCACCGGGTTGATGTTCTCCCCCTCCAGCACCGCGACGCGGCCCTCCTCGTGCATGCCGAAACGCCCGGCCCGCCCGCCGATCTGGCGGATTTCGGAGGAATTCAGCTCGCGCTCCTCCCGCCCGTCGTACTTGCGGGTGGTCGACAGGACGACGCGGGCGACCGGCAGGTTCAGCCCCATGCCGATGGCGTCGGTCGCCACCAGCACGTCCGCCGTGCCGTCGCGGAAACGCCGCGCCTCGGCCCGCCGCACCTCCGGCGACAGGGCGCCGTAGATCACCGCCACCGTGTGGTCGCGGGCCAGCAGCTCGCGCCGCAGCCCCATCACGTCCTTGCGCGAGAAGGCGATCACCGCGTCGCCACGGCGGACATTCTCGAGCGGCACCCGCTCCTCCTGCACGCGCAGCGGCGACTTGCGGGTGAACTCCACGACTTCCAGCTCCTCCCCCAGCGCGGTGGCGAGGCGCTGAACGTAGGGGATGGCGTCGGCGGAGCCGGTCATCAGGATCTCCGGAGCGGCCACGCCGGCCACCGCCTGGGTCCAGGCCCAGCCGCGGTCGGGGTCGCCGATCATCTGGATCTCGTCGATGACGCAGGCGCCCCAGACCTTCGAGGTGTTGACCATCTCGATGGTCGAAGAGGTGAAGGAGGCGCCGGGCCGCACATCGCGCTCCTCGCCGGTCACCAGACTGCACGGGCGGCCGCGCGTCTCCAGCGCCTCCTGCCCTTCCAAGGCCAGCAGGCGCAGCGGGGCGAGGTAGCAGCCGCTTTGCGCCTCGGCCAGCCGGTCCATCGCGGCGTGGGTCTTGCCGGAGTTGGTCGGACCGACGAACAGCCGCAGCTTGCGCACCATGGCGCGGGCCGTGGCGAAGCTGTCGAGATAGACGCCGAGACCGGAGGCGTTCTCCAGCCGCTCCCGACGGACCTTCAAGCCGGCGCGGGCGGCGGCGGTGGAGAAGGCTTCCTCCAGCGCGTCCAGCAGCGTCTGCAGGCGCGGGATGCGCCCGCCGAAGCCGATCACCCGGCCCAGCTCGTCGGCGAAGCCCTTGGGCCGCCACGCCTCGCCGAAGCCGTTGGCGCGCTGGGCCATGGAAGCGAACCAGCCATCGACCCGCCCGCGCGCCTTCTCGATGGCGGCGGAGGACAGGCAGGCGGCCTTGACCCGCTTGCCCAGCGCCTTCGCCTGAGGACGACCGAAGCCCTCCTCCGCGGTCATCAGGCCCCAGAGGTCCGCCTCGATGTCGGGCAGCGGGCCGAGCGCCACGCGGAACCGCAGCTTCAGCTTCCGGTCGGTTCCGGGAACGACCACCTCATGCACGACGGCGACCGACCAGCGGGCCGGGGTGCTGTCGGCGTCCACCTCGATCCCGTCGCCGCGCACCACCGCGGCGATGGCGCGCAGCGCGTCGCGGCGGTCGAACTCGTCAGCAGTCCCTGGGGCGGTGCCCGGTTGGCGGGGGGTGGTCTCGTCGTTGCTCATGGACTGGTCTTCTTCCGTCGCCGCCCCCTGAGAGATCGGCCTGGGGATTCAAGGAACTGGTTGGGGCTGGCGGTCTCAAGGGGGCTTTGCCGGCTCTCGAACAGTGCCGCGCCGCGGGGCGGACGCCCACCCCCTATTCTGCACACCGGCGCCCCACGGGCGTACCTATATGGTCGGAGCCATAGGATAGGGCAAGCCGATTCAGGGGTTCCCCCGGCGTGGCCGGGCTAATTCGCCTGAACTTTCCCTTCTCCCATCCCACCGCTGCGAAAAAGGGGCGGTGCCGGCCACATCATTCCCTGTTGTCCGGCGGTCGCGTCGAAAGGGGTACCCGGTAACGGTCTTGCCGGATGCCACCAATCGAAAGTGTTAGCAAGCAATATCGTCTTACTGCACCGCAAACCGTCGGGCATCATCGTTGCACAGACAACGTAACTGTCGTCGCTTCGCAGATTTGGTTAGGAGATGTGCATGCCGACCCCTCGTGACGTCCTGGCACTGATCGAGAGAATACGGTGTATTTCTTGCGAGGACGAGCGCCATGCATTGATAAAGACATTGTCAGCCGTCGAGCGACCGACCATCCTGTCGTTCCTCAACGCTCACGGCGTGAACCTCTGCGCGGGGTCCTCCGCCGCTTGGTCGGCCTTCCGCGCCTCCGACGTCCTGTTGCGGGACGGGGTGGCGCTGGAGACGGCCCTGCCGTGGCTCGACCAGCCGGTCGGGCTGAACATGAACGGCACCGACTTCATCCCGCTTCTCCTCCGCCACCTGTCGCCCCGTCGGGTCGCCGTCTACGGCACCGCGGCGCCCTGGCTGGACGAAGGGATCGAGCGGCTGAAGGAGCGGACCCCGCACGACTATGTCGATGCCCAGCACGGGTTCCATTCCGTGGAGCATTACATCGCCCGTGCGCGGGAGCTTCAGCCCGACGTCATCATCCTGGCCATGGGCATGCCCCGCCAGGAGGAGGTCGCGGTGCAGCTCAAGCGCGCGCTGGATCATAAGGTGCTGATCGTCAACGGCGGCGCCATCATCGATTTCCTCGCCGGGCGCTTCACCCGGGCCCCCGCCGCCGTCCAGCGCATCGGGCTGGAATGGGCGTTCCGGCTGGTCCAGGAGCCCCGCCGTCTGTTTCGCCGCTATTGCGTCGGCGCTTTCGGCTTCGCCCACACCGTCATGCTTATGCGCCGTGCCGCCATGCGTTCGTCCAGCGCCCCAGCACCAGCGCCCATGCATAAGGAGCTTTGAGACGTGGAAAATCTGCCCCAAGTCAATCATGGCGGCCACCACGGCGGTCCGCCGGCTCCGGTTCCGGCATGGCCCGCCGCCCCCGGCCCGTCCCGGCGCAGCGAGTTCGAATCCCAGACCCCGTCCATGGGTCCCGACTTCCGCTTCATCCTGCGCGTGCTGGGCAGCCACAAGTGGCTGATCGCGGCCATCGTGGTGGTGCTGACCGGCCTGTCGGCCCTGGGCGTCTCCACGCTCAAGGACCAGTACACGTCCGAAGCCCTTCTGCTGGTCGACAACCGGCAGGTCCGCGTCGTCCGCGAGGTCGAGCAGGTGGTGGGCGCGATCCCAACCGAGGACGCCGCCATCCTGAGCGAGATCGAGATCCTGAAGTCGCCCCAGGTGCTGAACCAGGTGGTGAACGATCTCCAGCTCGCCCAGCATCCTGAATTCAACCCGCCGGCGCAGGAGGACGAGACGCTCCCGCTCGTCGAGCGCGCGGTGGCCTACGGCCGCGACCTCGCCTCGCGCTTCTGGGACGGCGCCCCGCCGGCCCCGGTCGCCTGGCTGCTGAGCCACGGTGACGAGGTGGCGCAGGACATCCGGGCGCGCGAGGCGCATGCGGCGCTGGGCAACGACCAGATCATCGCGCGCATCCACCGCAAGCTGGACGTCGCCATCGTCGGCCGGTCGCGCGTGATCCAGGTGCGCTTCACCTCCAAGGAGCCGCAACTGAGCCGCGACGTGGTGGACGGCATCGTCCGCCGCTACATGGAAACCCGCCAGCAGATGGACCGCGACCTGTCGACCAGCGCGATTTCCTGGCTGCAGGACCGCATCGTCCTGCTGCGCAAGGAGGTGGCCGAGGCCGACGCCAAGGTCGAGGAAGCCCGCGTCAAGGGTGGCCTGCTGAAAGGCGGCACCGGCCTGATGGCCCAGAACGAGCTTGAGCAGACCCGCCTGCGCCTGAGCGAGGCCTCGGCCATCCGCGCCCGCTCGGTCGCCCAGGCCGACACGCTGGAGCGCAACCTGAAGGCCGGCAACTGGAACGCCATCGGCGGCAGCATCGCCTCCCCGGTCGTCGCCCAGCTCCGCGCCACGGTCGCCGCCATCTCCACGGAGATGGCCCAGCTCTCCCGCCAGTACGGTCCGAAGCACCCGCGCATCGTCGAGCTCCAGGGCCGCCTGAACGAGGCCAACTCCTCGCTCCAGCAGGAAATCCGCCGCGAGATCAATGGTGTCCGCGAGGCCGCCCAGGTCGCGGTGGAGCAGGAGACCGCGCTGCGCGCCATGATCACCCGCATGGAAGGCAGCTACGCCACCATGCAGGAGCAGGCCATCCCGCTGCGCACCCTGGAATCCGAGGCGACCGCCAAGCGCCAGCTTCTCGACAGCCTGCTGGGCCGTCTGGAAGAGGTCGAGGCCCAGAAGGACAGCCGCGCCTTCCCGGCCGCCGTCAAGCTGGTCTCCGCGCCGCAGGTGCCGCACGAGCCGTCGGGTCCCTTCCGCGTCCTCCTGCTGCTGGCCGGCTTCGTCGCCGCCCTCGCCCTGGCCATCTTCAGCGTCTTCGGCCTGGAGCTTCTCCAGCGCCGCATCCACACCCCGGACGCCGTGCGCCGCATCCTGGGCGTCGGCACCGTCCACATCGTGCCGCACCACAGCGACCGCGGGGCCAAGGGCCGGCTCTACAAGATCTTCCAGCGCCACCCCTTCTCGCTGTTCAGCGAATCCCTGCGCGCCCTGTTCCGCAACCACCTGTCGGATCTCGGCCCGGTCGGTGCTCTGGCGGTGACCTCGGCCCGCCCGCAGGACGGCAAGACCTCGCTGACGCTCGCCGTCGCCCAGGTCGCCAGCCAGGCCGGCCGCCGGGTGGTGGTGGTGGACACCGACTTCCGCCGCTCCCGCATGGAAGGGCTGTTCGACCTGTCCTCCAAGAAGGGCCTGTCGGACTGGATCGCCGGTGACGCCACGCTGGACGAGATCGTCCACACCTCCGACGACGTGCCCTTCGCCATGGTTCCGGCGGGCAAGCTGAACCCGATGACGCTGGACCGCTTCAACGTCGACAGCCTGGTGCAGCTGATGGCCGGCCTGTCGCCCAGCTTCGATCTGGTGGTGTTCGACACCGCCCCGGCGCTGGCCGTGTCGGACGCCCGCATCGTCTGCGGCGCCGCCTCCAAGGTGCTGTTCGTCACCCGCTGGGGCCACACCACGGCGAGCGACCTGGACGCGGTGGCCGACCTGGGGCCGATCGACCACAGCAAGTTCGTCTGCGTGATGACCGACGTGAACCTGAAGAAGGCCGCCAGCAAGGGCTACCAGGGTCCGTACAACAGCTACGTCGCCACGCGGAAATACTACGGCGACCAGACCCTGCGCGCCGCGCCGTAAGCGACGTCTCCTCCCTCTCCCGTCCCGGGAGAGGAGGCCCGCGAAGCGGGCGGGTGAGGGTACCGCGAGGATCACAGCCTTATCCTCGGCGGCACCCTCACCCTTCCCGCGCATCGCGCGGGCCCCTTCCCTCTCCCGGGACGGGAGAGGAAATTTTCATTTCATTCCAAACCACACGAGGCCCGACGCCCATGGCCCAGACCTCGCCGAAATCCTCCTCGCCCAACCCCATCTCCGTCACGCGCCGGGACGCGCTGCGCGCCGCCGCCGCTGCCGCGGTGCTGGCGAGTTGCAAGGCCGCCGCCGGCCCCGCCGTCGCCGAAGCGGCGTCCGTTGCCGCGGTGCCCAACCCCACCCTGCGCGATGCCTGCCGGGCCGCCGGCATCCTCCACGGCGCCGCCCGCGACCATCTGATCGAGCCGGAAGACCCCATGCTCGACACGCTGATGGCGCGGGAATGCGACGTGGTGACGCCCGAGAACGGCGGCAAATGGGCCGTCTTCCAGCCGCAGGAGGGCAATTTCGACTGGGGCCGCTTCGACGCCGGGGTGGAGCTGGCCCGCCGCATCGGCGCCAAGCCGAACTGGCACTGCGCCCTATGGCAGCACATGGGCATGCCCGACTACATGACGCTGCCGGCCAGCCGCCAGCGCGCGCTGGGCATCGCGGAGAGCGCCTATTTCTCGGCCGACGGCACGCTGTCCGAGGACAATTACTGGCCGCGCTTCACCGCCATGGTCGCGGCGGTCAAGCGGCGCTACGGCGACACTTTCTACCGCATCGACGTGATGAACGAAGCCTTCTTCTGGGAGACCGAGCGCAGCCACCCCCAGGAGCAGGACCGTTACGGCTTCCGCAAGGGCATGTGGTGGGTGGTGGCCGGCGGCGCCAAGGGACCGGAGTGGCTCGACCCCTTCTTCCACCACATCCGCAAGGAGTTTCCCTCCGCCAAGCTGGTCATCAACGAGTTCGGCATCGAGATCGACGAGGGCTGGCAGCAGCGCAAGCGCGCCTATTTCCAGACTTGGCTGACCGACGCGGTCAAGCGCGGCGTGCCGATCGACGGGGTGGGGCTGCAAAGCCACCTGATGGCCGGCAAGCCCTACGACCGCGAGGGCATGAAGGGCTTCCTGCGGGCCATGGACCGGATGGGCCTGCCCATCCACGTCACCGAGTTCGACGTGAACGAGAAGCACCTGCCGCGCTCCTGGTCGCGGGCGGAGAAGGACCGCGCCATGGCCTTCCTGGCCGGGCAGTATCTGGGCGACATCGCCGGCAACGCCCGGCTGGCCGAGCTGTGCTGGTGGCACCTGCGCTCGGACCTCAACTACATCTCCCGGGAGATGCCGGAACTGAAGCCACACCCCTCCCCCTACGACGCGGCGTCGCGCCCGCTGCCGCTGTACGAGGCGTCGGTGCAGGCGCTGCGCGGGCGCAACCGGTCTGGATAAGCGCAGTCGGCAGGCGGCGCGGTACCCCTTCCGGTCCCGCTACCCCGCCCGATCGCGCGGCCCGCTCCGCCGTCCGCGCCTGTAAGGATTTCCGACAGCGATCTTAGATTATCGGAACAGCGGCGTTTCTCCCAACGAGGTGATCTGTGGACACGTTGACGTCGGATGAGCTGGTCGCCCGCTACAAGCGGAAGTTCGGTCTGGCCCCGAACTATCCCCTCAGCGAAACCATGGTCCGCCAGCATTGGGACCTGGAACGCCAGCTCGCCCGCGAGTTGCTGGACTCCCGCCGCGAAGAGCGCTGGACGGTGTTCGAGCGGAACTACACCACCCTCTACAGCGAATGCCCCTGGCTGAACGACGCGGTGGACACGGCGGCGCAGAACGACGAGCTGGATTTCCGCCATTTCCTGACGCTGCTCAAGGGCGCGCGGGACGTCTACGAGGTCGGGTCGGGCAAGGGCCGGCTGCTCAGCTATCTGGCCCGCCACGGCCACCGCTGCGTCGCCACCGAGATCACCCGCGAGCGCGGTGAGCGCTGGACCGACGAGCGCTCCAACGTGACGTGGCGCTGCTGCGACGGCGTCAACCTCGCCGAGTTCGAGCCGCGCGGTCATTACGACGCCGTCGTCTCCACCCATGTCATCGAGCATCTCCACCCGGAGGACGTGTCCGTGCACCTGTCCAACGTGCACGCCATCCTGAAGCCGGGCGGACGCTACGTGCTCAGCATGCCGCACAAGCACGCCGGGCCGATGGACCTGTCGGAGGTCTTCGGGCTGGACGAGCCGATCTGCATGCACCTGCGCGAATACACCTGGAGCGAGACGGAGCGCGCGCTGCGCGAGGCCGGCTTCAACCGGATGGAGGCCGTCTACGTCGCCCCGATGGCAGTCCGCCGGCGGATGCACATCCATGGGTCCGGGCGTGGATACCTCGCCTACGTGAAGGCCGTGGAATCCGTCATGGGTGCAATGCCGTTAACCCTGCGGCGCAAGCTCGGCAAGCTCGGCCAGCTCTATCTGTTCCGGCCGGAGGTCTTCATGGTGGCTCACAAAAGTCACGAGGGCTGAGGCAGCGGATTCCGGAAACCATTCTGTAACAAGACTTTACACTTTCCCCTCCCCGTGGCCGCAAGGCCCCACTGTGGCGCGGAAACCGCAGCGAAGGCGGTTTTTCGCGCCTCATTCTTTTCACAGCCCGTCGTGGCTTTTAAGCCGCATTTCCCTAAAATCCGAAATACCTCGTTAACCAATTGGGCCTCACCTTTGCTCCACCGAAAATGGAGAGAGGTTACTTCCAATGGCAACGACCACCACGGGTCTCGTCGACACGACCTTCGTCGTCAACGCCTCGGGGCAGGCTGCCGGCGGGATCTGGCCGCAGTTCCGGCTGCTCCTGGATGGTGTCAACCTCGGCCAGGCGACGGTCAGCTCGACCAGCGCCGGCCGTTACACCTTCAAGGCCCAGGTCGCTCCGGACCAGGCTCACAAGCTGCAGATCGTCTACTTCAACGACGGCTATGTGAACGGGCAGGACCGCAACCTGCTCGTCAAGTCGCTGGAAGTGAACGGCAAGTCCGTCGCCTCCACCAGCTCGCTGGTCAGCTACGACCGCGGCGCCTCCGACGGCAAGGACGTGATTCCCGGCCAGGAAGGCATGTGGTGGGACGGTTCGCTCGACTTCGCGCTGACCAAGGACTATTTCCCGGTCCCGACGCCGCCGGCCCCCGCCGGCAACACCCAGGTCATCCTGAACCTGCAGGGCAACGCCGCGGGCGGCGTCAACGCGCATTTCAACCTGCTGATCGACGGCAAGAAGGTCGGCGAGGGCGTCGCCGGCGCGTCGGCCAAGGACTACGCCTTCTCGATCAACGCCACGGCGGACCAGGCGCACAAGATCCAGATCCAGTACGACAACGACGCCACGGTGAACGGCCAGGACCGCAACCTGCTGGTCAACAAGATCACCATCAACGGCAAGTCGGTCATGCCCACCGACAGCATCGTCACCTATGACAAGGGTGCCTTGGACGGCAAGGACGTGGTTAAGGGCCAGTCCGGCATGTGGTGGAACGGCACGCTGGTGGTCGACGCCGACAAGAGCTTCTTCCCCGGCTCCTCCAACCCGACCAACCCCACCACGCCGACCAACCCGCCGGCCCCCACCCCGACCAAGCCGACCCTGACGGTCAGCGACGTCTCGGTGACCGAGCCGACCGGCAAGACCAGCGGCATCGCGCCGGGCTTCCTGCACACCGAGGGCGGCCAGATCATGGACAGCAGCGGCAAGGCCGTGAAGCTGACCGGCGTGAACTGGTTCGGGTCCGAGGGCTACGCCTTTGCGCCGCAGGGGCTGTGGATGGACAGCTACCAGAGCCACATGAACCAGATGAAGGATCTGGGCTTCAACACCATCCGCCTGCCCTACTCCGACGCGATGCTCGACAACGGCCGCATGCCGACCGGCATCGACTATTCGAAGAACCCGGACCTGCGCGGCAAGACCTCGCTGGAGGTCTTCGACAAGATCATCGACTACGCCGACAAGATCGGCATGAAGATCATCCTCGACCACCACCGCTCCGGCGATGGCGCGTCGGCCAACGAGAACGGGCTCTGGTACACCAGCCAGTACCCGGAATCGAAGATGATCGAGAACTGGAAGATGCTGGCGACCCGTTACAAGGGCAACGACGCCGTCATCGGCGCCGACCTGCACAACGAGCCGCACAACCCGGCCACCTGGGGCGACGGCGGCCCGAACGACTGGGCCCGCGCCGCGGAGCGCATCGGCAACGCCATCCAGTCGGTCAACAAGGACTGGCTGCTGATCGTCGAGGGCGTCGAGACCTATCAGAACCAGTGGTACTGGTGGGGCGGCAACCTGCTCGGCGAGAAGAACTACGAGGTCAAGTTCAACGAGCCGGGCAAGCTGGTCTACTCGGTCCACGACTACGGCCCGTCGCTCTACATGATGGACTGGTTCAAGGCCAACAACTTCCCGAACAACATGCCGGCGAAGTGGGACCAGATGTGGGGCCACTTCATCCAGAACGACGAGACCCCGATCCTGGTCGGCGAGTTCGGCAGCCGCATGGAAACCGCCATCGACAAGGCGTGGATGCCCAAGCTGATCCAGTACATGAACGGCGACTGGAACGGTGACGGCAAGATCGACCTCGCCGCGGGCGACCAGGGGGCGAGCTGGACCTACTGGGCCTGGAGCCCCGGCTCGGGCGACACCGGCGGCATCATGAACGACAGCTGGAAGGTGGACTACAACAAGTACAACGCCATCAAGGCGGGTCTGTACAGCAGCACCGCCGCCAGCCCGGTCACCACCGACGCGGTGTTCACGATCAAGCTGTCCCAGGCCTACAACCAGACGGTGACGGTGGACTACGCCACGGCGGACGGCACGGCCAAGGCCGGTTCGGACTATCTGGCGACCAGCGGCAAGCTGACCTTCGCCGCCGGCGAGACCACCAAGACGGTCGCCGTCAAGGTGCTGAGCGACGACGTGGTCGAGGGCGTCGAGACCTTCAACCTGAAGCTCTCCAACCCGACGCAGGCGACCATCGCCGACGGGACCGGTGTGGGCACCATCAACCCGCCGGGCTCGGCCCAGGCCCTGTCGGCGGACCTGCTGGCCCACGCCCTGGCCCAGGACACGGCGACCGCTCAGTCGGTGGACGCGCAGGCCGCGCTCGACCTGTCGTCGGTCGACGTCTCGCATATGACGGTGGACGCCGCGAACCTGATGCTCGAGCATCAGGCCGCCTAACGACCGCCGAAGCGGTGAAGGACCCCTCTCCCGCCTCGGGAGAGGGTGCCCGCGTCAGCGGGCGGGTGAGGGTCGTACGAGGATCAGGGCACCGATCCTTGGCGGCACCCTCACCCTTCCCACGCCGGCGCGTGGGCCCCTTCCCTCTCCCGGGCCGGGAGAGGGAAAATCTCAGGACGCCGATTGCAGGCGGCGGACGCGGCCGAGCAGCAGCTTGCCCAGCATCGCCCGGCCCGCCGACCCCATGCCCGGACCGAACACCGCTGCCGCCAGGAACACCAGCACCAACACCACCTTCTCCGCGGTGAAGGCCGGGTCGACCTCGGTGCCGAACAGGTACCAGCCCGCCGCGTAGGCGAAGGCCGCCGGCACCAGGATCCAGCCGATCCGCACGGCATTCAGCGGCACCTCGTCGCGGCAGATGCGGCGGCGCACCGTCTCGGTGAGCGCAATCTGGAAGACCTCGCGCCCGAGGTTGGCCAGCGCGGCGCCGGGCAGGCCCCACTGCCAGACCAGCGCCAGCGCCAGCGCCGAGCCCACCGCGAGGCTGGCCGCGGAGATCCAGGGCAGCACGCCGACGCGCTTGGCCTTCAGGATCGCCACCTCCGGGTTCATCCGCACCCCGTGCAGCACATAGGCAAGGACCAGGAAGGGCATGCTGGTCAGGACCGGCGTGTAGTCGGCCGACGCGATCAGCCAGAGGATCTCCGGCGCGGTCAGCGCCAGCCCCAACCCGGCCCCGGTCAGCAGGACGACGAACAGGTGGAAGACGAAATCCGCCTGGGCGTGGTCCGCCGCGCCATGCTGGGACTCCAGCCGGCTGACCGACCAGATCTGCAGGAAGGAGGCGGTGAGGAACATGAAGAGGATCTGCGACAGCCGCATCCCGAAGGCGAACAGCCCGACCGCCGCCGTGGACAGCAGGATGTTCAGCAGCCAGCGCGAAACGAAGTTGTTGGCGATGTCCAGCAGCGACTGCGGCGCGTAGGGCAGCCCCAGCGCCGCCACCCGCTTCAGGATCGGCAGGGAGAAGGAGAAGCCGGTGTCCTTCAGGATCGCCACCACCAGCAGGAGGCCGAGCGCCAGGAAGGACGCGCCGTTCGCCAGGAAGATGCCCTCCACCCCGAGGCCGAGCGCCCACAGGAACAGCAGGTTGAAGGCGAGCAGGGCAACCACCTTGGCCAGCGACACCAGCAGGCACAGGCCCGACCGCTTGCGCGCCCGGTAATAGGCCAGCGCCAGCTCGAACAGGGTGGTCAGGGCGACGCCGGCCAGCGCGATCGCCATCACCGCCGCGTGGCCGGTGTCGCCGAACATCGCCCAGCTTCCCGCCATGCCCAGCGGCCAGGCCAGCCCGACCATCGCCACCGACGTGCCGACCACCGCCAGCAGGCAGGTGCTGGCGACGCGCCGCCGGTCGCCTTCCTCCGCGTGTTCGAAATAGACGGCGGTGAAGGCGTTGTTCATGCCGATCATCAGCATGACCGCCAGCAGGTCGGCGACCACCACCACCAGCGCGTAGACGCCGAATTCGGAAGGGCTGAGAAGCCGGGTGTAGAGCGGCAGGAGCAGAAGCCCGGCAGCCCGGTTCACCACGTTGGCCAGCATGAACAGCCAACCGTGTTTCAAGATCGTCGCTGCTTCGGACGCCATCAGGAACTCCGCCTAGAACTCCGGTGGGGCGGCTCTGCCGCACCCGCGAACGCAATTCCGATGATTGGGACCGGACCGGGACGTTTCAATTTCGCGTTGGTGCCGTCGACGTCCTCTTCGGACTTATCCCGATGGCAACCTGTGCCCCCACCCCGGCCCTCCCCCGCTGCGCAGGGGAAGGAGATGATCGCGGAGCGGCGGCCGTCCTCTCCCCCTGCGACAGCGGGGGAGGGTTAGGGTGGGGGCAACACGGTCCACCAGTCCGGCAGGCAACCGACCCAGCCTGCGAGGGCACTCCACCGCGATCAACGGGGCGTTGGAGACACCGCCTCATCCGAAATCGTCGGTTGGATTCTTATGGGATACGTCCGCGCCGCCGCCTCGACGGGACGGGCAGGCCAACCCGGGGAAAACCCGCCGCCGCACGGCGCCACACCCGACCATAGGAGACCGGGAACATCCCCCGGATACCCCCAATTTGCGGGAAGGAAAGGGGTAGCCGGGGAGCGGCGGGGGCAGCGTCGCCACCGATCCGGATGATCCGGACGAAGTCACCCACTTTCCTTAATCTCTTCACAGTCACCCAAGGGAATCCACTGCGGATGTAAGGGGTATCGCCGCTGGCCGAGGAGGCCTCTTGTGATTTGTTGATTGACGGCCGCCTTTATCCTAATTCGTGGAGAACAGCGCAACCTTCTGATCTGTCTGCACAGAGGCGAAGCAAGCGCTGATATTTGTGTGTCTTTCGGAACACAGAAAGACTCAAAGAAAAAGCTGATGAGAGACCGTCTTACGCTGCGGCGCGTTAGGTCAAGCGCGAGACGGATGACATTCCGTTTCACACATAAATGGGACCTGCGATGAGCAAACTCGACCCAGAAGCGGTCATCAATCTGGCCCCGGTTAAGAAGACGGCCATGCCGACGGTGGGACCCGGGCTGCTGTTGGCGCTGTCCGACGGCTTCATGCTCGCCCTGCTCGGCTGGACGCTCATCCAGCTGTTCGGAAGCGACACCCTGACCCCGGAAGCGGACCTGTCGCAGCGCGCCCTGGTCACCGGCCTGATGCTGGTGCCGCTGGTGAAATCGGTTTTCGGAATTTATTCGCTGGGCCGCTTCGATTATCTGGAGCGGACCCGCCGCACCTTCCAGGCGGCCCTGCTGTCGGTCGCCGTGCTGGCCGTGCCCTTCATCGTCATGGACGGCTTCCGCTCCTTCTTCGTGGAGGCGCTGTCGGTCGCGCTGATCGGCTTCGCGATCACCTACGCCGCCGACCTGCTGCTGGTGCACGGCCTGATGGCCAGCGCGCTGAACTGGCGCACCCCGGTGGTGATCGTCGGCGCCGGCCCGCAGGGTGCGGCCATCGCCGAGAAGCTCCAGCGCCTGCCCTGGCTGGGGATGCGTCCGGTCTGCTTCTTCGACGATGACGACACGCTGTGGCAGACCCGCGTCGCCAACCTGCCGGTGGTCGGCTCGACCGACCTGCTCGCCAAGTCCCCGGCCTACGCGCAGCAGGCCCAGGCCGCCATCGTCGCCGACATCGGGCGCCATGGCGCGGACCTGACGACGCTGGTCGGGCGGCTGCCCTTCAAGCAGGTCTATTGCCTGCTGGGCGAGGGCAACGTCAGCGCGGTGGACGCCACCTACCACAACCTGCACGGCTCGCTGGCGCTGCGCGTCTCGGTCCGTCCGCCGACCAGCTACCTGCGCATCCGCCGCGCCCTGGACATCCTGCTGTCGGGCATCCTGCTCGTGGCGGTGGCGCCGTTGATGCTGGGCATCGCCGCGGCGATCCGGCTGGACAGCCCGGGTCCGGTCATGTTCCGCCAGAAGCGTTGGGCCGGCGGCGACAAGACCTTCGACGTGCTGAAGTTCCGCTCGATGCACATCAACGCGGAGGAGCATCTCCAGCGCCTGCTGGAGAACGATCCGAAGATGCGCGAAGAGTATATGACCTACCACAAGCTGACCTACGACCCGCGCATCACCCCGATCGGCCGCTTCCTGCGCAAGACCTCGCTCGACGAGCTGCCGCAGTTGGTGAACATCCTGATGGGCGACATGAGCCTGATCGGCCCGCGCGCCTACATGCCGAAGGAATTGCCGGAGGTCGGCGCTGCGGCCGAGGTCATCGGCTCCGTCCGTCCGGGCCTGACAGGTTACTGGCAGGTGTCGGGGCGCCATCGCACCACCTTCCAGGAACGCGTCGCGATGGACGTCTTCTACGTCCGCAACTGCGGCCTTCTGTTCGACTTCTACATCCTGTGCAAGACCGCGGTGATCGTCCTCAAGGGCGAAGGGTCATGACCCCGCGGCGCTCCATCCAGGCCCCTCTTCCCACGCGGGAGAGGGGCCTTCCCTTTTCTGGGGTCTTTTCGGGATCTGGGCTGCCTATGCCCTGCGGGACCCGCAAGATCGGGGTGGGTGGCCCAACCGGAGGTAGCCCTGACGGGGGCGGCCTCCTTAGGCCTAATGCCTCCGCCCGGCTACAGGTCCGAGCATCGGGTTGGCATCTTCAGAAAACGATGCGGTGCGCCCGTCACGGGCGTTCACTGCCATAGCAGCCCTTTCACCGGAACAGCGGCCCCATGAAAGTCCTCGAAGTTCTGGAAAAGAGCATCACCGTCTTCTGCATCGTCTCGTTCGGCGGGTCGGTGCTCCCGGCGCTGCTGACCGGCGGCGGCGCGACCGATCCGGACGCGCCGGGCGCGGTGATCTACTTCATGGCCGTCTACGTCATGATCCTGGGCCTGATGGCGCTGCGGCCCAGCCTGGCCTTCCGCATCCCGACGGGAAGCCCGGCGGTGTCGCTGATCGTGGCCCTGGCCTTCCTGTCGGCCCTGTGGTCGATCTACCCGGACGTGACGTTGCGCCGCGCGGTGGCCTTCCTGTTCACCACCGCCTTCGCCGTCTATCTCGCCTTGCGCTACACCTTCCCGGAAATCGTCCGGATGCTGGCGACGGGCCTGTCGATCCTGATGGTGCTGTCCTACGTCTCGGTCTTCGCCATGCCCGCGGTCGGACTCGACCACGAGCAGCATGTCGGCGCCTGGAAAGGCATCTTCTGGCAGAAGAACGTCACGGGCCGCATGATGGTCTGGCTGGTGCTCTGTCTGCTCTGGCTCGACTGGACGCGCGAGGGCAAGCGCTGGGTTGTCCGCCCGCTGCTGCTGATGGCCCTGCTGCTGATCGTGATGAGCCGGTCGGGCACCGGTCTGGTGACCTCGATCCTGGTCGCCGGCCTGCTGCTGGTCAGCGGCTTCGTGCGCGGCGGCATCCGCAGCTTCGCGCCGGCCATGGCCTTCGTCCTGCTGGTCGCGGTGATCGGCATCACCAGCGGCACGACCTTCTGGCACGACATCCTCTACATGCTGGGCCGCGACCCGACGCTGACCGGACGCACGGTGCTGTGGGAACACACGCTGATGTCCATCCAGGATCGCTTCCTGCTCGGCTGGGGCTACGGCGCCTACTGGTACGGAGCCTACGGGCCGGGCAGCACCTTCACCCAGGGTTGGGGCATCAACTCCGCGCACAACGGGTGGATGGAGGCGTGGCTCGACCTCGGCCTGGCTGGCGTGATCCTGACGGCGATGCTGATGGGCCGCCTGCTGATCCAGGGCTTCGCCGCCATCCGCTACAGCGAGAACCGCGCCGAGCCCGCCTGGATCTTCACCGTCGGCTGCGCGCTGATGCTGATCTCGGTGTCGGAGAGCGTGTTCCTGGAACGCCATTCCCTGAACTGGATCGTGCTGGTGATCGCGGTGACCCGCCTCGTGCAGCGCCGCCGCTGGGCGAAGATGCAGGCCCGGATGCAGGACCAGCAGCAGGCGTATCACGCCGGCTTCGCCAGTTCCTCCCCCTACGGAACCTCCTACGGCGGGCCTCCGGCCGCCGGCTGGAGCGGTCCGGCCCGGCCCGGCTGACGGAAGGAGGCCCCCTCATGTTCCGCCCCCCGAAATTTCCGTCGCGACAGAAGGTAATGTCATGACGTCCCCGCAAGAGATGGTCACCGTCGTCATCCCCACCCGCAACCGACCGGACATGGTCGCGCGGGCCGTGGAGAGCGCCCTGGCCCAGACCTACGCCCCGCTCGAAGTCGTCGTCGTGATCGACGGCCCC
Organism: Azospirillum himalayense; assembly: GCF_042657465.1. Taxonomy (NCBI): domain Bacteria; kingdom Pseudomonadati; phylum Pseudomonadota; class Alphaproteobacteria; order Rhodospirillales; family Azospirillaceae; genus Azospirillum; species Azospirillum himalayense. The sequence goes on along the minus strand of NZ_JBHSLC010000023.1, from coordinate 11,175 downwards.
GACCCCGCCACCGAGGAGCGCCTGAGGGCGTTCGGCGATCCGCGGCTGACCGTGATCGCGCTGGAACAGAATCGCGGCGCCGCCGGCGCCCGCAATCTGGGCGTGGAGCGCGCGAAGGGGGCCTGGATCGCCTTCCTCGACGACGACGACGAATGGATGCCGGGCAAGATCGCCTTGCAGATGGCCGCCCGCCCGCCCGGCGTGCGCTACCCGATCATGAGCTGCCGCTGCAAGGTGGTGACGGCCCGCGGCGATTTCGAATGGCCGCGGCGCCTGTGCACCCCGCGGGACCGGATCGGCGACTACCTGTTCGTCCGCCACGGGCTGTTCAAAGGCGAGACCTTCGCCCCCACCACCACCCTTCTCGCCCCGAAAGCCCTGCTCCAGCGCCAGCCGATCCCGAAATCGGCCTTCGACGACTGGGAGTGGCTGATCTCCTGCGGGCAGATCGAAAGCTGCGCCCTGGTGACGGTGCCGGAGGTGCTGGCGATCCACTACACGGAATCGGACCGCATCACCCTGTCGACCTGCCACAACATCGACATGGCCCTGAACTGGGCGGAGACGGTGCGGCCCAAGCTGTCGCCCCGCGCCTACGCCAGCCTGCTGCTCCAGGCCACCGGCGGAGAGCAGGCGGCGCGCACCCCGGCGGTGCGCAAGCGCATCCTGAAATCGGCGCTGCGGGACGGCGCGCCGACCCCGATGGCGCTGACCACCTTCCTGATGCATTCGCTGATGCCGGTCGGGCTGCGGCGCCGGCTGCGTCAGGCCATCTTTTCGGCTCCCGGCGCGGCGTGAGGTCAGCATGGGTTTGATCGACATGGGTTTCCGGCGCAAGAAGGCGTCCCGCGCCTGCATTGTCTTCGCCACCCCCGGTGCGCTCGACGGCGGCGGGGGGATCGGGCGGATGACGGGCTACATCGTCGACGCCTTCCAGAACAGCCCCAACGCCCCGGACACCGTGGTGCTCGACACCCGCGGCACCGGCAGCGCCCTGCTGTCGCCGGCCTATCTGGCCGGCACGCTGGCGCGGCTGGGCGCCCTGATGCTGCGCCGCCGCCCGACGGTCGTGCACATTAACGTGTCGGAGAACGCCAGCGTCTGGCGCAAGGCGGTGGTCCAGCTCTTCGCCGGGCTGTTCTCCTGCCCCACGGTCGTGCATCTACACGGCGCGTCCTTCATGGAGTATTTCGACAAGGGGCCGGTGTCCCGCGCGATCAGCCGCTGGCTGTTCGACCGCTGCGGCGTCGCGCTTGTGCTGGGCGAGAGCTGGCGGAACTTCCTGGTGCAGTCGGTCGGGACGGACCCGCACAAGGTGCGCGTGCTCTACAACGCGGTGCCGGACATCGGCGCCGACCTGCCCGTCCGCGCGGCGCCGCCGGAGGGGGCGATCGTGTCGCTCCTGGTGCTCGCCAACCTGTCGGAGCGCAAGGGCATCGGCACGCTGCTGCGCTCCTGCCGGCTGATGAAGGACCGGGGCTTCCGCTTCCGCGTGACGATCGGCGGCGGCGGCGACGTCGAGGGCTACCGCCGCATGGCGGCGGAGCTGGGCGTGGACGGCGAATGCCGGTTCGAGGGTTGGATCTCCCGCGAGCAGGCGCACGCCCATCTGCGCGACCACGACATGCTGCTTCTGCCCTCCACCCACGAGGGGTTGCCCATGGTGATCCTGGAGGCGCTGTCCACCGGCATGCCGGTCGTCACCACCCCGGTCGGCTCGATCCCGGAGGTGCTGACCGACGGGGAGACGGCGCGCATCGTTCCGGTCAACGACCCGGAGGCTTTGGCCCACGCGGTCCGCGATCTCGCCGCCCGGCCGGCGCTCTACGCGCGCCTGTCGGCGCAGGGGCGCCAGCTGTTCCTGGAGAAATTCGTCATCGAGTCCTATGGCCGCAGCCTTCAGGACATCTATGCGGAGCTGAACCGCCCCGACGCCGTTCGGCGCCCCTCATTGGGAGCGCTGCCCGACGCCGCGGCGGCGAAGCCATCGCTGACCCGCGCGGGCCGGCAGTAAGAACCCATTTTTCCGCGGGGTCCCTAATTCCTTCCTCCCTGAAGCCTCGCGAGGGGAGCGCGACAGTCAGGAGCGGATATGATCTACATCGTTTCACCCGGCGGCACGCTCGAAAAGGGCGGCATGGGGCGAATCGTCGACAACTTCACGGCGGACTTACGGGAGAACCGTCCCGACGTGAAGTTCGAGGTGATCGACAGTTACGGGCCGGACGCGAAATTCCACCTGATGCCCTTCTACTTCGCCGCAGCGATGCTGCGCCTGTTCGGCTGCTTCGCGACCGGCAAGGCCCAGCTCGTGCACATCCACATGGCCGAATACGGCAGCGTGCTCCGCAAGGGGCTGATCGTCGCCATGGCCTCGCTGTTCCGGGTGCCGGTCGTCCTGCATCTGCACGGCGGCCGTTTCCCGAAGCATTACGAGGACGCGAAGCCGCTGTCCCGCTGGGCCATCCGCCACATGATGGAGATGACCAGCGAGGTGGTGGTGCTGGGCGAATACTGGCGCAACTGGGTGGTCACCACCTTCCCGGCGGTGCGCCGCGTGACTCTGCTGCACAACGCCGTGCCGGGGCCGGAGACGATCACGGAGCGCGCGGAGGGCGGGCCGGTGCGCCTGCTGTTCCTCGGCCGCCTGATCAAGCTGAAGGGCATCGACGTCCTGCTGGACGCCCTGGCGTCCGACGCGTGCCGCAGCCGCTCCTGGCAACTGACCATCGCCGGCGACGGCGACCTGGAGACCTACCGCGCCCAGGCCAAGGCGCTGGGGCTGGAGGAGCGCGTGCGCTTCACCGGCTGGCTCGACCAGACCGGCTGCCGCAAGGAGCTGGTGCAGGCCCATGTGCTGGTCCAGCCCTCGATGTTCGAAGGGCTGCCGATGTCCGTGCTGGAGGCCATGGCCAACGGCCTGACCATCGTCGCCACCCCGGTCGGCAGCGTGGGCGACGCCATCGCCGACGAGGAGACCGGCCTGCTGGTGCCGCCGGGCGACCGGGCGGCCCTGGCCGAGGCGCTGGCCCGCGTGATCGACGACGCGGAGTTGCGCCGCCGGCTGGGCCAGGGCGCTCGTCGCCGCTTTGAACGCCAGTTCGACATCGCCGTCTACCGGGAGCGCATCGTCGAAATCTACCGCCGCAACGCCCGCGGCTGGATGTCCGAGCCGGCGCCCGCGGCTTCGATCGGCCCGCGCCGGGCACGCTCCGGCTGAGGTTCCTGCCGCTTCGGGCCCGGTCCAGCACCGGGCCCGTCCTGCCTTTCAACCGGTCCGCAACCGCCTCGCCAGCCGTGAACAAAGGACCGGACACACAGCAGAGGTCCAATCCCCATGAAGCAAGCCATCGCGGCCGGAATCGTGCGCTGGACGGGAGTCGGTGCCCTGTTCCGAAACTTGTTCGCGCGCCGGAACGTGACCATCGTCGTGTATCACGACCCGGACCCGGAGGTGATGCGCGCGCACCTCGCTTGGTACGCCGAACGCTACAGCTTCACCACGCTGGACGCGGTGGCCGACGCGCTGGAGAGCGGGCGGTGGGGCGACCTGCCGCCCTATCCTCTTGTCGTCACCTTCGACGACGGCCACCGCAACAACGCCCGCCTGGAACCCCTGTTCAAAGAGTTCGGGGTGCGCCCGACCATCTACCTGTGCAGCCGCGTGGTCGGCACCGCCCGCCCCTATTGGTGGAAGACCGCCGCCGCCGGGCGAATCGGCGCCGAGACGCTGAAACGCCTCCCCGACCCGGAACGCCGCCGCCGGCTCGCCGAGGCCGGTGACGACCCCGACCGGGACGGCGCCGACCGCCAGTCGCTGACCTGGGACGAGGTCCGGCATCTGGCCGCCGTCACCGATTACGGCGCCCACACCCGCACCCACCCGATCCTCCTGCAATGCGACGACCAGCGCTGCGCCGAGGAGATCGCGCTGTGCAAGACCGAGCTGGAGGAGGCCACCGGCCTGCCCTGCCGTCATTTCGCCTTCCCCAACGGCGATTTCAGCGACCGTGAGGTGGCGATCATCCGGCAGGCCGGCTACCGCACCGCGCGCACCATCGATCCGGGCTGGAACGGCCCGAAGACCGACCCGCTGCGGCTGCACGCCGTGCCCATTTCCGACGACGCCTCGGTCGACTGGCTGTCGGTGCAGGTGACCGGCATTCCGGCCTGGCTGCGCAAGCGCAAGAACGGCGGCGTCGCGCAAGCCCCAACCCCGACGCACGGCGATCCGCTGCCGGCGGCGTGATCCTGGCGACGCGCGTTCCTCCTTGCCCCCTCAGCAACCATGACGAGAGCGATAGGCCCTCCTACGCCGCAAGTCAGAGAGGGCTCCCCAAGAGTACGAGAAGGTATTCCTTGCTCAATTGCAATGACCCTGAGTGGTTAGCCACTGTCTTCACCGTCCGATCGTCCTTTGCACTCTCGAAAACACCGCATTCGAATGCAATAAAGAATGACGTACTCGGCGGCGTTGCCGAAAACTCGCTGCAAGGAACGGGAATTGCCTTTCCCGATCCCACGCAACGAGGCGGTAACACCGAAAGGAACGGATCGGCCCCTTTGGATTAACCCCCAACGTAGTCGACCCTCCGTCCCGATCTGCCGGCCAAGGATCGACGACCACACCCACAGGAGTTGCCAGCGACATGCGGACCGCCATCACCACCGATACGACGACCCTGAGCGCACCCGCCACCCAGGAGATCCGCGCCTTTATCGTGGAGAACTTCCTGCTCGGCAGCGACTCCGGCTTCGACAACGCCGAATCCCTGCTGGAAACCGGCATCATCGACTCCACCGGCATCATGCACGTCGTGGCCTTCCTGGAAGAGCACTTCGGCATCATCGTCGAGGATGACGACATGGTGGCCGACAACCTCGAATCGGTCAGCCGCATCGCCGCCTATGTCGAGCGCAAGCGGACCCTGAAGGACGCGGCCTGATCCGTCCGCCAGGACGGAACGGGCCATCGGGACAGTCACCGAAGCCAGGCAAGGGAACAGCGTCATGGCGCACCTGCTTCATCAGTTCCTCAGCGAAACCGCCGCAAGGCGGCCTGACCACACCGCGTTGATCGCGGGGGAGAACGCCGTCACCTTCGCCGAGCTGGACCGCCAGAGCGACGCCGTCGCCTGCGCGCTCCAGTCCGCCGGGGTGGTGCGCGGCGACCGCGTGGCGGTCATGCTGGAGAACTCGATCGAGTATGTCGCGGGCCTGTTCGGCGCGCTGAAGGCCGGGGCCGTCTATGTTCCCGTCAACCCGTCCACCAAGGCGGACAAGCTGGCCTACATCCTGACCGACGCCGGCGTGCGGGCGCTCATCGCGCCCTCCGCGCTCGCCCGGCAGGTTGTGCCGGCGGCTGGCGAGGCGCCTCACCTCGCCACCACGCTGTGGGTTGGGCCCGCCGTGCCGGCCGGGGCCGGCGGGCTCTCCTTCACGGATATCGTGGCCACCCACCCGGACCCCCAGTCCGGACGCACCAAGCCGCAAAGCCGCGGTCTGATCGACCAGGATCTGGCCGCCATCCTCTACACCTCGGGAACCACCGGGCGGCCCAAGGGCGTCATGCTCAGCCACGCCGCGCTGGTGAACACCACCTGGTCGATCTCCACCTATCTGGAGAACACGCCCGACGACGTCGTGATGTGCGTCCTGCCGCTGACCTTCGGGTACGGCCTGTCGCAGATCCTGACCGGGGCGCGGGTCGGCTTCACGGTGGTTCTGGAACGCTCCTTCGCCTTCCCGGCGGAAACGCTGGCGCGCATGGTGAAGCACCGCATCACCGGCCTGCCCGGCGTGCCGACCTTCTTCTCCACCCTTCTCGGGATGGAGGCGCTGAAGACCGCCGACCTGTCCTCCCTGCGCTACCTGACCAACGCTGCGGCCCCCCTGCCGACCGCCCACATCGACCGCCTGCGCGAGCGCTTCCCGGATGCCGCCTTCTACTCGATGTACGGCATGACGGAATGCTGCACCCGCATCTGCTACCTCGACCCGCGCGACCTCGGCACCAAGACCGCCTCGGTGGGCCGGGCCATCCCCAACTGCGAAGCCTATGTGGTGGACGAGCTGGGCAACCGCGCCGCCCCCGGCGAGGTCGGCGAGCTGGTGGTCCGCGGCGCCAACGTGATGCGCGGCTACTGGAACCGTCCGGAGGAAACCGCCAAGCGCCTGCGCAGCGGGCCGCAGGGCGAGACCCTGCTCTACACCGGCGACCTCTTCACCATGGACGCCGACGGCTGCCTCTACTTCGTCAGCCGCAAGGACGACGTGTTCAAGTGCCGCGGCGAGAAGGTCAGCCCCAAGGAGGTCGAGAACGCCCTCTACGAGCTGGAAGCCGTTGTCGAGGCCGCCGTTCTCGGCGTGCCCGACTCCGCCGACGGCATGGCGGTGAAGGCCTATCTGGTCGTCCGCCCCGGCGCCACCCTGACCGAGATGGCGATCCGCCAGCACTGCCGGGGCCGCCTGGAAAGCCATCTGGTGCCCAAATTCATCGAGATCCGCGACGAGTTGCCGAAGACCGAGTCCGGCAAGATCAAGCGCGCGATGCTCGCCGAAACCGCCTGACCCTTTTCCGCCTGATCCTTTTCCGCTGGCCTTCAACACACAGGAGAACGTGCGATGTGTGGTGTCGCCGGAGTTCTCGCCGGGCCGCGTGCCGAGCCCGCCGGACTCGACGAACTGAAGCGCATGATCGCCATGATCGGGCATCGCGGCCCGGACGGCTACGGCTTCTACCGCGATGGGCGGATCGGGCTCGCCCACGCGCGCCTCAGCATCGTCGGTCTGGCCGGCGGCTTCCAGCCGATCCACAACGAGGAACGGACGCTGTGGATCACCTTCAACGGCGAGATCTTCAACCACGTCGAGCTGCGGCGTGACCTGGAGGCGCGCGGGCACCGTTTCTACACCCGCACCGACACCGAGGTGATCGTCCACGCCTTCGAGGAGTACGGCCCCGCCGCCTGGGCCAAGCTGAACGGCCAGTTCGCCATCAGCCTGTGGGACGCGGTGAAGCGCGAGCTGTGGCTGGTCCGCGACCGGCTGGGCATCCTGCCGCTGTTCTACGCCCGCAGCGGCGACCACCTCGCCTTCGCGTCGGAGGCCAAGGCCCTGTTCGGCGGCGGCCGCATCGAGCCGCGCTTCGACGCCGCCCGGCTCGCCCAGGTCTTCACTCATTGGAGCGTCGCCCCCCAGGGCAGCGTCTTCGCCGGGGTGCAGAGCGTACCGCCCGCCACCGCCATCCGCATCGACGCCGACCTGCGCCTGCACGAGGCCCGCTATTGGGAGCCGGACATGGCCGGCGATCCCGCCCTGTCCGGCATCACGCTGGACGAGGCGGCGGACCGGCTGGAGGAGAAGCTGCTCGACGCCATCCGCCTGCGGCTGCGCGCCGACGTGCCGGTGGGCGTATACATCAGCGGCGGCCTGGACAGCTCGGTGATCGCGGCGCTGGCCCGCAAGCTCGACACCACGCAGATGCACAGCTTCGGCGTGCGCTTCGCCGACAACGCCTTCGACGAGACGCCGCAGCAGCGGCTGGTCGCCGGCCATGTCGGGACGGAGCATCACGACATCCTCTGCACGGCGGAGGACATCCAGGCCGCCCTGCCCGACGTGATCTGGCACGGCGAATCGCCGCTGGTCCGCACCGCCCCGGCGCCGCTCTTCCTGCTGTCCCGCCTTGTCCGCGACAGCGGCATCCGCGTCGTGCTGTCCGGCGAGGGCGCCGACGAGTGGCTGGCCGGCTACGACATCTTCAAGGAGGACAAGGTCCGCCGCTTCTGGGCGCGGCAGCCGCACTCCGCGGCGCGGCCGAAGCTGCTCAGCCGCATCCATCCCTACGCCGCCACCAGCGGCCAGAAGGACAGCCCGCTCTGGCAGGCCTTCTGGAAGCGCGGCATGACGGAGACGGACGATCCCTTCTACGCCCACCGCATCCGCTGGCAGAACACCGCCTGGACCCAGCGCCTGCTGGCCCCCGACGTGCGCTCCGCCGCCAACGCGCAGGCCTTCGACGAGACCGTCGCCGCCCATCTGCCCGCCGGCTGGTCGCGCTGGAGCCCGCTCGCCCGCACCCAGTGGACGGAGATTGCCGCCTTCATGTCGCCCTACCTGCTGACCAGCCAGGGCGACCGGGTGGCGATGGCCAACAGCATCGAGGTCCGCTACCCCTTCCTCGATCCGGAGGTGGACGACCTCTGCGCCGCCCTCCCCGACCGGGTCAAGATGCTGGGGCTGCGCGACAAGCTGGCGCTGCGCCGCGTCGCCTCGCGCCTGCTGCCGGCGGAGATCTTCCACCGCCCGAAGCGCCCCTACCGCGCCCCGATGACCACCGCCCTCTTCGGCGCCCAGGCCCCGGCCTATGTCCGGGACCTTTTGTCCGAGGAGTCGCTGAACCGCTACGGGCTGGTCGATGCCGCCGGCGTCGCTGCCCTCGCCGCCAAGGCCCATCGCACCGACGGCCGCATGGCCGGCGAGCGCGAGGAGATGGCCCTGGTCGGCGTTCTCACCCTCCAGATGCTCGCCCGGAACGTGCTGGACGAGCTTCCGGGCCGGGCCTCGACGCTCCGCGCCCGCTTGGACGCCGCTCCCATCCACATTCTCGAAGAGCATTTGGACAGCGCCGCCGCCGCCTGATCCGGCGGCCCGGCGCGGTCCCCAAGGCACAGTCCGTCTTACAGTCCCCTTCCACAGTCGATGCAACAACGCCAACCGGGAAAACCGACACCATGCTGAACGCCCTGCATCCCTTCGACGCCAACGCCCTCTCGCTCGACTGCGCGGCCGCGGCCCGGGAGATCGAACAGTTCATCCAGCGCACCGTCGCCCACGACCTGAAGCGCCAGGGCATCGTGCTCGGCGTGTCCGGCGGCATCGACAGCTCGGTCTGCGCGGCGTTGGCCGTCCGCGCGCTTGGGCCGGAGCGCGTCCTGGCCATCCTGATGCCGGAGAAGGAATCCTCGCCCGACAGCACCCGCCGGGGCCGGTTGCTCTGCGAGAGCCTGGGCATCGAGCCGATCATGGAGAACCTTACCGCTCCGCTGACCGCGCTCGGCTGCTACGACCGCCGCGACAGCGCCATCCGCCGCCTCTTCCCGGAATACGGTCCGGGTTGGAAGCAGAAGATCGGCCTGGCCGCCGGCCTGCTCGACGCCGACCGCGTCAACTACTTCACCATGACGGTGGAATCGCCGGAGGGCGACCGCCAGACCAGCCGCATGCCGGTGGACGTCTATCTGTCGGTGGTCGCCGCCACCAACCTGAAGCAGCGCGTCCGCAAGACGATGGAATACACCCACGCCGACCGGCTGAACTACGCGGTCCTCGGCACGCCGAACCGGCTGGAGTATGAGCTGGGCTTCTTCGTGCGCGGCGGCGACGGTCTGGCCGACCTGAAGCCGATCGCCCACCTGTTCAAGACCCAGGTCTACCAGATGGCCGCCTATCTCGGCCTGCCGGACGACATCCAGAGCCAGTCGCCGAGCACCGACACCTACACCCTGCCGCAGTCGCAGGAGGAGTTCTACTACGCCATCCCCTACGACAAGCTGGACCTGGCGCTCTGCGCCTACGGCCGCGGCGTGCCGGAGGACGAGGCGGCCCGCGCCCTCAACCTGTCGGTCGAGCAGGTCCGCCGTGTCTACAAGGACATCGTCCTGAAGCGCCGCACGTCGGGCCGCATCCTGCGCAACGCCGCGCTGGTGCAGCCGGTCGAGGTGGATGGGAGCGACGCATGACCGCAATGCCCTGGCTTCAGCGGGGTGTGGAACGGTTCATGTCCGAGGATCGTGTCGCGCTGGAGTCCTTCCAGCGCGACCACTTCGGCGCGGACTCCTCGCTGCTGGACGACACCCATTTCAATTGGCTGTTCGAGGAGCCGCCGACCCCCGATCCGGAGGGGATGCAGCTCTGGGTCTGCAAGCGGAACGGGGGGATCGTCGGCCAGCAGGCGGGCATTCCCTTCGCGCTGAAGGTGGGGCAGCGGATGCGCCGCGCCTCCTGGGCGGTCGACCTGATGGTCGCCCCGGAATGGCGGCTGCGCGGCGTCGGGCCGGGCCTGTCGGAGACCCACGCCGCCGCCAGCGAGGTGAGCGTCTCCCTGTCGATGACCGACGCCGCCTACAAGTCCTACAAGCGGGCGGGCTGGCTCGATCTCGGGAACATCCCGACCTATCTGCGCGTGATCGATCCGCCGCGCTGCCTGCGCGTCAGCCCCTACGACGGCGGGCTGGCCCGCCTCATGGCGCGGCTGGGAAAGCCGGCGATGAGCGCCGCCTCGCTGGTCGGCCACGCGGCCGCCCGGACCTTCGGCGCCCGGCTGGTCGAGGTCGACCGCTTCGACGAGCGCATGGACGGGCTGTGGGAGGCCGCAGCGCCGCAGCATCTGTGCGCCGCCCGGCGCGACCACGCCTATCTCCAGTGGCGCTTCGACAAGATCCCGAACGCGGCGCGGCACCGCCGCTTCCTCGTCATGCGCCGCGACACGGTGATGGCCTATGTGGTTCTGCGGGTGGACCGCTGGCGCGGCGAGAGCGTCGGGGTGGTCTGCGATTATCTGGCCCGTCCGGGCTGGCTGATGCCCGCCTTCGCCCTTCTGGTCGAGCGCGCCCGGCGGGACCGGTTGGCCGCCCTGGTCTGCCGCACGTTGAACGCACAGGCCGCCCGTCCCCTGTCGATGATGGGCTTCCTCTGCCTGAAGAACGGTCTGCGCCAGCCGACCCGGATGATGGCCCGCCCCGCGGCCGACCGTCCGGAACTGACTCCGCTGATCGGCGATCCGAAGAACTGGTTCGTCACCGCCGCCGACAGCGATATGGGCTTCAAGGATCTCGGCGGATAAACGGTTTCGCAAACGGCAACTCGGTCAAAACGAAAAGGGCGCCCGCATCGTTGCGGGCGCCCTTTTCGTATGGGTCGTGCGTAAAGTCGAGAATGTGAGGATGCATTTTCCGAGCGCATGAGCGGTTTGCCGCTGCACGCGACGTTCATGAAGGATCAAGCCGATCGAGCGATTAGTAAGGCTCAGCTTCAGGCGTTGCCGCCCGTCCACATGCCTCCTATCGACGTGGTGGTCTGTCACGGCTCTCAAGGGAGTTCTGGTTTAGAGGTGGGTTTCCCGCTTAGATGCTTTCAGCGGTTATCCCGTCCATACTTAGCTACCCGGCCATG